>JANXZZ010000077.1 GCA_025355245.1 Pseudomonadota bacterium | reverse complement strand
GGAGACGCGTGAATAACCCGCTCACGATCACGATCGCAAAGGGTCGCTGCGAGTCGGTGCCGACGCCGGTCGCGAGCGCGACGGGCAGGAGTCCCAGGGCGGCCACCAGCGCCGTCATCATGATGGGCCGCAGCCGCAGGATCGCACCCTCGCGAATCGCCTGATCGAGGGGCGTGCCGCCGCGCCTCAACTCATTCACGTAGGAGATGTAGACGACCGCCGTCTGCACGGAGACGCCAAAGAGCGCGAGGAAGCCGATGCCGGATGACACCGAGAATGGCGTCCCGCTCAGCCACAACGCCACGATCCCGCCGACCGGCGCCGACAGCAGCACGCCGAGGACCGTGATCATCGGGAACTTGACGTTGCTGTAGAGCGCGAACAGCAGCAGGAAGATCAGGAACAGCGTCAGCGGCAGGATCACGCTGAGCTCTTTCCGGGAGGCCGTGTACTCCGTGTATTCGCCGCCCCAGTCGAGGCGGTAGCCATGCGGCATCGTGATCTTGTCGTTGACCTGGTGAATCGCATCGTCCACCGCGCCCGCGAGGTCGCGACCGTCCACCGAGAATTGCACGCCGATGTAGCGCGAGTTGTCCTGCCGATAGATGAACGCGGCCCCGCTCTCGACCGTTATGTCCGCGAACTCCTTGAGCGGCACCTGCTGTCCGCCGGGCGTCGCGACCAGGATGTTGCCGATCTCCTCGGGGTTGTCGCGGTACTGCTGGTCGAGGCGTACCACCAGGTCAAACTGTTTCTCTTCCTGGACCACCTGGGTCGCGACGTCGCCGCCGATCGCGGTCTGGATCAGCCCGTTGATATCGGCGACGTTGAGGCCGTAGCGTGCGATCCGCGCGCGATTGATCTTGATCGTGAGGCTCGGCTGGCCGAGCTCCTGCACCAGCGTCACGTGCGTGATGCCGCGCACTTTCGCCAGGATCTGCTTGATCGCCTTGCCCTTCGCCTGCAGCGTCGCGAGGTTCGGGCCGAAGACCTTGACCGCGAGCGCGCTCTTGAGGCCCGTTTCCGCCTCGTCGACCGCATCCTCCGCCGGCTGCGTGTAGTTGAAGTTGATGCCGGGGAACTGCTCGAGCTTCTGGTTGACCGCCTCGATGAGCCCTGCCTTGTCGCGGTAGGAGCCGTTCCAGTCCGAGTAGGGCTTGAGGCCAACGTAGAACTCGACGTTGAAGAAACCGGTCGGGTTGGTGCCGTCATCCGGGCGTCCGAGCTCGGAGGCGACCGTCGTTACCTCCGGGAAGCTGCGCAGGATCTCGCGCACCTTGGGCGCGATCTTCGCCGATTCGTCGAAGGAGATCGTGTACGGCATCGTCGCGCGTACCCACAGCGCGCCTTCGTCGAGGTGCGGCATGAACTCGGCGCCGACGCGCGGCACGAGCAGCAGCGCGATGCCGAGCAGGACCGCCGAGGCGATCGTCGTGCCCCAGGGCCGCGCCAGGCAGTAGTCGAGACCGCGAGCATAGACCTGCTTCGTGCGCTCGAAGGCGGCGTTGTGCCGCTCCTTGACGCCCTGGCGCATGAACCAGGCGCACAGCACCGGCAGGAGCGTGAGTGTCAGCACGAGCGCGCCGACCAGCGCGAACACCATCGTGTCCGCCATCGGCTTGAACAGCGTTCCCGAGGCTCCCGACAGCACGTAGATCGGCAGGAAGCTCGCGACGATGACCGCGACCGCATAGAAGAGCGGGCGATCGACCTGGGCAGCGGCCTCGAGGATGACGTCCTTGATGTTGAGCGGGCCACCGTTGCGTGCAGCGACCTGGCGAAAGATGTTCTCGACCATCACCACCGCGCCGTCGACCAGTATTCCGAAATCGACCGCGCCGATCGACAGCAGGTTGGCGGAGGCGTTCTGTAGGTCGAGGCAGACGAAGGCGACGAACAACGCGAGTGGAATCGTCGTCGCGACGATGAGGCCGGCGCGGAAGTCGTAGAGGAAGAAAATCAGAATCACCACGACCAGAATCATCCCGCGCAGCAGGTTGCGCTCGACCGTCTCGGTGGTAAGCGCAATAAGGTCGCTGCGGTCGTAATAGGGCAGGACCTTGACGTCCTTCGGCAGGATCTCCTCGTTGAGCTGACGGGTCTTGGCCTCCACGCCCTTCAAGACGTCCTGGGTCTTCTCGCCGGTCCTGAGCAGGATCACGCCCTCGACCGCATCGTCCTGTTTCTCGTAGCCGAACAGGCCGAGCCGAGGCGCAATGCCGATGACGACGTGGCCGACGTCCTTGAGCAGGATCGGCGTGCCGTCGTGCACCGCGAGCACGACGTTGCCGATGTCCTCGACCGTCGTCAGCCGGCCGACGCCGCGCACGTAGTAGAACTGGCCGCCCTGCGAGTAGAAGCCGCCGCCCGCGTTGTCGTTGTTGGCGGCCAATGCCGCTTCCACCTGAGTCGCGGAAAGCCCGACCGCGGCGACGCGCGTGGCGTCGAGCAGCACCTGGTACTGCATCGTGCCGCCGCCGAAGCCGGAGTCGTCGGCGACGCCCGGCACCGACTTGAACGCGGGCTCGACGATCCAGTCCTCGAAGGTCTTGAGCTCCATCGGCGAGCGGTCGCTGCTCTGCAGCACATAGCGGTAGATGAGCCCGGAGGGCGCCGACAGCGGCGACATCGACGGCGCGACCCCGCCCGGCAGGCTGACGTCGCCGATGCGGTTGAAGGCCTGCTGGCGCGCGAAGTAGTTGTCGGTGCCGTTCTTGAACGTGAGGATGACGTCCGAGAGCCCGTACAGCGAGATCGACCGGCCCGACGTCATCTGCGGGATGCCGTTCATCTCGATTTCCATCGGCACCGTGATCAGGCGCTCGACTTCCTCCGCCGCATGACCCGGCCACTGCGTGATGATCTCGACGATAGGCGGGGACAGGTCCGGATAGGCATCGACCGGCAGGCGCTCGAGCGAGCGGATGCCGAGGCCGACCAGCACCAGCGTCATCAGCACGACGAGGAAGCTCTGCCGGAGCGAGGAGCGCACGATCCGGTTCATGATCGAGCCGGAACGCGGCGGGGCGGCCTCCGGGGGCAGCAGATCGCTCATTGATTCTGCATGAACTGGACGAAGATGCCGCCGTCGACGACGACCTGGTCGCCCGCGTGCAGTCCCTCGGTGATGTCGTACTGGTCGTCCGCCCGGTAGCCGAGCGTCACGCGCTGGCGCGCGAAGCTGCCGTCCTTCTGCTCGAGGTACACGAACGGCAGGTTCTCATCGTCGCGCAGCATCGCGGAGACAGGCACGAGCAGCCCGCTGCTCTCCTGCCGCGACTTGATGAGCACGCGCACGTACATCTGCTTCTTCAGGAAGTCGCCGGGGTTCTTGACGACGACGCGCACCACGATCGAGCGCGTGTCGGGATCGACGAGCGCCGCGATGTTATCGACGGTACCCGCGAATCTATTGGAGCCGACGCCGGTGACCACCTCCGCGGCGTCACCGACACTGACCGCCGCGAGGTCGGCGTCGAACACCTGCGCCCGCACCCACACGCGCGACAAGTCCGCGACCGTGAAGCACGGGGTGGTCCCCGCTTCGAGCAGCTGGCCGGGCGTGATCAGGCGCTCGACCAGGGTGCCGGCGATCGGCGAGCGAATGCTGCCGTCGAGGCGCGACGCCGGCTTGCCGTCCTCGATGTCCTTGATCGCCGGCGCGGAAACCTTGAGCGAGACGAGCGCCTGCAGCGCCGCATCGCGGTCGGCTTCCGCGCTGGTTGCGTCCGTTTCCGCCTGTGCCGCCTCCTTCTGCGCCACGCCCTGGTGCTCGAGCAGGTCCTTGTCGACGTCCGCAAGCCGGCGCAGCGTGCGTGCGGTCGAGAGCGCCTTACGATAGCTGCCAATCGCCGCGGCGAAATCGGGCGAGTCGACCGTCGCGAGCGCCTCGCCTTCCTTGACGTTCGCGCCGAGCGGAACCAGCAGGCGCGACACGGGACCCGAGAATGGGGCCAGCACGCTCGTCGACTGGTCGTTGTCGAAATCGACTGCGCCGCTGGTCTCGATCGTGCGGCGGTACTTCGCGGACTTCACCGCGAAGACGCGGATGTTCTGGCGCTGCGCGGGCTTGAGCGTCACGCCCGTGGCGGCGGGCGTCGCGGCGCTGTCGTCGACCTTGGCCGAGCAGCCGGCGAGGAGGGCGAGCAGCGCGACCGTGGCGAGAGCACGCATTGCCGGTGCCGCCCCGGGCGGGCGGCCGCGCGAGCGGGTAAGAACGGGCTTAGTTTTCATGGTTCTCATTGGCTAGATCGGCGCGATGCCACCACCCTCCGCCGAGCGCCTGGAAGAGTGCCGCGGTGTCCGAAAAGCGATTGGCCTGCGCCTGCACGAGACTCGTGCGCGCCTGCAGGTAGGCCTGCTCGGCGAGTATGAACGCGGGGAAGCTCGCGTAGCCCGAGTGCCACTGCCGTTCCGCGAGCTCCATCGTGACCTTGGCGGCGGCGGCGGCACTGGCCGCGGCCTTCAAGCCCTCGGCGTCCTGCTCGAGCGCGGCGAGCGTATCGGCGACGTTCTGGAAGGCCGTCAGCACCGTGCTTCGGTACTGCTCGGCCGCCTGTACGTAGGCCGCCTTGGCGCCCCGTTCCTGGTGCAGGAGCGTGCCGCCCGCGAAGATCGGCGCGGTCGCCTCGGCGCCGAGGCCCCAGAAGCCGGTGCCCGACTTGAAGAGTTCGGCGAACGTGAGCGCGGTGCTGCCCGTGTTGCCGGTCAGCAGGAAGTTCGGCAGGCGGTTCGCGACCGCGATGCCGATCTTCGCGCTTGCATCGTGCAGGTTCGCCTCCGCCTGGCGCACGTCCGGTCGCTGGCGCACCAGCGCGGAGGGCAGGCTCATCGGCAGGTCCGCGGGCAGGCTCAGCGTCGCGAGATCGAAGCGAGCCTCCGGCGCCTCGCTCGGGAATCGCCCGGCCAGCACCGCGAGCAGGTCGCGCTGCTGCGCGAGCTGCTTCACGAGCGGCGGCAGGGTAGCGGCAACCTGCGCGAGCAGCGACTGCTGCGCGGCAACGTCGAGGCCGCTCGCGTATCCCTTCGAGAACTGGTATTCCACCGTCTTCTCGATCGCGGAATTCATCTCGATGATCTGGCGGGTCGCATCGATCTGCTGCTCTAGCGACGCCTCGCCGATGGCGGCGACCACGACGTTGGCCGTGAGGGTCGTGTAGGTCGCGAGCATCTGGAAGCGAACGCCCTCGGCCTCGGCGCGCAGCGACTCCATCGTGCGCCGGTTGAGGCCGAACACGTCCGGTACGTAGGAGACGCTCACCTGGGCCGTGAACAGGTTGTAGAGGAGCGCGTTCGAACTCGGCGTCGGCGCGAGGCTCGGTGACTGCGACTGGCGCGTCGCGGACGCGCCTCCGGTCACGCTCGGAAAGTACGCGCCGCGCTGCGCAAGCACGCTTTCGCGCGCGACCGTGAGCGCCGCCTGCGCGGCCTTCAAGTCGGGATTCTGTGCGAGCGAGTGTTCGATGAGCTCGTTGAGCGGCGCCGAATGAAACAGCGTCCACCAGTCGCCGGTAATATCCGCGCCCTTGACGAAGCGCTGCGCCTCGCCACCCGCGACATCGGGAGCCGTAGCCGTCGTCGTGGCCGGGTGCGCGCCGTAGTCGCTGACCGCGGGCGCCGCCGGCGTCTTGAAATTGGGGCCGACCGCGCAACCGGCCGTCAGCGACAGGGCCAGGGCGGTGAGGGCGCGCGGCACGCGCGTCTTAGGGTTGATATTCATTCCGATCAGCCGCGACGCGCCCGAGGCTGCCGGTCGCCGTCGCGGCGCAGGCCGCGCGTGACCGCGCAATCGTGAAAAGGGGTGTGGGTCCGAACGCCTCTGCGACCGCGGCGGGAACGATAGAGTTCAATATCAATAGTAGTTGCCAAGGTGGTGGTCGGGTAGGTCGCGGTCATGATGGGGATCATGATCCTGCGCCGGGACGCCGCGGCCGCCGTTCGAGCCGGGTCGCCGTCAGCCAAGAAGGTGGGCGCAACCGCTCGCGGCGCAGGGCGTAAAAGTCAACGCATTTCCGGCACTTCCACGTTCGTCGCGCAATACGGGCGTGAAAATTGGCACACGCTCGCCAATAGCGCAAGCAGGAAACCGCCCGAACGGCGCCGCCACCTTGGCCGGCGCGCCCCGTCGTGCGCCCCGGGGGTTTTCGGCAAGCAACGGGCGGGGTCTGGATCGACAAAACCCGCGTCGCGACGCCTGCCCGGAGCGCTGCGGCAAGAACGTCAACTGGCTGTCAAGTTGCGCGAAGTTCGCGCACCCGCTGCCCCGCCGCAGGGTGCGGGGCTAGGCCCGGCGCGCACCGAGCACGACGAGCGCGATGCCGCTCAGTATCGTGGCGGAGGCGCAGACGATGCGCAGCGTGATCGCCTCGCCGAGGAACGCGAAACCGCCGAGCGTTGCGATGACCGGCACGCACAGCTGCACGACCGCGGCGCGCGTCGATTTGAGGACCGGCACGACGGCGTACCAGATCGCGTAACCGAGTCCGGAGGCGAGGGCACCGGAGGCAACGGCGTAGCCGGCCCCGGCGGCGTCGAATGGAAGCTTGAGGGCCCACGGCAGGCAGGCAATGGCCGCGAGCGGCGCCGCACGCAGGAAATTGCCGGCCGTCACGCGCGTCGGGTCGCCCGCGCCCCGACCCCGCAACGAATAGACGCCCCAGGCGATGCCGGCGCCGAGCATCAGCGCGGCAGCGCCCACCGGCGGCGCCGAGAGGCCCGGCAGCACGAGCCCGACCAGACCGCCGAGCGCGAGCACGAGGCCAACAAGCTGCGCGAGCTGCAGGCGCTCGCCGCGCGCGACACCGACGCCGATCATCGTCGCCTGTACTGCGCCGAACAGGAGCAGCGCGCCCGTCGCCGCGGACAGGTTGACGTAGGCGAGGGAGAAGCCGCCCGCGTAGGCGAGCAGCGCGAGTGCCGAGGGCCAGTTGCCGCGCCCGGGCTTGTCGCCGCCGCGCAGCCGCGCGACCACCCACAGCATCGCCGCACCCGACACGAGGCGGATCGCCGTGAAACTCGCCGGATCAATGTGCGTGGCCTTGAGCGCGATCCGGCAGAGGAGCGAGTTGCCCGCGAAGGCGAACATCGCAACGGTCGTGAGGAGCAGCAGTCGCAAGAGCGGCATCCGCGTCATCCCAGGTTGAGCCCGCCGACGGTCGGGCGGTGCATCGTCAAGCGTATACGCCGTCATCGACCCGTCGACCGCGGAGTAAGGCCGACCGGGCGCCGGGGAGCGCACCAGTCAACGCGCCGCCCGGGCGCCGCCGCGGTGCGCATCCGCCGGGGCCCCGGTCCGCGCCATTTTGCACCGCGCCCGCGCGGGCGCTGGCGTAGGCTACGCCCCACAAATCCGGCGCGAGCCGGGGCGTCTTAAGCGACTTTCGCCGCCCTCTTCGTCAAGGAGACACCATGATTGGCTATGTGACGCTTGGTACAAACGATCTCGCCCGGGCCACCAAATTCTATGACGAGCTGCTGGCCGTCCAAGGCGCAACGCGCGGCTGGGAGAGCGAGAAGCTCGTGCAGTGGACCGTCGGTCCGGCGGCGCCCTCGCTGATCGTGATCAAGCCCGCCGACGGGAACGCTGCGACGATCGGCAACGGCATGATGGTCGCGCTCGGAGCAAGTTCGAAGGAACAGGTAGGCCAGCTGCACGCCAAGGCACTCGCGCTCGGCGGCAAGGACGAGGGCCCGGTCGGACCGCGCGGCGATGGCTTCTACGCCGGATACTTCCGCGATCTCGACGGCAACAAACTCTGCGCGTTCTTTATCGGCTGAGCGCCCGCGGCGCCTTCCAATCGCGGCCGGCGCCCCTGCGCCGAGCGCGTGCGCCCGCGCGGATCGATCTCGCTCGGTCGAAAACCGCTGCCGCCGGGGCTAAGCCGGGGAGGCCGCGAGGAGGCGGTTGCGGCATCGCGCGACCCTGGCCTTGGCGTCGGAATTGTTTACAGTTCTGCCGTTCGGTTCGGGCGGGACGGGTCGTTTCGGCGTTATGTCGTATCGCGCGCGCTTATAAATCGTTAACTATCAAATAGTTACTAAAAAGCTCGCGGTTTGGCACTGAACCTGCATTCCTAACAGGGCGAAGCGAACAAGTGAGCACCGAAGGAGTTTCCGCCCGTGACGATGAACAGAATTCTGATCCGAACCGCGCTTGCCGCAGCCGTGCTGCTTGCGGGCCTCGAGTGCGCGCACGCGACACCGATCACCATCGCGACGTCGTCCGTCGCGCTCACGACGCCGACCGGGTCACCCGACGGCTTCTCGCTCAACGCGTCCTCGAACACGTTCAACGTTGCGAATGGCGTGCCGACGCTGGTTGACTTCCAGACCGGCAATTTCGTTGCGCAGTTTTCGGCTTTTAACGGCGTGACGTTCCCGTTCAGCTTCTCCGAAAACATTACGATCAACGGCGACACGCAGGCCGTGAACTTCACCGGCGGGATCCTCGTGACGAACGCGGTCGATACGCTGACGTTCAATCCGGGCGCGGTGCAGAACTTCGACGGCATGAGCGTGAGCTTCGAGCCGCTCAGCGTCAGCGTTCCGGCAAATACGGCCGCATCGTTTGCCTTCACCGAGCAGGCGATCGTGACGAGCGTTCCGGAGCCCGCGACCCTCGGCTTGCTGGGTCTTGGCCTCGCCGGCATCGGGTTCTTCCGCCGCCGCAAGACCGCGACCGCCTAATCGTCGGCGCGCTTTCGACTACGGACCCCGGCCTCGCGCCGGGGTTTTTGTTGGTGGTCCCCGTTCAAGCCGCGGACTCTTGCCGATCGCGCGCAGCGCTTCGCGGTGCCGCCCGGTTGGGGCAGCGCACGCTCCTCTGCTCACGGCTCAGACGGTGGCGCTGAAGCGCGGTGCGGCTCGCGCGTTCGCGGCGTGCTCGAACCCCGCGGCGAGTCTGAGCAGCGTGGGTTCGGCGAACGCGGCGCCAAAGAACGACAGGCCGACCGGCAGGCCGCGATGCATTCCCGCAGGCACCGTCACGTGCGGGTAGCCGGCGACCGCGGGCGGCGTCGAGCACCCGCCGGTGTCCGCGTCGCCGTTGACGGGATCGATGAGCCAAGCGGGTCCCGAGGTCAGCGTCACGAGCGCATCGAGGCGGTGCTCGGCCAGCGCCGCGTCGATTCCGTGCACGCGGGATGCATCGAGCGAGGCCGCGCGTGCCTCGAGGTAGGCCACTTCCTCGAGTCCGCCCTTGGCCTCGGCCTTGCGTAGCAGCTCTTGATCGAACAGCACGAGCTCGCGCGCGGCGTGGGTGTCGTTAAAGCGAATGAGCTCGGCGAGCGTGTGCACGGGCATGCCCGGCGGCAGACGCGCGAGATAGCTGTTGAGATCCGCCTTGAACTCGTAGAGCAGCACTTCGAACGACGGCGCCGATGCCGCGCCGTGCGCGGGCAGGTCGGCGGGATCGACGATGACGGCGCCGGCGCGGACGAGCGTCGCGACGCAGCCGTCGAGAAAACGGTTGAGCGGCGCGTTGTCGGCGAAGAACTTGCGCGCAATCCCGAGGCGGGCGCCGCGCAAGCCGTCGGCATCGAGAAAGCGCGTGTAATCCGCGATGAACCGCGCGCCGACTTCCCGGCTCGCCGCGTCATCGGGATCGGGCCCGGCGATCGCACCGAGCAGGATCGCGGCATCGCGCACCGTGCGCGCAAGCGGGCCGGGGGTGTCCTGGCTGTGGGAGATCGGCACCACGCCGCCGCGACTGACGAGGCCCACCGTCGGCTTGATGCCGACGATACCGTTAACCGAGGCCGGGCTCACGATCGAGCCGTTGGTCTCGGTACCGACCGCGACGAGGCAGAGGTCGGCCGCGACCGCGACGGCGGAACCCGAGCTCGAGCCCGACGGCGAGCGGTCGAGCGCGTAGGGGTTGAGGGTCTGGCCGCCGCGTCCGCTCCAGCCGCTCGAGGACTGCGTGGAACGGAAATTCGCCCACTCGCTCAGGTTGCTCTTGCCGAGGATCACGGCGCCCGCGGCGCGCAGCCGCGCGACCAGCGGCGCGTCGGTCGGCGCGTACCAGCCCTCGAGCGCGAGCGAGCCCGCCGTGGTCATCATGCGATCCGCGGTTTCGATGTTGTCCTTGATGAGCACTGGCACGCCGTGGAGCGGGCCGCGCGGGCCGCTCTTGAGGCGCTCGGCATCGAGTGCGGCGGCGATTTCGAGTGCCCGCGGATTGGTCTCTAGAACGGCGCGGAGCCGCGGGCCCCGCCGGTCGAGCGCCGCGATCCGGCCGAGGTAGTGCCGGGTCAACGCCAGCGAACTCGTGCGTCCTTCGCGGCAGGCACTCGCGAAGCCGCTCACGGTCGGCTCCTCGGTCCCTGAGCGCACGAGGGCGGCGAGGGGACGGGCGCTGCCGAGGACGCCCGCGGTCACGAACGCGCCGCCGACGGCGGAGCCGAGAAAGCCTCTGCGGTTCATTGCCGGACCATACGCCGTCGGACCGCGCGGCGCGGCGCGGCGCAGGGTCGGGCCGGGCGCGATCGAGCCGACGGATCGGTGACCTATGGATCTTATTTAAGTCGCTATAAATGGCGAGAAACATTGATAATGAGCCTATAAGTGCCATATATTGCGATTTAAATAAAAATAATATATAGTCAAATAATCGTAATTTGTTGCGATTAACGATTGTAATATCGTTTAACTCGTATTAAGAGGCGATTAATGAATATCACTCGTGAACTCACCGGTGCCGCCGTGCTCTCGGAGCTCGGTAGCCGGCTCGCACGCCACCGGATCGAGGCGGGGCTCACCCAGGCTGCGCTCGCGCGCGAGGCCGGCGTGTCGAAGCGCACGCTCGAGCGCATCGAGGGCGGGCACACGACCGAGCTCGGCACGCTGATCCGGCTGCTGCGGGCGCTCGACCTCGGTGCCGGTCTCGAGGCACTCGTGCCCGACCGGCCGCCAAGCCCGATCGCGCTTCGCAAGAGCGGCGGGCGCGCGCGTCGGCGCGCCTCGACGCGCGCGGTCGCCACGGCCGGGTCCGCGCGCCCCTGGACCTGGGGCGAGTGATCCCGTGACGGTCGCGGACGTGAGGCTCTGGGGCCGCTCGATCGGCGCGGTCTCGCTCGAGGACGGCGCCGAGTTCGCCGCCTTCGAGTTCGATCCGGCCTTCGTGAAGAGCGCCATCGAGATCGCGCCGCTGATGATGCCGCTGTCAGCGCGCATCTATCAGTTTCCCGAGCTGCCGCGTGCCGCCTTCCACGGGCTGCCCGGCCTGCTCGCCGACGCGCTGCCCGATCGCTTCGGCAACGCCCTGATCGATGCGTGGCTCGCGGGCCAGGGGCGCGCGCCCGCGAGCTTCAACGCGGTCGAGCGACTCTGCTACGTTGGCGCGCGCGGCATGGGCGCGCTCGAATTCGTGCCCGCCCTCGGGCCGCGCGCGCGCGTCTCGCGCGCGCTCGACGTCGCAGCGCTGGTCGCACTGGCCTCCGAGGTGCTGACGCACCATTCCGTGCTCGGCGCCTCCTTCGCGCCGGGTCACGCGCGGCGCGCGCTCGAGGACATCCTGCGCGTCGGCACCTCGGCGGGCGGCGCGCGCGCGAAGGCGATCATCGCGTGGAATCCCGCGACCAACGAGGTGCGCTCGGGACAGGTGAAGGCACCGGAGGGCTTCGGCTATTGGCTCCTCAAGTTCGACGGCGTGCACGGCAACCGCGACAAGGAACTCGACGACCCGCAGGGCTACGGGGTGATCGAGTACGGGTACTCGCTGATGGCTCGGGCCGCGGGGCTCGACATGAGCGAGTGCCGGCTGCTCGAGGAGGGCGGGCGACGCCACTTCATGACGCGCCGCTTCGACCGGGGTGCCAACGGCGAGAAGCGCCACATGCAGTCGCTCGCGGCGCTCGCGCACCTCGACTTCAACGCGGCCGGTGCGCACGGCTACGAGCAGGCCTTCGCGGTGATCCGGCGCCTCGGCCTGCCGATGGCCGCGATCGAGCAGCAGTTCCGCCGCATGCTGTTCAACGCCGTCGCGCGCAACCAGGACGATCACGTGAAGAACATCGCCTTCCTGATGGACCGCGCGGGCGGCTGGTCGCTCGCGCCCGCCTTCGACGTGACGTTCAGCTTCAATCCCGCCGGCCGCTGGACGGCGCGCCACCAGATGACGATCAACGGCAAGCAGGACGACTTCACGGTCGCGGACTTTCGGGCGGTCGCTGCGGTCGCGGGCCTCAAGCGCGGCGGCGCGGAGAAAATGCTCGCCGAGGTGTGCACCGCCGTGGCGGCGTGGAAAGCGCACGCCACCGCCGCCGGAGTCGCCGACTCGTGGCGCGAGCACATCGCCAAGCACCTGCGCCTCGGGCTTGCAGAGTACGCACACGGGTCCTGACGGCGTCGCGCCAAGCGCACCCAGACTGTGTCGCAAGCCGTTAATAAATAATGACTTACATGTTTATCGTCGAAACAAAATCACATTTCAGCTTGAGCCCCGCGGGCGGCGCCGCGGGCGCGTCAAGCCGTGCCGCGCCCGCGCGCTTATAGTGCTGCCCTCGCTTCCCACCGGTCCCGTGGGTTCGCATCCAAGGTGTCGCTCCATGTACCGCACGAACACGCCTTCGCCTCGCGCCGCGGCCGGGCTCCTAGTGCTGGCGCTCGTCGCGGGCAGCGCCGCGGCTGAGCCCGCGATCCCGCCCTCCGCGTTCCCGGACGTCGGCTGGCGGCTCGTCGGTCCCTACCGCGGCGGTTGGACGCCGATGGCGGTGGGCGTGCCAACGCTTCCCGATACCTACTACTTCGGTGCCGCCGGCGGCGGAGTCTGGAAGACCGTCGACTCGGGACGCACCTGGCGGCCGACGTCGGACGCTCAGCCCATCACGGCGGTCGGGGCGATCGCGGTCGCGCCGTCCGATGCGCGCGTGCTCTACGTCGGCACCGGTCACCCGGAGCCGCGCTACGACATCATCGGCGGCAGCGGCGTATACCGCTCGCGCGATGCGGGCGCCACCTGGAAGAGCGTGGGCCTCGGCGAAACACGCCACATCGGCGCGATCGTGATCGACCCGCGCAACGCCGACGTCGTCACCGTCGCCGCGCTCGGCCACGTGTTCGGACCGAGCACCGAGCGCGGCATCTACCGCAGCGACGACGGCGGCGAGCATTGGTCGCAGACGCTGTTCGTCGATGACGGCACCGGCGCCGTCGACCTCGCGGCCGACCCCGCCGATCCCGACGTCCTCTACGCCGCAACCTGGACGGTGCGCGTCTACCCGTGGCTCAGCTACTTCACGCCGATCGAGGGCGCGGGCAGCGCGCTCTACAAGTCGAGCGACGCCGGGCGCAGCTGGGTGAAGCTCGGCGGGCAGGGCTGGCCGGCGGGCCCGCTCGGGCGCATCGGCGTCGCGGTCACGCACAGCCACGGCGCGACGCGCCTCTACGCCAGCATCGCGCAGAGCGAGCGCGGCGGATTTTTCCGTTCCGACGACGACGGCGCGCATTGGACCCGGGTGAGCGACGCCGACTGGGTCACGAGCTGGTACAACAGCCGCATCACGGTCTCGCCCGTGAACCCGGACACCGTCTACACGATCGGCCAGTCGGTGCACGAGTCGACGGACGCGGGCGTCACCTGGCCCGTGGTGCGCGGCGCGCCGGGCGGCGATGACTTCCACTACCTTTGGATCAACCCGCTCGATCCCAAGCGCCGCATCGCCGCGAGCGACCAGGGATCCATCGTGACGGTCAACGGCGGGGACAGCTGGAGCGAGTGGTACAACCAGCCGACCGGCCAGTTCTATTACCTCGCGACCGACAATGAGTTCCCGTACTGGATCTACTCGGGGCAGCAGGACAGCGGCACGGTCAACATCGCGAGCCGCAGCAACGACGGCGCGATCAGCCTGCGGGACTGGCGACCCGTGGGCGGTGAGGAGCGCGACTACGACCTGCCGGATCCGGAGTACCCCGGCATTGTCTACGGCAGCGGCCTCGGCGGTCGCATCTCGCGCTGGACCGCGGCGACGGGCGAGGTCGAGAACGTCTCGCCGTGGCCGGTCAGCAGCTACGGCCGCCGGCCGACCGACTACCGCTACCACTACAACTGGTTCAGCCCGCTCGCGTTCTCGAAGCTGAAGCCCTACGCGCTCTACGCGGGCAGCCAGGTCCTGTCGCGCTCGCTCGACCGCGGCGAGCACTGGGAAATCATCAGCCCCGACCTGTCCGGCCGCACCGAGGGCACGCACGAGTGCGGCGGCGACCCGACGCCCGCCCGTGCGCTCGAGTGCGGCTACGGCGTGATCAACACCATCCAGCCGTCGGCGCGCGACAATGCCGAGATCTGGGTCGGTACCGACGACGGCCGGGTCGCGCTCACGCGCGACGGCGGCGGCCACTGGAGCAGCGTCACGCCGCCCGGTATCCCGCCGTGGGCGAAGATCGCGAGCATCGACCTCGTGGCGCGCAGCCCCGGCGTCGCCTACCTGGCCGTCGACAATCACCGCCAGGACGACACGCGTCCCTACGCCTTCGTCACGCGCGACTACGGCACCCACTGGACGAGCATCGCGGCGGGGCTGCCGCAGGGTCATTTCCTGAGCGTGGTGCGCGCCGATCCGGTGCGTGCGGGACTCCTCTACGCGGGCACGGAGCTCGGCGCGCTCGTCTCTTTCGACGACGGCGCGCACTGGCAGAGCCTCACTCGCAACCTGCCGCCGGCCTGGGTGCACGATCTCTTGGTCAAGGACCGCGACCTGATCGCGGCAACCGTCGGGCGCGGTCTCTGGGTGCTCGATGACGTGAGTCCGCTGCGCCAGGTGAGCGCGAGCGTGACCGGGGCGGGGCGCCTGTACGCGCCCGCGCCCGCGTACCGCTTGCGGCCGAACGCGAGTTCCGACACGCCCTTCACCCCCGAGACCGCGCTCGGCCGCAATCCGCCGACCGGCGCCGTGATTGACTACTGGATCGCGCACGACACCCACGATCCGGTCGAGCTCGAGATCCGCGATGCCGCCGGGAACCTGGTGTGCAGCTTCACGAGCGCGACCGGCTCCGGCGACGCCGAGTCCGAGGTCTACTTCCAGCGCGACTGGCTCGTCGCTGCACCCAGGCTCGTGAGTGCGCCGGGCGCGCATCGCTTCGTGTGGAACCTGCGCCTGCCGCGGCCGCAGGCGATCAAGTACGAGTACAGCATCGCGGCTTCGCGCGCGGAGGGCACGCTGGCGACGCCGGCGGGTCCGCTGGCGCTGCCTGGGGATTACCGCGTGACGCTGATCGTCGACGGCGCGCGCTTCGATGCGCCGCTCAAGATCCTCGCCGATCCGCGCGTCCGCGTGCCGACCGGCGACCTCGAAGCCGCGCTCGCATTCTCGGCGACGCTCGCGGGCGATCTCAAGCGCGCGTGGCAGGGCTTCGCCGAGCTCGGCGCGCTGCGCCCGCAACTCGCGGCGCGCCGCGAGGCGCTCGCGCCGAAGCCGCAGGATGCCGCGCTCCTCGCGCGCGTGACCGCGCTCGAAGCGGCGCTCGCACCGCTCATCGCGAGTCCGGGCGAGGAGTCGCTCGCATTCGCGAGCGCCGGTGGCCTGCTCGCGCGCATCGCGACCGACGTCGAAGGCGCGGACCGCGCGCCGACGCCCGCGCAGCGGGCGGCCGCCGCGGCGATCGCGCGGCGGCTCGACGAGGCCGCGCGGCGCTTCCGCGCGCTGAAGGAACACGAGCTCCCGGAGCTCAATCGCCTGCTGCTCGCCCGCAAGCTCGGCGCGGTGACCGTCCCCGACGCTGCCCACCTCAAGGGCAGCGAGCCGCCCCAGGGCGAAGACTTTCCCTAAGCCCTTGTCCTAGTGCTCATTTTCGGGTCGGCGGTGGCGCGCGCGGTCTCAGGTTAGGGCGGCCCGCGCCGATAACCCGAAGGAGCGGGCTACTCCCCGCCGCGACCGGGCATCATCTATGCGGGGCAAGCCGACCAACTTGACGCTGCGACGCGTACTGGCACGCGTGACGCGGCCCGTCCGCGACGGGATCGTCGCGGCCCTCGCCGTGCTGTTCATTTCCTCGCTCGGCCTCGTGTACCTGTACCGCTCCGCCCGCGACATCCAGATCGAGGCGGTGCAGAGCGAACTGCAGCAGCTTGCGCGCGCCGCGGCCGTCGAGGTCGATGGTGACCTGCACCGCAGGCTGGTCTCGCCGAACCAGGCGGGCGGCCCTGAGCACCTGAAGCTGCTCGAACCGCTGGTCGCGTTTCACAAGGCGACCTCGAACCTGATCTACGTCTACACCGCGATCCTCGACGGCACGACGGTGCGCTACGTCGTCGGCACCGACTACCTCTACCGCGTCGAGGGCGACGAGCTGCCCGCGGATCCCCCGTTCACGGCGGCCTCGGGCAACGACCCTGACCTGCGCCGCGCGCTCGAGGAGCACGTGGTGGCGGTGAGCGCATCGCCGGTCCGCGAGACCTACCGCAGCTACATGAGCGCGTTCGCGCCGTTCTACGACAAGGAGCAGCGCTTCGTCGGCGTCGTAGGCATCGACATGTGGACCAAGGACCTCGAGGCACGCCTCGCACGCATCGACCGCGCCGGCGCCGCCGCGCTCGGCGGCGTCGCGCTCTTGTCGCTGCTGGTCGGTTTCGGCGTGCGGCGCCTGTCGGCGCAGATCCGCGCCAGCCGCGCGCGCGATCGCGCGCTCACCAGCCGCCTCGCCGCATCCACCGCGCAAGCCGAGGCGCTCGCCGAGCGCGCCGAGAGCGCCGCACGCGCCAAGGCCGAGTTCCTCGCGACGATGAGCCACGAGATCCGCACCCCCATGAACGGCGTGCTCGGCATGGTGGACCTGCTGCTCGACAGCGGGCTCACGCCCGAGCAGCGCGACTACGCGCGCACCGCCCAGCAGTCGGCCGGACTGCTGCTGGCGCTGATCGACGACGTTCTCGATTTCTCGAAGATCGAGGCGGGGCGCCTGCAGCTCAAGCTCGAGGTCTTCGACCTCAAGGTCGCGCTCAACGAGATCGTCGCGCTACTCGCACCGCGCGCGCGCGAGCGCGGCCTCACGCTCGGCATGCGCTACCCCGCGGTCGGTGCCACGCACTTCGTGGGCGATCCGATCCGCATCCGCCAGATCCTCCTCAACCTCGCCGGCAATGCCCTCAAGTTCACCGAACAGGGCGGCGTCATGCTCGCGGTCGAACTCGAGGCGCCGCGCGAGGGCCGCACGGGCGTCAGGCTCGAGGTCCGCGACACCGGCATCGGCATTGCGCCCGAGGTGCAGGCGCGGCTGTTCAGCCGCTTCACGCAGGCCGATGCCTCGACCACCCGCCGCTTCGGCGGCACGGGCCTCGGGCTCGCGATCTCGCGCCACCTGGTCGAGCTCATGGGCGGGGAAATCGGCGTCGACAGCGAGCTCGGTCGCGGCGCCCGGTTCTGGTGCGAATTCGAACTCGAGACCGCGAGCAGCGCGGCGCCAGTGCCGCCGGTCCATGAGCTGCCGATCGCTTCCGTGCCCGCGCCTGCCTTGCGCACCGCGCGGCGCGTGCTGGTAGTCGATGACAACGCGGTCAACCGCCTGGTTGCGACGCGCATGCTCGCGAAGCTCGGTTGCGAGGTCGAGGAGGCGGTGAACGGCCACGAGGCCGTGGCGCGGGTGGCGGCGGGCGGGCTCGATCTCGTCTTCATGGACTGCCAGATGCCGGAGCTCGACGGCTACGAGGCGACGGCGCAGATTCGCGCGGCGCCGAGCGCGCGCCGCATACCGATCGTCGCGATGACCGCGAACGCGATGGAGGGCGATCGCGATCGCTGCCTGCTCGCCGGCATGGACGACTACATTTCGAAGCCCGTCAACGCCGCGGGCCTTGCGCGCATGCTCGCCGCGTGGGCGGTTCCGGTGCTCGCGCGCGACGGTGTCGCCCCCGCGCGCGCGCAGCCGGACGCGCGGCGCGCCTGAGCGCGTCGAAACGCCTTCGTTGCGCCGCAGCACGAAGGCCCCGACAGAGAATCGTAATAAAGGGGTAGGAGACCCGGTCCTATACTCCGAGCCGGCGCGACGGCGCCGACTCGATGAACTGACATTTCCTTTTTTCCTATAGGGGGCAACCTAATGTCGATGTCAAAAATTGCGATCGCCACCGCGGCGGCGCTCGCCTTCAGTGCGGCCGTTGTCACGACGGCGTCGGCGGAAGAGGCCAAGATGCATTGCGACGGCGCGAATGCGTGCAAGGGCCAGTCGTCCTGCAAGGGTGCCAACAACTCCTGCAAGGGCCAGAACTCCTGCAAGGGCAAGGGCTTTTCCGAAATGACCAAGAAGGACTGCGACGCTGCCAAGGCGAAAGCGAAGTAATCGCTGCTCGCAAGTCGAATGAAAGGCCGGGGGCGAACGCAAGTTCGCTCCCGGTCATCGCTGTGGGCGCGGCACTCATCGCGCCAGGCCTCTTCGCAGCGCTGCCGGTCGCGACCGCGGCGGGCACACACACCCTGTCGGCACCGTCCGCTGCCGAGAGCACGGCCGCCGCGCGCATCGATGCCGAGTTCGACGGCACGCAGTTTGCGGTGGGCGCGGCTGGCATCGAGACCTGGATCCGTCGCGCGAGCGGCATCGTCGCCAGCTACTACGGCCGCTTCACGGCGCCGACACTGCGCCTGCGCATCAGTGCCACCGCCGGTGCGGGCGTCAGGAACGGCAAGGCCTACCCCGGCGCGGGATCGGGCGTCGAGATCCGCGTCGGCCGCGACACGACCGCTGCCGCACTCGCGGACGACTGGGTGCTGATCCACGAAATGATCCACCTCGCGCTGCCGGAGCTCGAGGAATCGCACAACTGGCTGGCCGAGGGCCTTGCGACCTACGTCGAGGGCATGGCGCGCGTCGGCGCCGGCGACATGAGCGCCGAGGCGCTCTGGCAGGAGTACGCGGAATCGATGCCGAAAGGCGAACCGGGCGCGGACGACCACGGCCTCGATCACACGCCGAGCTGGGCGCGCACCTACTGGGGCGGCGCGCTCTTCTGCCTCAACGCCGACGTCGCGATCCGCGAGGCGACGGCCAACCGGCACGGGCTGCAGGATGCGCTGCGCGCGATCCTTGCGGCGAGCGGCGGCATGCGGGTCGAGTGGCCGATCGAGCGGGTGCTGGCGGTCGGCGATGCGGCGACCGGGACCGAGGTGCTCGCGCGGCTATACGCCGCGAACCGCGACCGTCCGGTCACGACCGATCTCGCGGCGCTGTGGTCGCGTCTCGGCGTCTCGATCGTCGCGGGGCGCGCGCGCCTGGATGACACGGCGCCGCTCGCGGCGCTGCGCATCGCGCTCACCTCGCCGCTGCCGGGGCCCAAGCCCGCGGCCGTCGAGCTCAGGACCCGCGCGCCGCCCTAGCCGAGCGACCGGCGGCTCGCGCGGTTCAGCGCAGCGCGCCCGCGGCCGGCTTCGTGAACCGCGCGAGCAGCCGGTCGAGCGACAAGGGTCCCGCGCCTGCGATCGCGAGCCACAGGAAAATCGCGAGGTACTCGGTCTCGTCGAGACCGACAAAGGACTCGAGCGAATTCACGTCCGCCCATTTCGCCGACCTGATCGCGACGATCATCGTGACGCCGAGCGCCCCCGCCGAGACGCGGGTCAGGAGTCCGAGCAGCAGGAAGATGCCGCCGAAGAACTCGATGCCGGACACGAGCGGCGTGCTGAACTGCGGGAACGGGATGCCCCAGCTGACGAAGTTCTCGGTAATCTGCGGCAGGTTCTCAAGCTTGCCCCAGCCGCTCCACATGAACTCCCAGCCGACCACGAGGCGGGCGAAGGCGGGCGCGAGCCAGGCGAGATGCCTGGCGGTGCGCTCGGGCCAGCCGATCAGGGCGTCGATGAATCGGTTCATGGTCGGCTCGCCTCAGCGGTAGCGGTCCATGAGCTTAGCGAGTGTGCCCGCACCGGGCGAGAGTTTCGGGTACGGGATGCGGTTCAGGGGCGTCGCCGAGGTCTTGTTGACCGCGTGCATCTCGTTGCCCGAGCCGTCGGACACGTGGATGAGGCCGGTGACGTACTCGCCGTGCTTGAGCTTGCTGTCGATATACGAATAGGCCTCGGCACGGTCCGAGGGGTCGTAGTCGGGATCGAGTTTGCGCAAGTGGACGCGACTGCCGTCGTGCATCGCGACCACGGTCGAGGAACCCTCCTCGTAGTCGACCGCGATCTCGCGGCTCGGCGGCACGAAGTCGGCCTCCATCGCGGCGTGGTAGTGCTCGCGCGTGAAGGCGTAGCTCTTGGTCGAGCCCTCGTGGTCGTTGAACGTGACGCAGGGTGAGAGTACGTCGATGATCGCAAAGCCCGGGTGGCTCAGGCCCGCCTGGATCAGCGGCACCAGCTGGCGCTTGTCGCCCGAGAAACCGCGCCCGACGAAGGAGGCGCCGAGCGTGAGCGCGAGCAGCACCGGGTCGATCGGCGGCTGCTGGTTGGCCTCGCCCTTCTTCGACTTCGTGCCGATGTCGGCGGAGGCCGAAAACTGGCCCTTGGTGAGCCCGTAGACGCCGTTGTTCTCGATCAGGTAGAGCATGTTCACGTTGCGGCGGATCGCGTGCGCGAGCTGGCCCAGGCCGATCGACAGCGAATCGCCGTCTCCCGACACGCCTATGTAGTAGAGCTCGCGGTTGGCGGCGTTCGCGCCCGAGGCAATCGACGGCATGCGGCCGTGCACCGAGTTGAAGCCGTGCGCGCCGCTGACGAAATACGCGGTGGTCTTCGAGGAGCAGCCGATCCCGGACAACTTCACGAGCTGTTCGGGCTTCAGCGACATGCCCCAGCAGGCCTCGACGATGGCGGCGGTGATCGAGTCGTGGCCGCAGCCGGCGCACAGCGTCGACATGCCGCCCTCGTACTCGCGGCGCGTGAGCCCAAGCTCGTTCCGGGGCAGCGAAGGATGGGCGATTTTGGGCTTGGTGATGGACGTCATGGCTGGGTCACTCCTAGCGCGCGGCGACGACGCGGCGCTTGCTGGCGCCGAGCACGGCCTCGACGCCCTTGACGACGAAGCCCGCCGTCAGCGGCATGCCGTCGTAGTGCAGGATCGAGCGCAGGCGCGCCTTGTCGACCCGGGTCTCCAGGGTCAGCAGCGACTTAAGCTGCGCATCGCGGTTCTGCTCGACCACGAACACGGTCGAGTGGCGCGCGAGGAAGTCCTCGACCTCCTCGCCGAAGGGGAAGGCACGCACCCTCAGGTAGTCGAGCGCGTGGCCGTGGCCGCCGAGCACGCCGAGCGCTTCGAGCACCGCGCCGTCGCAGCTGCCGACGGAAAGGATGCCGATTTCATGGCTGCCGGGGCCGACCAGTACGGGCTTGGGCACCCGCGCCTTCGCGCCCTCGAACTTGCGCGTCAGGCGGTCGAGCACTTCCTGGTACTCGGCCGAGTCCTCGGTGTAGACGCCGTACTTGTTGTGGCCGGAGCCGCGCGTGAAGTAGGCGCCCTTGCGGTTGACGCCGGGAAGCGTGCGGTAGGGGATGCCATCGCCGTCGCTGTCGATGTAACGCTGGAACTTGGTGAGCTTCTCGATCTCCTCGTTGGAGAGGATCTTGCCGCGGTCGGGGACGTAGCTGTCGTCCCACTTGAGGTCGCGGCACATCCAGTCGTTCATGCCGATGTCGATGTCGGAGAGCACGAACACCGGCGTCTGCAGGCGCTCGGCGAGGTCGAAGGCGGCGACCGCGAGATAGAAGCACTCCTCGGGGTTCGCCGGAAACAGCAGCACGTGCCGCGTGTCGCCGTGCGAGGCGTAGGCGGCGAGCAGGATGTCGCACTGCTGCGTGCGCGTCGGCATGCCGGTCGAGGGGCCGACGCGCTGCACGTCGAAGATTACGCACGGCACTTCGGAGTAGTAGGCGAGGCCGACGAACTCGTTCATCAACGAAAGGCCAGGGCCGCTGGTCGGCGTGAAGGCGCGCGCGCCGGTCCACGAGGCACCGATGACCATGCCGACCGCGGCAAGCTCGTCCTCCGCCTGCAGCACCACGTAGTTGCGCTCGCCGCTCACGGGATCGACCCGGAGGCGCTCGCAGAAACCGCGAAAGCCGTCCATCAGCGAGGTCGAGGGCGTGATCGGGTACCAGGCGCCGACGGTGGCGCCCGCGTACACGCAGCCGAGCCCGGCCGCGGTGTTGCCATCGATGAGCACGTGGCCGGCGGTCTTCTCGAGGCGCGCGACCCGAAACGGCAGCGGGCAGGGCAGGTGCGCCTTCGCGTAGTCGTAGCCGAGCGCGATCGCCGTCAGATTGGCTTCGGCGAGCTTCGGCTTCTTGGCGTACTGCTCGGTGACGAGGCCGCGGATCACCTCGAGGTCGATGTCGAGGAGCGCGGCGAGGGCGCCCGCGTAGCAGATGTTCTTCATCAGGATGCGGTTGCGCACCCCGTCGAAGCGCTCGTTGCAGAGGCGCGCGAACGGCACCCCGAGCACGGTGATGTCATCGCGCGAGAGCAGGGTGCTGCGCGGCCAGGTCGAGTCGTAGAGCACGAAGCCGCCGGCGCACACTTCGCGCACGTCCTGGGCGTAGGTCTCGTTGTTCATCGCGAGCATCAGGTCCACGTGCCCGGCGCGCGCCATGTGGCCCTCGCGCGTGACGCGGATCTCGTACCAGGTCGGCAGGCCCTGGATGTTGGACGGGAAGTAGTTCTTGCCGATGACCGGCACGCCGCTCCTGAAGATCGCCTTCATGATGAGCGAGTTGGCGCTCGCCGACCCCGTCCCGTTGACGTTCGCGAACTTGACGACGAAGTCGTTCAGGCGGTCTGGCGGATGGACTTCTGCTGGCATGGGGTTTTCTCGAGACTGGCGTGCGGGATGTGGACCGTCGACTTCTGCATGTCCCAGGCGGCGGTCGGACAACGCTCCGCGCACAGTCCGCAGTGCACGCAGAGGTCCTCGTCCTTGACCATGACGCGCCCGGTCTGCTTGAGCGGCGCTGACACGTAGAGTGATTGCGTGGCGCTGCCACGCGGCGCCTTCAAGCGCGTGCCGAGCTCGGCCTCGGTGCCGTTCGGCGTCATCGTCAGGCAGTCGACCGGGCAGATGTCGATGCACGCGTCGCACTCGATGCACAAGGGCGCGGCGAACACCGTCTGGATGTCGCAGTTGAGGCAGCGCTGCACCTCGACGGCGGTCTGCGCGGCATCGAAGCCGAGTTCGACCTCGATGCGGATCTTCTTGAATCGTTCCTTCAGGCTCACGTGCGGCACGAGCCGGCGCTCGACCGGGTTGTAGTCGTTCTTGTACGACCACTCGTGGATGCCCATCTTGCGGCTCGACAGGCTCACGCCGCGCGCGGGGCGCTCGGCGACGTCGCGGCCCTCGCAGAAGCGGTGGATGGAGATCGCCGCCTGGTGGCCGTGCTCCACCGCCCAGATGATGTTCTTGGGGCCGAAGGCGGCGTCGCCGCCGAAGAACACGTCCGGGCGCGTCGACTGGAAGCTGCCCGGATCGACCGTCGGCACGTTCCACTTGTCGAACTCGATGCCCAGATCACGCTCGATGAACGGAAAGGCGTTCTCCTGGCCGATCGCCAGGATGATGTCATCGCAGGGGATAAGCTTCTCGCCGAGCACGCGCTCGGCGGTGATCTTGCCGTCCTTGAGGTCGTACTCGAGCTCCTCGAACAGCATGCCCTCGAGCTTGCCGGCCTTGGTGATGATCGCCTTTGGCGAGTGGTTGATGACGATCTCGACGCCCTCGCTCTCCGCATCCTCGAGTTCCCACTCGGAGGCTTTGAAGAACTCGCGCGACTTGCGCGCCATGACCTTGACCTCGGTCGCGCCAAGGCGCAGCGAGGAGCGGCAGCAGTCCATGGCCGTGTTGCCGACGCCAATGATCAGCACGCGCGCGCCGATCTTGTCGACGTGGCCGAAGGCGATCGCGTGCAGCCAGTCGATGCCGATGTGCACGCGCTCGCTGTCCTTGCGGCCGGGCACATTGAGCTCTTTGCCCTTGGGGGCGCCCGAGCCCACGAACACCGCGTCGAATTCATGCGTCGCGAGCAGCGCCTTCAGGCTCTCGACCGGGGTGTTGAGCTTGAGGTCGGCGCCCATCGCGGTGATGTAGCCGATTTCCTCGTCGAGCACGTCGGCGGGCAGCCGGAAGGCCGGGATGTTGGTGCGCATGAGGCCGCCGGACAATCCCCAGCGTTCGAAGATCGTGACCGCGTAGCCGAGCGGCAGGAGGTCGTTCGCGATCGTGAGCGAGGCAGGTCCCGCGCCGATGCAGGCGATGTGCTTGCCATTGCCCTCGGCGGGTGCCCGCGGCAGCAGCGCGGCGACTTCCTCGCGGTGATCGGAGGCGACGCGCTTCAGGCGGCAGATCGCGACCGGCTTGTCCTCGACCCGGCCGCGGCGGCATGCGGGTTCGCACGGCCGGTCGCAGACCCGACCGAGGATGCCGGGAAACACGTTGGACTCGCGGTTGACGAGGTAGGCGTCGGTGAAGCGCGCCTGGGCAATCAGGCGGATGTATTCCGGGACGTCCGTGTGGGCCGGGCATGCCCACTGGCAATCGACAACCTTATGGAAATAGTCGGGGTTTCCCGTGTCGGTCGGTTCCATCGTTCCTCGTGCAGCCTAGGGGGGGCGTACGGCGACCGCGCAGTATAGTCCCGTACCCGCGATTGTCATCGGTGTCGCGGGTCGCGAAACGGCAATGCCATCGTGCTGCCGGCACTCGGCCCGGGGCGCCGGGATTGGATTACGCTAGGCACCCCGCGACCGCGCCGACAAGAGCGGAGAAGGCCCATGAACGCACGCCTGATTTCGACCGCCCTCGGCCTCGTATGTTCCGCGGCCTTCGCGGCCGGTGCCGGGGACGCCGACAGCCTCGCCGGCTACGCGCGCCAGTCGGCGCGCTTCGCGCCCGTCGCGATCACGGTGGACGTGAGCGCGTTGCCGCCGTCCGAGCGGGCGGCCCTCGCAAAGCTGGTCGCCGCCTCGCGCATCCTCGATGACATATTCCTGCGCCAGCTCGCGCCCGAGAGCGGCTCGCGGCTGCTGGCACTTGCCGGCGATCGCTCGCCGCTCGGCGCCGCCCGGCTCGACTTGACCGCGCCGTCGAAGTCCTTGGCCTGTACGTAGCTGTCGAGGAAGGGCTTGTACTCGCCCTGCATGTCCTTCTTCAGCTCCTCGACCAGCA
>JANXZZ010000329.1 GCA_025355245.1 Pseudomonadota bacterium | reverse complement strand
CGACCCGGAAGTGGCCGAACGTCCCGACGAGCTCGTCGTCTACGGCGGCATCGGCCGCGCGGCGCGCGACTGGGAGTGCTTCGACCGCATCGTCGAGACGCTGAAGACGCTCGGCGATGACGAGACGCTGCTGATCCAGTCGGGGAAGCCCGTCGGGGTCTTTCGCACGCACGTCGATGCGCCGCGCGTGCTGCTTGCCAACTCGAACCTGGTGCCGCACTGGGCGACCTGGGAGCACTTCAACGAGCTCGACCGCCTCGGGCTCATGATGTACGGGCAGATGACCGCGGGCTCGTGGATCTACATCGGCAGCCAGGGCATCGTGCAGGGCACCTACGAGACCTTCGTCGAGATGGGTCGCCGGCATTTCGGCGGCGAGCTCGGCGGCCGCTGGATCCTGACCGCGGGGCTCGGGGGCATGGGCGGTGCCCAGCCGCTTGCGGCGACGATGGCGGGCGCCTCGATGCTCGCGATCGAGTGCCAGAAGAGCCGGATCGAGAAGCGCCTCGAGACCGGCTACCTCGACGTCGAGGCAAAGTCGCTCGATGAGGCGCTCGCGCTCATCGCCGCGTCCGTGAGGACGAAGCAGCCGCGCTCGATCGCGCTGTGCGCGAATGCGGCGGACGTGCTGCCCGAGCTCCTCAAGCGCGGCGTGAAGCCCGACGCCGTGACCGACCAGACCTCGGCGCACGATCCCGTCAACGGCTACCTGCCGGTCGGCTGGACCGTTGCCGAGTGGGAAGCGCGCCGGCGCTCCGATCCCGCGTCGGTCGCGAGCGCGGCGCGCGCCTCGATGGCGACGCACGTGCGCGCGATGCTCGAGTTCCATCGCGCCGGCATCCCGACCTTCGACTACGGCAACAACATCCGCCAGGTCGCGCTCGAGGAGGGCGTCACGGACGCGTTCGCGTTCCCGGGCTTCGTGCCCGCGTACATCCGCCCGCTCTTCTGCCGCGGCGTCGGTCCCTTCCGCTGGGTCGCGCTGTCGGGCGATCCCGAGGACATCCGGCGCACCGACGCGAAGGTCAAGGAACTCATCCCCGGGGATAAGCACCTGCACCGCTGGCTCGACATGGCGGCCGAGCGCATCCACTTCCAGGGCCTGCCGGCGCGGATCTGCTGGGTCGGACTTGGCGAGCGCCACCGGCTCGGGCTCGCGTTCAACGAGATGGTCGCGAGCGGCGAGCTCAAGGCGCCGATCGTGATCGGCCGCGATCACCTCGACTCGGGCTCGGTCGCAAGCCCGAACCGCGAGACCGAGGCGATGCGCGACGGTTCCGACGCGGTCTCCGACTGGCCGCTCCTGAACGCGCTCCTCAACACCGCGAGCGGCGCGACCTGGGTGTCGATCCACCACGGCGGCGGCGTTGGCATGGGCTTCTCGCAGCACAGCGGCGTCGTCATCGTCTGCGACGGCACCGCAGCCGCGGCGAAGCGCATCGAACGGGTGCTGTGGAACGACCCGGCGACCGGCGTCATGCGCCACGCCGACGCGGGTTACGAGGAAGCGATCAGCTGCGCGCACGAGCGCGGCCTCAACCTGCCGATGCTGGCGCCGTGAGGCAAGCCGGGGACAACGAGGCGAAGCGGTCGTGACGGCGACGGACGAGCTCTTCGAGCGCGCCGCGGGCACGACGCCGTTCGTGATCAGCCTGCCGCACGTCGGCACCGAGCTTCCCGCCGACATCGCGGCGCGCATGACTGCGCGCGCGCGCGCGGTCGAGGACACCGACTGGCACGTGGATCGCCTGTACGCGTTCGCGCGCACGGCAGGCGCAGGCTGGCTCAGGCCGCGCCTGTCGCGCTACGTCGTAGATCTCAACCGCCCGCCGGGCGACGAGGCGCTTTATGCGGGGCAGGCCTCGACGGGCCTGTGTCCGGCGCTCAGCTTCGACGGCACGCCGCTCTACACGGAGGCTGCGCCCGACGGCGCCGAGATCGCGGCGCGCCGCGAGCGCTACTGGGTGCCGTACCACGCGGCGCTGCGCGAACTCCTCGAGGACAAGCAGCGCCGCTTCGGCTTCGCGGTGCTGCTCGATGCGCACTCGATCCGCAGCGAAGTGCCGCGGCTGTTTGCCGGCCGGCTCCCCGACATCAACGTCGGCACCCACGACGGCTGCTCCTGCAGCCCGCTGCTCGCGCAGCACGTGATGGAGCGGCTCGGCACGCAAACGCGATTCAGCCACGTGCTCAACGGCCGCTTCAAGGGCGGCTACATCACGCGCGGCTACGGGGCGCCCGGGCGCGGCGTGCACGCGCTGCAGATCGAGCTCGCGCAGCTCGGCTACATGGACGAGGCGGGGACCGCGTTCGACGCCGCGCGCGCGGCACCGCTCGTCGAACTCCTCGGCGAGGTCGTCGAGGTCCTTGTCGGCTTCCGCCCTCACTGACCGCCGCGCGCCGCGCGGACTTGAGCCCCGTCGCAAGGTCGCGGACAATCGCGTGTTCGGGTTCTGGGATCACAGCCGGGGCAGCCTCAAGGCATGTTGAACGAGCGCGACACGGTCCTGCACAGCTGGTGCGTGCAGGCGGACTGGGACGCACCGACCATCGTCGGCGGCGAGCGTGCGCACTTCATCGATGCGAGCGGCCGGCGCTACCTCGACATGAGCAGCCTCGCCGAGTGCATGAACCTCGGCCACCAGCACCCGGCGGTAGTGCGCGCGATCCAGCGGCAGGCCGGGGAGCTTTGCTTCGTGACCGCTGCCTGGGGGGCCGGGCCGCGCGCAGAGCTCGCCGAACTCCTGCTCGAGAAGAGCGGCTTCGCGGGCGGCCGGGTGTATTTCACGCTCGGCGGCGCCGATGCGAACGAGCACGCCGTCAAATTTTCGCGCCAGGCGAGTGCCAAGCCCCGCGGCCTCGTGGTGGCGCGCGAGCGCTCGTACCACGGCGCGAGCTACGCGGCGATGGCGCTCTCGGGCGATGCGCGCACCGCGACGCAGGTCGACGCGGCCGCGTTCGGCGTCGTGCGCGTGCCGCCGCCCTACGCCTATCGCTGCGCGTTCGGCAGCCGGACCGATGAGGCCTGCGGGCGGGCGAGCGCGGCGCACGTCGCCGCCGTGATCGAGCGCGAGGGTGCCGCGAACGTCGCCGCGGTGCTCATGGAACCGAACGCCGGCACCAACGGCATCGTGGCGCCGGCCAATTTCTGGCCGGCGCTGCGCGCGGCGACACGCGCAGAGGGCGTGCACCTGATCGCGGACGAGGTGATGAGCGGGTTCGGGCGCTGCGGCGA
>JANXZZ010000312.1 GCA_025355245.1 Pseudomonadota bacterium | reverse complement strand
GACGTGCTGGCGTTCTTGAAGCCGCCCGTCGCCAAGCTGATAAACAGCGTGTCCGGCAATAGGATCGACGGAATGGTGATGATCGTCATCCCGCCCGAGCCGCCGCCGCCACCACCGCCCGCCGTCGAGGCCGCCCCCGCGACGGCATTGCCGCCGCCACCGCCAGCGCCGATGAGGGTAATCATGACCATCGCATCGCCGCGCGGGCGGCGATAGACGTGCCATGAGGCGCCGACGACCGACGAGTTCGCGTAGAACGTGCGCACGTTGACGTGCGTTGGTGGGATTAGCGAGAAAGAATCGATGCCGCCCGGCATCGGTCAGTAATCCGCGCCGAAGCAGGTGGCGAGCCAGCCGAAGTTGGCGGGCTGCGAGACGGTGATAATGCCGAGCACGGTCCAGTTGGCCGGGATCGCGAATCCGAGCGGAATCTCGAAAATCTCGTTCACGGTCGTCGTATTGATCGTCGGCGTCACCGGGAGCGCGATTTCGTCAATGTAGAACGACGAGGTGCCCGCGACGGGCGTCCCGGTATTGACCGACGAGAGCCAGATGCGCACACACGCCAAGTTGCTGGCCGTGGTGCCGTTGCCGGTGTACTTGAACCGGATGCGATCCACGAAAGAGCCATTCGCCCCGGCCTGAAAGAGCAGGTAAATATCCGTCGCAATCGTTCCGGATGTATCGTAGACCGTCGTCGGGGCCGTGACGATCTTCTTGCCGCCGACATTCGGCGTCTTCGTGAAAATGGGTAGCGTGTTTGCAGCCATCAGAGTCTCCCCTGCTTAGGGCAATGCGAGTGAGTTGCCGTGAATGAAACCGCCAACAATCGGATTGAGCAGCCCCTTGGCAGAGGCCGTCATAAAGACCACGTAGGTGCCCGAGCAGGTGATTACGTTGCCGCTATTGCTGCTCGCCAGAATCACGTCCCGGCTCAGCCCCGTGCTGCCGTCATACGTCCCGACGCCAACCTCCCAATCGTTGCTCGTCTGTGAATACATGGCGTATTCGACCTGCACCGCCGTCGCCGCACAGGCCGTGCTAAACGACTGGTGGGCGTAGATCGCCCCAAGGAGCGTAACGGTGCCGGTGCCAGCGGTACTGTGCGTCTCGGCGCATCGGTCGGCGGTAAATGCCATCACTACCTCATGCCGTGAGGGTTGCCGAGGCAATCGTCAGCGTCGAGCCGTTGACGATGGGATTGACGTCGATGTTCAACTGGCCGCTCCCCGCACCGATGGGTATGTCGAAGTTTTTCGTGGCCCCGGCATTCTTGAACCGAGCATAGCCCGCCGTGCCACTCGCGACTGCCCCACCCGTCCACGACCCAAGGATCGCCATGCTTCCGACTGCGGGCGTCCCCCATCCCTGCGTCGTAACCGTCGCCAGCAGCGTGCCCGTCGCCGCGTTGCTCCCACCGGGACTGCTGCCCGTCCGAAACTCCACCGTACTCCCTGTCGGGAAATCGGTGCTGACCTGCGTCAACTCGTCATTCGCCGCCGCATCGTTGAAATCGAGATACACCGGGTCGCCGTGCTGGACCGGCCCCACGTCGAGTGCATTGATCGTCGCACTGGCACCGGGCCACGTCGTCTGCCATCCAGCCGCGCGACACGCCGCGCCGCCACCGGCGGTGGCGTTGAGCGCGAAGTTGCCACCGGAGGCGGAAATGCATGGATCGACGGTCAGGGTGATCGCGCCAATCTCCTGCGGATGCACCGTGCCGCGCCCACTGGTGTTACTGCCCGCCGCGTTATTCATCAGCCAGTTGTAGTACGTTGGCGCGGTCGGGGTCGCCGTGTTCGGCACGAAACCATAGGCACCATTCCCCCACGCAATGCAGTTGAGCCACTGTAGTCCGTATATTTGGTTATAGGCTCCAAAGCCCGTCCCGGTATTGCTGTGTGAAAGGCAGTGCCGCATTTCTTCATACCGGACGAACCCATTGCCACTGTTAGAGTAGGCAATACAACCATACGCCTGCCCGCCCGTGTTGGACATACTGAACCCGATCGCACCGTTGTTGTGGCTATAACAGAACTTGTGGAAATCGTAATACCCCGCGAACCCGTCGCCCGTGTTACTATACGCTTCGCAGTAGAAATAGATGGTCGTCGGATTGCCGCTCGATGCCCCGGCTGCGGTGGCATGGTGGAGTTTACAGTAATACAACCCCTGAAAAACGGACGCGCTAATCGGAACCGAAAACCATGTGAAGCAATTCGTGGCGTTCGCATTGCCGTGCAGGTCGAAGTTCCATGCCATCGTCATGCGCGTGGTCGGACCAAGGATGGCTGCGATGGACGCGGTCGCGGTGAGCGTGACCAGCACCCCATCACCGCGTGTCGTACCATACCCAACAAGGAGCCAGTAGTTTTTGCCAACCGTATCGGTGATTTCCACCGCGATATTGGCATTGCCGGTTACCCAAATTGTATGACTGTCGCCATCCATCGCGTCGGTCGCGTGTTGCATCGTGTCGAGCGCCCCGCCGAGGTTGCCGTTCCCAGCGGTGCTGCTGACCGTGCCGAGCGCACGGTCGCAGGTCGCCGTCACGCCAGAGACACTCGACACCAGTACCCGCTGCACGGTAAAGCCCGTACCGCTCGTGACGTTGATGACGTTGCCGACCAGATGCGGCCCGCACGGATTTCCGGCACTAGTGAATTTCGTATTCGTTACCGCGTCGATCACCATGTCGGTATAGGCCGTGCGGACGCCGTTTGCGTTCTGTGCGTAGTCCACGCCCCACGTGATTGACGAGGGCGAGGCCGTTGTGGCAATGCCCGCGACGGCATTGGTGCCACCAATAAATCCGACGTATGCGGCGGCGTCTGCGGAGTTCGGGCTGTTCGTGGTGTTTGAGGCGTGGCCGATTGCCGCGTCCAGTGTCGCGGCTCCCGCCGAGACCGAGGAAATCTTGTAGAAACCGGGAATGGTATTGCTACCAGACTTGACGTAGAGCCATGCGCCAACGTCCCCCGCCACGAAGGTATAGGAGCCGGACGAGAAGACCGGCGCCGTCCCCGTCGCGGAGGTGGCCGAGCCATCCGTGGCAAAGTTCGTGTTCGTCGGATCGAACCCGCCGCCGTTCGACGCCGCGCCGACGCCGTGCTTGACGTCCCACCATGTCATTGTGGCCTCGCCTCTAGGTCGTTGCCACTAGTTGCTTGGCAACCGGGTACCGTTCACGGCGACGGCATTCACGCTGTTGAGCTTGGCGTTGCTCGATGCCTCGAAATCGGCAATACACTCTTGCGCCCGCGTGATGATCGCCGTCAGCGCCGCGCCCGTCACCACGGGACGCCCATCGCCCAAGAGCAGCGCGGCGTCGGCCAACTGGTCCGTGGTGTTCGGCACCTTGCCGCTGACGCCCTGCCCGAACCACTCGTTGACGACGATCTTGGCGAAGTTGTAATACTGCGCCTGAAGATCAGCCAGCTTGCGGAGACGGTTATTGGAAAAGGCGACCGCCGCTGCATCCGTAATATTTGCCATACCACCCCCTGCTATGCGGTTGCCGCCCCGAGATTCCTCCCGGAGCGGCGACCGGGTAAGATGTTACTCGACCGTCTCGACCGAGAGTTCAAAGTTCAACGACGCCGTACCCGATGCGTTGAAGATGTCGAACGACTTGTTCGCCGCCGACTCCAATCCGCCGATCATGCTGTCCGGGTTCGGGGCGACCCAACCGCCAGGTCCAGCCGCACCGCAGCCGATTACGATCAGGGTACCACCCGCCGTCGTGCCGGGGGTGACTGCGGCGACGGCATACCCCGCCGTGTGCTTGGATGCCTGCGTGGTCAGTTCGCGCGGGGTCGGCGTGATGCCGGTGCCGCCAGCGCTCGCCGTGGCCGTCCAGTTACGCCCACGGAACGTGATGCCGCTGATCGCCGTCAGCGCGGCGCCCTTGCCGTGGCAGTAGATCGCTTGGACCGAAACGCCACGGCCCGTGCCGGGTTTCACGAAAAAGCAGTCGTTTTCCGTGTTCGGGGTGGCGTTGCTCGTCTGGAGCGCGGCCGCGTTGACACCATAGATGAACGGCATAAGACACCTCTCAGGGGAAATTCGTTGTGGGCGTGCATCAGCCGGACGCCTTCGGCGTAAGATTCTTGCGATCCGCCGCGAGGCGGCTTTCGAGCGAATCAGGATCGGCTAGGGAGGCCGTTGTTTCGTCTACGGTGAGCGGCCTGCCATACTTTTCAATTTGCGCGTGTAG
>JANXZZ010000295.1 GCA_025355245.1 Pseudomonadota bacterium | reverse complement strand
AACAGGCCTTCCATCAAACACGAAAACACAATCAGGCTTTTCAGGAGCTTCTGATCATTCTCCAGCGTACCGGTCTTGAAATTCGGGTCGGTCAGGGTGTCGATGAACGCCGCGACCTGCCAGCTGCCAAAGGCCATGCCGCCCCGGAGCGTCACGAAGTTGGTCGGGTCGAGCGTGAAGTTCGCGGGATCGTACTGCAGCGTATTCGGATCCTGCGACGCGCCCGGCCACTTCGCGCGGCTCTGGTATTCGTAGTCAACCCGCAGGTACGACTCGCGGTCGAACGCGCTGAACCGGTATTCGAGGCCGGCCGACGCGGTAAACGGCGAATTCGGCTGGCCACTCTGCCCGACGATCGCATCGCCCTTGGAGACGACGGGTCCGACCGGCAGCAGCGCGTCCTTCGTGTATCGCGCGTCCGTGTAGCCCGCCGTGATCTCGGCGGTGAAGCTCCCGGTGACGGCAATGTCGGCCTGGAAGTCAGCGCCCTTGGCCTCGGCCTGGCCCAAGTTCGTGATGAACGAGATCTGGCAGATCGGCGGAATGACCGTCTGCTGGATGTTGTTCCACTTGATGTAGTAGATGCTGCTTGCGAGCTTCACGCGGTTGTTGAAGTTGTTCTTCGCGCCGATCTCGTAGCTCTGGACCGTGTCCGAGTCGAAAGTCTTCGGGAAGCCAGCCGTGAGTCCGAAGTTGACCGCGTCCTGCGCGCACGCGGCTTCCGGAATCGGGTTGTTGCCGCCACCCGGACGGAAGCCCTTCGCGTAGGTGAAGTAGAAGAGATTATGCGGATCCATCTGGTACTCGAGCCCGAGTTTCGGCGTGAAGAAGCTCTCGCTGTTCGACGGGGTGCCCGTCTGCGGAGGCGCGTACAGCTGCGGTCCCGCGGTGTAGGTCTGGAACGAGAACTTGGTCTTCGACAGGCGTGCGCCGACGGTCGCCTTGAGCTGGTCGGTGAAGCTGTAGGTGCCCTCGCCGAACCAGGCGAACTGCGTGTCCTTCGCCTGCGTGCTCAGGATGTACGAATCGCCGTTCGCGAGCAGCGGCGATGGGGTCAACGCCTGCGGGCACGAGCCGTCGGGGTTCGTGACCACGGAGCAGTAGGCAAAGAAGTCAGCGACCGACGAGCCCGCCAGGAACTGGAAGAACTCCTCGGCCTTCGGGTCGTAGATCTGCTCGAGGTAACTCTGGCGGTTCTCGCCGAAAAACAACCCCGTCGTCCAGATGAACTTCGCATTCGGATCGGTCGACTGCAGGCGGATCTCCTGCGTGAAGTTTTGCTGGATGTTCTGCACCGACGCGGGCGAGCGGTAGTCGGAGATCGGCCCCGGCAAGTGGACGCCGGTGCCGTCGAGGAGCAGCGAGGATCCCGACAGGCCGAGCAGCGACTGGTAGAAGCCGAGGTTGTAGAGCGTGCCGTCGTAGCCGGTCGTGTTCTCGCGGTGGTAATACGAGGTATTCGAGATGAGCTTTACCGCGCCGAAGTCGCCTTCGATCTTGAGGGCCGGGAGGTAGAACTTGTCGGGCGCGGAACGCTGCGTCGGGTTGGCGCTGACGTACTGGTCCTTGCTGGGATTCGAGTAGATCGGCCAGTACTCGGATACGTCGTTGCGGTAGCGATCCTGGTAGTAGATGCTCGGCGTCACCGACCAGCGATCATTCGGCGCCCAAATCGCCGCGAGGCGCACGAGCACGGTGCGGTCGTAGTTGGCGTTCTTGTCGAGGGTCGCGAGACTGACCGGATCGACGCGGTCGATGAAGCCGCCGTCGTGGCGGAACCAGACGCTCGCGCGGGCACCGAGCGTGCCGTCGATGATCGGACCGCCGGCCGCGACGCCCGCCTCGTAGCTGGGCTCGCCACCTTGGGTGTACGAGAGTTCGCTGCGCGAGTAGACGTCGCTCTTGCTGAGGCTCGGCTGGGTCGTGATGTAGCGGACCGTGCCACCTTCTGACCCCGATCCGAACAGCGTGCCCTGTGGACCGCGCAGCACCTCGACCCGGTTGATGTCGAAGGACTTTGGCAGGGTCTCGTCAGGATTGAACGCGAGAGCGCGCATCTGGATCGGCGTGTCGTCGATGTAGATCCCGGTGGTGCCCGCGCCGCCCGTCGAGGCGATGCCGCGAATCGAGATGTTGTTGGTGCCGGAATTGTCGATGCTGACGCCCGGCGTGAAACGCGCGACGTCCTGGAAGTCCTTGATGCCGCGCAGGTCGAGCGCTTCCTGAGTGAGTGCAGTCACGCTCAAGGGGACCTTACTGAGGCTCTCCTCGTGACGCGTCGCCGTCACGACGACTTCCTGGAGCGGGCTGCCGGGCGCGTTGTCGCTGGGCTGCGGTTGCGCGGTCTGCGCGGTCGCGAGGCCGGGCACGGCAAGCACGCCGAGCGCGACCAGAAGCGCCGCAGCGACCGGGCTGCGTCCGGCGTTGCGTGTATGCGACTCTTGAACCTGTGGGCGTCCCCGCATGATGCGTCCTCGATTGGAGTTGGTCGGCACGGCGCTCGGGAAATCGCGAGCGTGAATCCCTGTGTGATCGCACCATAACGCCCAGACCGAAGTAAGGCAATTCCCGGGACCCCTCTCCCGCGGCCGTTGCGGCCACGCAACGACCCTTTTCTTCTCCGTCTGAGATCGCAGATTCTTGACTACCGGCCCGGCCTCCCGGTAGCTTGTCGGGTCGCGGGCGCGGGATGCGCCTGCCGACCCGTGCGCCGCTGCGCCGGCTACACCATTCGGGCAGGACTCGCCCGGCACTGTTCGGGGGGAGCCCTCAAGATGAGCCGCGATCGCCCACGCGCTCCGCGTGACGTCCAACTTGGCATGCACCGCGCGATCACCCGGCGCGATTTCGTGCAGGGCGTCGCCGTGGGTTCGGCCGGCGTAGTCGCCGCGGCAACCCTGGCCGGCTGCGCTGGCGGGGAGCCCGGGCTTTCGGCCGCGGCCCAGGACGCGTCGGGCTACTACCCGCCGCGACTCACGGGGCTGCGCGGCAGTCACCCCGGCTCCTTCGAGGCGGCCCACGCCCTGCGCGACGGCACCGCGCCCGCAACCCCGACCGACCTCGACGAGCGCTTCGATCTCGTCGTCGTCGGGGCCGGCATCAGCGGCCTCAGCGCTGCTCACTTTTATCGGGAACGCAGTCCGCGCGCGCGCATCCTCGTGCTCGACAATCACGATGACTTCGGGGGCCACGCCAAACGCAACGAATTCGATCTCGGCGGCCAGCTCAGACTCCTGAACGGCGGGACTCTCGAAATCGACAGTCCCCGGCCCTACGGGCCGGTGGCCGACGGCGTGCTCAAGGCCCTCGGCATCGACGCGGCGCTTCTCGCGAAGAAGATCCAGCACCCGGAGGTCTATGACGGGCTCGGCCTCGGCACGGGCGTGTTCTTCGATCGCGAGACCTTCGGCGCGGACCACCTGGCGGCCGGTTACAAGCAGAAGCCCTGGCCCGAGTTTCTCGCGGCCACCCCGCTCTCGACGGTCGCCCGGGCCGACGTCGAACGCGTCGAGGCGGGCTCGACCGACTACCTGCCGGGACTCACCTCGAACGCGAAGAAGCAGCGCCTCTCGAAAACCAGCTATCGGAACTACCTCAAGGACCTCGCTCGCATCGACCCCCAGGCGCTCGCGTTCTACCAGGCGCGCACGCAGGGCGAGTGGGGCGTCGGCATCGATGCGGTGTCGGCGCTCGATGCGTGGGGCATCGACATGCCGGGGTTCGCGGGCCTCAAGCTCGAGCCGGGATCGATCCCGGGAATGGGCTTCACGCCGGCGGGCTACGCGGATACCGGGGGCTCCGTGCGCCTGCATTTCCCGGACGGCAACGCGACGATCGCGCGCCTGCTCGTCCGCCGCCTGATCCCGGACGCGGTTCCCGGCAGCAGCGCCGAGGACGTCGTGACCGCCCGCGTCGACTACGCGCGCCTCGACCGCGTCGGCCAGCCAGTCCGAGTCCGCTTGAGCAGCACCGTCATCCGCGCCGAAAACCTGGCGCCGGCCGATGCCGCGAGCGAGACGGCGGTCACCTACATCCGCGCCGGCCGCACGCTGCGCGTGCGCGCCCGACACTGCGTGCTCGCGTCCTACAACATGATGATCCCGTACCTGTGCCCGACGCTGCCAGAATCCCAGAAAGCGGCCCTGCACGCGCTCGTGAAGACGCCGCTCGTCTACACCAGCGTCGCGATCCGCAATTGGCGCGCGTTCGCGAAGCTCGGTGTGCGCCAGATCCACTCGCCTGGCGGCTATCACACCTCGGCGCGCCTCAACGCCACGGTCGACGTCGGCAGCTACCGGAGTCCGCGTTCGCCCGACGAGCCGAGCCTCATCTGGATGACGCGCACGCCCTGCAAGCCCGGCCTGCCCGAGCACGAGCAGAACAAGGCCGGCCGCGCCGAGCTGCTGGCGACGTCCTTCGAGACCTTCGAGCGCAACATCCGCGACCAGCTCGGCCGGATGCTGGCTAGCGGCGGCTTCGATCCGGCCACCGACATCACCGCCATCACCGTGAACCGCTGGCCGCACGGCTACGCGCCCGAGCACAACTCGCTGTTCGAGCCCGATGTCCCGGAAGGCGAGCAGCCGCACGTGCTCGGGCGCAAGCGCTTCGGTCAGATTGCGATCGCAAATTCCGATTCCGGTGGCGGTGCCTACACCGACGTCGCCATCGAGCAGGCGCACCGCGCCGTCAACGAATTGCTGGGCGCCTGAGCGCCGGCTACTGACCAGGAGTTCCGCATGAGCCATCTGAAACTGTCGGCACAGGAAGTGACGGAGCTGCGCCGTCTCGATGTCGCCCACCACCTGCCCGCGCAGAGCGATTACCGGCTGCAGGCGGAGCTTGGCGGCAGTCGCCTGATCACGCGCGCCGACGGCAGCACGATCTACGACGCCGAGGGCAACGCGATTCTCGACGGGCACGCAGGACTGTGGTGCGTGAACGTGGGCTACGGGCGCGAGGAACTCGCGCGGGCGGCCTACGAGCAGATGCAGGAGCTGCCGTACTACAACACCTTCTTCAAGACTGCTAGCGTGCCGACCCTACGGCTCGCGGCCGAGATTGCCGCACGCCTCGGCGGTAGTCTCGCCCACGTCTTCTTCAACAATTCCGGGTCCGAGGCCGTAGATACGGCATTCCGGCTGGTACGCCACTACTGGACCGTGAAGGGACAGCCCAAGCGTCGCGTCTTCATCAGCCGCTGGAATGCCTACCACGGCTCCACGGTTGCCGCGGCGAGCCTCGGCGGCATGAAACCGATGCACCAGCAGGGCGACCTGCCGATTCCGGGCATCGAGCACGTCATGCAGCCGTACCTGTTCGGCGACGCCTTCGGCGAGGACCCCGCCGGGTTCGCCGCGCGCGCTGCCGCTGCGCTCGAGGAGCGGATCCTCGCGATCGGACCCGAGAACGTCGCGGCCTTCATCGGCGAGCCGGTGCAGGGCGCCGGTGGCGTGATCATTCCGCCGCCCGGCTACTGGACGCAGATCGAGGCGATCTGCCGCAAATACGGGATCCTGCTGATCTGCGACGAGGTGATCTGTGGATTCGGGCGCCTCGGCCGCTGGTTCGGCTTCCAGCATTTCGGCGTCAGGCCCGACATCGTCACGATGGCGAAGGGTCTTTCGTCCGGCTACCTGCCGATCTCCGCGACGGCTGTCGCCGCGCACATCGTCGCCACCCTGCGCGACGCGGGTGGCGAGTTCGTGCACGGCTACACCTACTCGGGACACCCGGTGTGTGCGGCGGTGGCGCTCAAGAACCTGGAGATCCTGAGCCGCGAGCGCCTGGTCGAGCGCACGGCGGAGGATACCGGGCCGTACATCGCCAAGGCGCTCGAGCGGCTGCGCAGCCATCCGCTCGTCGGCGAGGCGCGCTCGCTCGGCCTGATCGGTGGCATCGAGATCGTCGCGCGCAAGGGAACCAACCAGCGCTTCGCGGGCAAGGAAGGCACCGCCGGGCCGATGGTCCGCGACATCTGCATCCGCCGCGGCCTCATGGTCCGCGCGATCCGCGACACGATCGTGTTCTGCCCGCCGCTCATCATCACGCACGCGGAGATCGACCGGCTGGTCGATACCATCAAGGCCGCGCTCGACGAGGCGGCGCCGGCGCTCACGGCCCTGCCGGTCGCAGCCTGACCGTTCCCATGGCCACGCCCGCAACCCCTGGTCCGCTGCTGCGCGCGAGCGTCTACGAAGAGCTGCGCCGGCGTTTCGTGACCGGCAAGATCATGCCCGGCAGCAGCCTGTCGACGCGCGGCGTCGCCCAGGAGCTCGGCGTCAGCCAGATGCCGGTGCGCGAGGCGCTAAGCCGGCTGGCGGCCGAAGGGGCGGTCGAAATACGCTCGAAGCGCCGCATCGTCGTGCCGCTGATGACGGTCGATCGCTTCAAGGACCTGTTGCGGTGCCGTGAGCTGCTGGAACCCGAGGCGGCCGCGGCCGCGCTGTCGCACATCGACGCGCCGCGCCTCAAGCACCTGCGCGCGGTCGACGATGCACTCGGCATGGCGCTCAAGAGCGGCGATGTCACGGGCTACATGGAAGGCAACTTCGACTTTCACTTCTCGATCTATCGGGCGCAGCCGCGGCGCACGATGACGCAGCTGATCGAGACGCTGTGGCTGCAGTTCGGGCCGTACATGCGCGTCGTCTACGGGCGCGTTGGCACGGCGAGCCTCGTCGACCAGCACCAACTCGCGATCCGGGCGATCCGCGAGCGCAACAGCACGCGACTCAAGCGCGCGATCCTCGCCGACATCCGCGACGGCATGGGTCTTATCGGCAAGAGCGGCTTCGAGGCCGGGGCGTGAGATGCGATCGCGCACCTATCCGCCCGCCCTGGCGCCGAGCGCAAACCACGCGCCGTCGTACTACGCCGCGACGGTAAATGACGCGGTCGCGACCGCGACCCTCGACGGCTCGATCCGCTGCGACGTGTGCGTGATCGGCGGCGGCTACACGGGCCTTTCGACCGCGCTGCACCTGGCGCGGCGCGGCGTCGAGGTGGTGCTACTCGAGCAATCGCGCGTGGGCTGGGGCGCGTCGGGCCGCAACGGCGGGCAGGCGCACGTCGGCATGCGCCGCGACCAGGAGTGGCTCGAATCGAAGGTCGGCGCGGCCGCGGCACGCCCCTACTGGCAGCTCGCGCTTGCCGCGCGAGCGCACCTCGACTGGCTGCTCGAGACCTACGCGATCCAGTGCGACTTCAGGCCGGGGTTGCTGCACGCCGATCACAAGCCGCGCTATTCCGCCGGCACGCGCAGCTACGTCGAGCGTCTGCAGCAACGCTACGAATACCCGCACATCCGCTTCGTCGATCGTGAGGAAATCCGCGCCCTGCTCGCCACGAGCGCGTACCACAGCGGTTCGCTTGATTCGCACGGCGGCCATTTGCATGCGCTCAACTATGCGCTCGGTATCTGCCGCGCGGCGATCAGCCACGGCGCGCGCATTTACGAAGGCGTTGAGGCCGGGGCGCCGCAGCCCGACGGGCCTGGCTGGCAGATCCCGACCGCGCGCGGCGAGGTACGCGCCAACCGCGTCGTGCTGGCCTGCAACGGCTACATGCGCGGGCTGTCGGCGGCGGTCGAACGGCGCGTGATGCCGATCAACAACTTCATTGCCGTGACCGCGCCGCTCGGTGCCGAGCGCGCCCGCGCATTGATCAGCAACGGCGCCGCGGTCGCCGACTCGCGTTTCGTCGTCAACTATTTCCGCGTCACGCCCGACCATCGGTTGCTGTTCGGCGGCGGCGAGAACTACGGCTATCGTTTTCCGCGCGACATCGCCGCCTTCGTGCGCCCGCACGTGCTCGGCGTCTTCCCGCAGCTCGCGGACGTGCATTTTGACTATGCGTGGGGCGGGACGCTCGGCATCACGCCGACTCGCATGCCGCTCGTCCGCGAGCTCGAGCCGGGCCTCTACAACGCGAGCGGCTTCTCCGGGCTCGGCGTCGTGCTCGCGCCCTACGCGGGCAAAGTGGTCGCGGAGGCGCTCGTGGGTGAGCGCGAGGCCTTCGAGCTCATCGGCCTCATCCCCGTTCCCGCATTTCCCGGGGGGCCGGCGCTGCGCTGGCCGACCCTGGTGGCGGCGATGTCCTTCTACGCGCTCAGGGATCGCCTCTGAGCGCTCTATCCAGGCAGGTAATCATGCATGAACACAAGACATCCCCTAGCGCACCAGTAACCGAGTGGCGGGAGTTCCTGAAGATCAACCCCGACGTGGAGGCGATCGACGCCTTTACGATCGACATCAACGGCACCACCGCGGGCAAGCGCCTGCCGGCCAGTGATGGCGAGAAGCTGTTCGAAGACGGTGTGCAGTATTCCGCCTGCGCGCTGGTTGCGGACAGCCGTGGTCTCGGCCAGGGCCCGCTCGGAATCGGCAAGCTTGATGGTGATCCGGATGGCACGGCGCTGCCGATCCCGGGCGCGCTCACGCGCGTGCCGTGGACCGACACGCCGACCGCGCAGGTCGTCTGCCGGATGCAAGACGTTCATGCCGGCAAGACGCTGTGGTTCGACCCGCGCGTGATCCTCGGCGACATCGTCGCGGCGTGCCGCGCCGCGGGATTGCACCCGGTCGTCGCCTGCGAGCTCGAGTTCTACCTGATCGACCCGAAGCGTGGCCCCGAAGGCCAGATCCACGTCGGCGCCCTGCCCGGGCGCACGCCCTCGCGCCGCGCCGCGAACCTGTCCCTGGAAGCGGTGGAGGATGCTTCGGCGTTCCTGTCGCGAGTCAACGAGGCCGCGCGGGTCCAGGGCCTGCCCGTGTGCGGCGCGGTCGCCGAGTACGGCATCGGCCAGTACGAGGTGAACCTCAGGCACATCGCCGATCCGCTGCTGGCGGCCGATCACGCGGTGCTGCTGAAGCGACTCGTCAAAGGCGTGGCGCGCTCGCTCGGTCTCGAGGCGACCTTTATGGCGAAGCCCTTCGCCGCGCAGCCCGGCAACGGACTGCACGTCCACGTCAGTCTCGTCGACGAGCAGGGTCGCAATCGCTTCGGTGCGGCGGGCGGGGAGGTACTGCTGCGGCGTGCGATTGCCGGGGCGCAAGCGCTCATGTACGACTCGCTGGCCTTCTTCGCGCCCAACTTCAACTCGCAGCGTCGCTATCTCGGGCTGTTCGTGCCGACTACCCGGGATTGGGACCACAACAACCGCAGCGTCGCGTTCCGCGTCCCGGCCGCTCACGGGCAGGCGCGCCGCCTTGAGCACCGCGTGGCCGGCGCCGATGCGAGTCCGCACCTGACAGTCGCAGCGATCCTCGCGGGTATCCTGCACGGCGTCAGCAACGAGCTCGAGCCGACCGAGCCGCTCGGGGGCAAGGCGAGCACGGGGAGCGACGAGGACTTCCCGAGCGACCTCATCGTGGCGCTCGCGCGCCTCGAGGGCTCGGAGCTGCTGAAGCAGTACATGCCGGCCGAGTTCCTGCGGCTCTACGCCGAGCTAAAGCGCGGGGAGTACGGCGAACTGATCGAGGAAATCTTCAACCGTGAGTACGATTTCTACGCCTGAGGCCGCGGCTCGGGCCGCGGACTCCGGCGAGGTGCTCCGCGGCATAGGCCGGACGCGGCTCGCGAGCCTGCGCGCGAGCGAGGAGGAGCGCTATGTCCGCGCTCACCCGCGCTCGCGCGCGCTCACCGGGAGCGGTACGTCCGGCTACTACGCCGGCGTGCCGCTGCATTGGATGCTTGATTGGCCGTTGCCGTTTCCTCTCGTCGTCGCCACCGCGCACGGCGCGACGCTCGCCGACGTCGACGGCCACACGCTCGCGGATTTCTGTCTCGGCGATACCGGCGCCATGTTCGGCCATTCGCCGGCGCCGGTCGTGAAGGCGCTGATCGCGCAGGCGAGTCGCGGGCTCGCGTACATGCTGCCGACCGAGGACGCGCTCGTGGTCGGCAGGCTGTTGACGGAGCGTTTCGCCCTCCCGCACTGGCAGGTCGCGACCACCGCCTCGGACGCCAACCGCTTTGCATTGCGCCTGGCCCGCGCGGTCACCCGCCGCCCGAAGATCCTGGTTATGAACGGCTGCTACCACGGCGCCGTCGATGAGACCTACGTGACGCTCGAGGACGGTCGTGCCCGAAACCGGCCCGGGCTGATCGGGCAGTTCGTGGATCTGACCGCGGCGACCGAGGTCATCGAGTTCAATGACGTCGAGGCGCTCGAACGGGCGCTCGCGGCTCGCGACGTCGCGTGCGTGATCACCGAACCCGTGCTCACCAACTGCTGCATGGTGTTGCCGGCGCCGGGCTTCCACCCGGCTCTGCGCGCGCTGACGCGCGCGACCGGAACGCTGCTGCTCATCGACGAGACGCACACGATCTCGACGGGGCCGGGAGGCTACAGCCGCGCGCACGGCCTCGATCCCGACATCTTCGTGCTCGGCAAGCCGATCGCCGGGGGCGTGCCGACCAGCGTCTGGGGATTCACGGAGGCGATCGCCGCCGGCTGGGACCGGATCCGGCGCGAAGAGCCGGCCGGCCACTCCGGCATCGGCACGACGCTGTCAGCGAATGCGCTCTCGATGGCGACGATGCGCGCGATGCTGACCGAGGTCATGACGGCGGCGGCCTACGCGCACATGGATGCGCTGGCGCGACGTCTCGCCGCCGGCCTCGAGGCGACGATTGCGCGCCTGGGGCTCCCCTGGCACGTCGCGCGCGTCGGCGCGCGCATCGAGTTCATCTGCGCACCGGGGCCACTCAGGAGCGGATCAGAGGCGATCCGCGCTCACGCCCCGGAGCTTGAACAGGCCATCCACATCGGCCTGCTCAACCGCGGCTGCGTGATCGCGCCGTTCAACAACATGATGCTCATATGCCCGGCTACGACCGAGGCACAGGTCGATCAGCTGGTCGCCGCGTTCGCCGAGGTGGTCGGCGCGCTCGCCGGCTGAGTCGTCTCGACTCCCGACGTCGCTTCTGCCGTCGGCGCTTCGGCCAGTGCCTTCAGCTGCTTGAGGCCGCGCTCGTAGTCGGGGCCGACCGCCTTGTCCATGAAAAGGCCCATGTAGCGGCCCATCGGCGAGTTGCCGAGGTCGACGTCGAGCGACCAGACCACTTCGGTGGCGGAGCCGTCGGCGGCGAGCACCCAGGCGGCTTTGCCGCCACCCATGTCCCCGAAATCGATGTCGGTATTGACGCGCTTGTCCGGCACCGAGTCGGTAATGATCTGGTTGCCGCGTCCGACCTTGGAGTTTCCCGCCCAGGACATGGCCGCGCCGACGCCGGAGTCGGGCCCGGAGAAGGTGATCTTCACGTTCGGGTCGAGCGCTTTCCACGGCGACCAGTCGTTGAATCGGCGCAGCGAGTTGACCATCGGAAATACGGCCGCGGCCGGGCGGTCGATCACGATCGTGCGTTGCACGTGCACGTCGCGGGGCAGCATGTAGGCCACGCCGATCAGCACGATTACGACGACCAGCAGTGCACCCAGCAGTTTCTTCAGCATGACGCGACCCTCCTCGGCGTGACAGACTGCAGGCTTCTACGCCGCTCGCGGGCCGGATACAAGGCGGGCGGCGGCGCATGCGCCCCGCCACGCGCCGCGGCTCAGCGCCCGACGGCGTCGAGCAGCCGACCGTAGGCGACGCGGGCCGCGACCCCGAGTCTCCAGAACCGGTGCAGCGGGATGCCGGTGATCGGGGTAACCGGAATCGCGAGCTCCGCGAGCGGCACGCCGCCGACGGCAGCGGCGAGCTCGCCCCCCATGGCGGTCGCGAGCGCGACGCCGCGACCGCTGTAGCCGAGCGCGATGAAGGCGTTAGGCGCCGGCGCGTGGAAGCGCGGGTAGAAGTCCGGCGTCAGTGCGAACTGGCCGTTCCACCAGTGCGTCCACGCGCAGTCGCGCAGCGCCGGCCAGAGGCGTTCGGCATAGCGGACCAGGTGGCCGTAGTCCTCGAGCTCGAGCGCCTGCCGCTGCAGGCCGCGCCCTCCCAGCAACAGCCGGCCGCCCGCATCGCGCCGGTAGTAGACGGTGATCGCGCCGATTTCGTAGACGACCGCGCGGCTCGGCAGGACCGAGGTCGCAAGCGCCGCCGGCAGGGGCTCGGTCGCGACGATCGCGCTATACACCGGCACGATGCTGGTTCGCAGTCCCGGCCATAGATCGTCCGAGTAGCCGTCGGTGGCGAGCACGAGCTGCTCGGCCTCGATCGCGCCGGCGGGCGTCCGGACCCGCCAGCCGCCGGCGCCGCGCTCGACGGCGAGCGCGGGGGTGCGGCCGAAGATCTTGGCACCGGCGCGTTGCGCCGCCGCCGCGAGGCCGCGCGCATAGCCAAGCGGATTAACGGAGCCACCGCGAGGATCGTGAAGTGCCGCGACGTAGCGGTCCGTCCCGGTCAGAGCCGCGACTGCGCTGCGATCGAGCATCTTCATGTCAACGCCGCGCTGCCGCCAGTCGGCGGCGGAGGCGACGAGGGTCGCCGCCTGGCGGTCGGTGCCGGCGGCGCGCAGCGTGCCGCCGCGCTCGGCCTCGCACTCGATGCCGAGGCGCGCCACCAGGCGGAAAAGCCGGTCCGGTCCTTCGGCCGCGAGCCGTACCAGGCGCGCGCCGTGGACGGGCCCGAGCGCCGCCTCGACGGCGGGCGGCTCGTGCTTGAGACCCGCATTCACCTGGCCGCCGTTCCTGCCGGCGGCGCCCCAGCCGGGTTCCCGCGCCTCCACGAGCACCGCATCGATTCCGCGCTCCGCAAGATGCAGCGCCGTCGAAAGACCCGTGTAGCCAGCCCCGACGATGACCGCGCGCGCGCGGACCGTGCCCACGAGCGGCGGGGTCGCAGCCGCCCGGGCGGCGGTGGCGAGGTACAGGCACTTGGGCAGCTCGTGCTCGAGAGGCGTCAACAGCGGCCTTGGGCCCGCTGCGCGTACGGCGGCGTCGTGCGGGCGCCGGAATCGGGTGTCGCGGGGGGCAGGTTCATCGGCTCTCGGCGAGTCGCGGGCGCGTGCGCGGGATGCGCGGTCACCGAAGGCCCGTGGGCGCCGGTTGCCGCAACGCTAGCACGCGTCCGCGCGGCGGGTCACGCCGCGTTTTCGCGTACTTCCGGCCCGCGAACCGATATGCGAAACTGCGATCACACAGGCAAGCGGCGGCGCGGTGCGCTGCTGCCGGTCGGGGAAGCGGGAGAATCTGGATGCGTGCGCGGTCACTCTCGGTTGCGAGCCTCGCGATTTCGCTGGTCTTCGCGAGCACCGTCGACGCGGCAGCGCCGCTGCCCGCCGAGCGCCTCGAGGTCGTGCGGCTGCCGGCGCAGACGCCGCACTGGGCATTCGTCTACGACTCGGCGACGTACTACGAGACCGACGCGCGGCTCTACGTCTACGACGGCGACAGCGGCCGCCTGCTCGGCCAGATCGACGCGGGGTACTACCCGGGCTTCGCGCTCAGCAGCGATGGCAAGACCACCGCGGTCGCGACCACCTACTGGTCGCGCGGCTGGCACGGGATCCGCACCGACGTCGTCGAGTTCACCGACAACACGACCCTTGGATTTACCAAGGAAGTCGTGCTGCCCGCCAAGCGGCTGCAGGGGCCGCCGAGCGCCTTCAACGTGACCTACAGCGCCGACCAGGGGTTCCTGTACGTCGCCAACGCGACCCCGGCGACCTCGTTCACGGTCGTCGACGTCGCCAAAGCCGCGGTGATCGGCGAGATCGAGACGGATGGCTGCGTGCTCGCGATCGCTTCCGGGCCGCGACGCGTGTCATCGCTCTGCGAGAGCGGGCGGCTGCTGACGGTGGTCCTTAACGACGAGGGACGCGAGGCATCGCGCGCGCTGTCGATGCCGTTCTTCAACGCCGACAAGGACCCGATATTCGTGCAAGGCGCGCCGAGCGGCTCGCAGGTGACGTTCGTGTCGTTCCTCGGTGAAGTGCACGTGGCCGATCTGTCGGCGGCCGAGCCCAAGTTCGCGCCGACCTGGTCGCTCGTCACACAGGCGGAGCGCGGCAAATGGCGCCCCGGCGGCACGCAGATGGTCGCCTACCAGCGCCGCACAGCGCGGCTCTTCGTGCCCATGCACCGCGGCGGCGAAGGCTCGCACAAAAACGGCGGCACGGAGATCTGGGTGTTCGACACCGACAGTCACAAGCGCATCGCGCGCTGGCCGATCGACACCAAGCGCTACGGCACGGTGCTCGGCGTACAGGTATCCGCGGACGCGGAGCCGCTCGTGTTCGCGGTCACCGAGAATTCGAACCTGCTGATGATCGACGCGCACAGCGGCGCAATCAAGCACGTCGCGGAAAAAGTCGGGCAAACGCCCTGGTATCTGGTGACTCCATGAACAGGCGCAGCCGGCTGGATCGATGGTTCGAGAGCTCGACGCGCGCCGTTGCGCAGCGGACCTCGCGACGGGGCTTTCTCGGTGCCTTCGGCCAGCTACTGGTCGGCGCGAGCCTGCTGCCGCTCCTGCCCATCGATCGCTCCTCGCGGGCGAACGCAGCCGAACCCCCGGCCAAGAGCCACGCAGACGATACGTCGAGCTGCGACTACTGGAAGTTCTGCGCGATCGACGGGTTCCTGTGCTCCTGTTGTGGCGGCAGCTCCTCGAGCTGCCCGCCGGGCACGACGCCGTCCCCGATCACCTGGATCGGTACCTGCCACAATCCGGTCGACGCCCGCGACTACATCGTTTCCTACAACGACTGTTGCGGCAAGACGAGCTGCGGCAACTGCTATTGCAACCGCAACGAGCGCGAGAAGCCGATCTACCGGCTGTCGGCCAACAATGACATCAACTGGTGCATGGCCAACGACAACCCGAACTACCACTGCTCGGTGTCGGTCATCCTGGGTGTCGCCGACAAGTGAGTTCGCGCCTGCGACGTACTATCGCCGGCGTTGCCTCGGCGGCGCTGCTGGCGGTGGCTGTCGCTGCGGCCGAGGAGCCGGCTGCTCCCGCAGCGCGATTCCCGGACGGTGCGGCGCTCTTCCAGGCGAACTGCGCGGTGTGTCACCGCGCGAACGGCGCGGGTCAGGCCGGCCTCGCACCGCCGCTGCTGCGCTATCCCGCGCACTACGCCGGGATTCCCGAGGGGCGACGTCAACTCGTGCTCACGCTCCTGTTCGGGATGTACGGCGACGTCGTCGTCGACGAGCGGCACTTCAACTTCAAGATGCCGGAATTCACCCGCTTCGATGACGCGACGATCGCCGCCGTCATCAACTTCGTCGTCTTCGACCTGGCCCAGGCGCCCGCGACCGTGGCGGCGCTGCAGCCGGAGGAGGTCGCCCGCGAACGCGCGCTCGCGCTAAGCGGCGAGGCCGTCAGGCACCACCGCGCCGAAGTACTCGACCCGCCGGTGCCGTGACGGCGCGCTCGTTCCGGCGCGGTCTGCTGCTCCCGGCCCTCGCGGGACTGTGTATCGTCACCGCGGCGCGCGCCGACTCACCGGCCAGCAGCGCCGAGCAAAACTACGTGCTGCGCTGCCAGGGCTGTCATGGCGCGGACGGCGTCGGCGTCGCGCACAAGATTCCCTCGCTGCGCGACTCGGTCGGCAAGCTGATCCGGCGCGACGACGGCCGTGACTTCCTGTTGCGGGTGCCGGGCGCCTCCAATTCGGCGCTCTCCGACGCGGCGCTGGCCGGGGTGCTCAACTGGCTGGTCGAGCGATTTGCCGGCGAGGAGGCAGGCAAAGGCACACCCGACTTCACGGCGGCCGAAGTAATGGCCGCGCGCCGGCGACCGTTGGTGGGCGTGCATCGGGCCCGGCTCGAGATCGCGACCCGGCTCGCGGCCGCGGGACTGTCGACGCCGGTCGACTACTAGGTGGCGGGCGCCGGGGTGCGCGAGCTGCCGCGCATCAGCGTGAGCGCGAGACCCGCCGAGGCAATCATCAGGAACAGGCTGACGGCGTTGAGCACCGGTGTCGCGCCTTCGCGCATGCGTCCGTACATCATCACCGTCAATGGCGTGTCGGAACCGACCAGCATCAGCGTGGTATTGAAAT
>JANXZZ010000232.1 GCA_025355245.1 Pseudomonadota bacterium | reverse complement strand
TGCACGGGACCAAGCCAGGCGACATTGAACATGCCCGTGAAGGCGCCCGGCCGTACCTGCCCGTACTGATGATCCCAGCCTCTAAGCGCGGCGCCATGGGTCCAAGCGTCTCGGGAACTGCATACGTCGATGCTGTACTGCGATCGACGGAGTTGGTTGTTCAGCACAAAGGTTCATGCCTCCGCAGATATGTTTGCTGGGCCGCGTTGCGCAATTCGCACGCTGACGCGTCCGACTGCGCGTCCCTTCAGTCTCAGATTGTCCTACAATCTTCTCTGTCATCCTTATATCACGTTGCCAATGACCCTACATAAGTTACCTACGGCCACGTTTTGCCGGCAGCGTGCACGGATCGGCAGCAAACGGATAGCGCTGCGCGTCTAAGCTGCATGGTTCTAATCGAGTCGGCAGTATGGCGTTCACTCCGACGGAGAAAGCGTCGCGGGCCGAAACTTTTGGGTCCCGGCGGGCCGCAGCTTGAGGTCGGCTTTCGCAGCGCAGTGTTTTCTTGGCGCGTTGACCCAAGCCGAGTTCCTGCTTTCGCTCCTGGTAACCGCGCTCAATGCGCCAGCGCAGCTTGATCTGACGAATGAGCCGCTTGGACGTGATCCTCTCCGGCAGCGTCGAGAGCCAGTACTTCGTCGGCTCGGTCGCGTCGAACGGCCGCTCGATCCCGCACTACTCGCCGGGTCGGACTTTGTTGCGAAGGGGGGGCGGCCGCAACATCCGCGCGCCGGGAGCGGCTTGTGGCCTTGCGTCTACAGCGTCGTGCCGCCTTCGCTCCCCGCCTCTTAGGCGAAAGTCCCAAGGCACTGATGTCGCCGTGCAAATCCGCATCGTTCCCCACGTACCGTGCGTCCGCGAGCACCAAACCGGCCGGCACTTGCTGGGCTCGGGTGCACTTCAATTGCCCCAGCGCTATCACCGGCTTCGTCGCAAAGTCCACCACAGCGGGTACATCGCCTGCGAGTCCTCGGTCCAATCGCGGCGAGTACAGTCGATTGGCAGGCCCACTCGTTCGCTACCGAAAGGATTACCACTACCTGACAGTTGTCCTGCTTGCCGATTTGCCGTCAGCACTGACACGCCACCCACCGAATACTTACTCCTGGGCCGAAGCCGCTTGCGTCGCCGCCTTGCCAGCAGCCTCAGGACTCGGTCACGCCAACGACGGGCCGAGGCTCACATCGCTGATCAGATCGGTGGCGATTGTCCATCCGCAAGCACAGCTTGGCTTCCCTACCCAATGATTTTCGCAAGAGCTTAAATCTCCGGTCCTTCGTGCTTGCGTGCGTATCGTTGCGCCGCCGGCGCCTTGAAGTCGTGATTCCCATCAGCGTCGGGCCCCGAGCGACCACCACCCTTAGTTCTAAAAAGATTTGAGCGAGGCGCAGGCCTCGATCAACGTACCACCAACGTTGAAGCGCCCGTCTACGAGCAGTTTCAGACGGCGCGCTTCGCGCACCACCGCATTGAAGGAGCGAAAGCCGATCACTTGGTTCCGAATACAGTCTGGTCAGCTACTGCCCGTTAGCAACCGCTCCGGCGGAATCGACAGCCGGCCAATCTCGCTGTACATTCGATTGAGCATCGGGCGACTGCTTAGGCGCGGCATCGGTGTACGCTTTGATCGAGCGCAACGGTTGCTATGGCCGGCACACGTCCCTCCGCTGAGAAGTCGTTGAACATGTTCGATTGAGAGGCTACATGACCACGCATTGCTTTTTCTCTAGTTCAACACATCAACACTTGCATAGCGCGGCGTGGGGCGTATTCAAGGCTTTTTCATCAGCCTGTTAGGTGCCTCATGCAGATTGGATCTCTGATTCGTCGCTCTGCGCTGCAATACGGAGATGCACCCTGCCTGTCTGAGGGCGTGCAGACTGTCAGCTTCCGCGAGTTCGATCGCCTGACGGACCGGCTCGGCAAGGCCCTGCTGAACGTCGGACTTGTGCCGGGCGACCGCGTCGGCGTGCTGCTTCCCAACGGCATCGACTGCTTGGTCGCGTACTACGCACTCGCCAAGTCCGGGCTCGTGCGCGTCGGCCTTAATAGTCGCGAGGCAACGGGTGACCACGAGTACAAGCTGGGCGACTCCGGATGCCGTGCGCTAATCCACGATGGCGAGGAAGCGCTGCGCTGCGAGGTAAAGATTCACCGAAATGAGCTGCCACAGCTGATTCGCGACGCCGCCGCCGATCCATGTGTTGTCGAGCGGGATCCGGAGGCCCCGTATCGGCTCGGCTACACGGGCGGCACTACGGGCCGGCCCAAGGGCGTTGTGCTAACTACGCGCGGGGAACTGTGGGAAATCGCCGCATTTCTGATGGACTTGGTGCCGGACCTAAAGGCCGGGGACGTGTTCCTGCATGCAGCACCGATTGCACACGCCTCGGGCGCGTTCTTCCTGCCGGGCCTGGTCCGCGGCGTGCATGCGCTCGTGATGCCGAAGTTCAGGGCCCCGGACTTCCTGGAGATGAGCCTGCGCTTTCGCGCGACGCACACGTTCTTGGTGCCCTCGATGCTGGCGATGATCCTCGAGGAACCGGCCGGCGACGAGCCAAGCCTGCTTCGCTCGATCTCCTACGGCGCCTCGCCGATCTCGCCGGCGACGCTCCGGCGCGCCGAGGAACGCTTCGGACGCATCTTTTCGCAGGTCTACGGGCAGGCGCAGAGCCCGATGGTCATCACCTTTCTTGCGCCCGAGCATCACGACCGCACCGGTTCCTGCGGGCGGCCATATACGTGTGCCGAAGTCGCGATCGCCGACGAGCATGACCGCTTCGTGCCGTCGGGCGAGCCCGGTGAGATCGTTTGCCGTGGGCCGCAGCTGATGTCTGGCTATTGGAACCGCCCGGCGGACTCCGCCGAGGCGATGCGCAATGGCTGGCTGCATACCGGCGACATCGGCACGATGGACCAAGACGGCTTCTTTTACATCCTCGACCGCAAGAACGACATGCTGATCTCGGGCGGCTTCAACGTCTATCCGCGCGAGGTCGAGGACGCGCTCCTCGCCTTTCCCGGGGTCGTCGAGGCCGCAGTCGTCGGGCTGCCCGACGAGAAATGGGGGGACCGCGTGCACGCGGTCGTCGCCGGCCGCGAGGGCTTATCAGCCGAGGAGATCCTCGCGTACGTGCGCAGTCATCTCGCTGGCTTCAAGGCACCGAAGTCGGTCGAAATCTGGCCGGAGCTGCCTAAGTCGGCCGCCAACAAGATCCTGCGCCGCCTCGTGCGCGACCGGATCATCTCGCGCGACGCCCCCACGCGCTAGCCATCAATCCCTCCTTGGTCTGTACCCGGCGCACGCGCCGTGCTCTCCGCGCCGGCCCTGCAGCACGCGTCAGCGCGGCGGGGCGTTGGCGGTCGCCGCCTCCTGCTGCTCGAAGGCCTTCCAGGCCTCGTTGGTTAGGAATGCCTCGATGTCAGCAAGCGTGCCGTCGCTCAGATCCGCGAACTTCGGCATGCCTAGCGGTTGTCGCGCACCGAGCTGCACGATCGCGTGTAGCGCTTGGTGCGTATCGTCCGTCATGCGGCGCAGGTCCGGCACCGACCCGCCGGAGCCTACCGCGTCGGCGCCATGACATAGATCGCAGGAATTCATCACGTACAGCAGCGCGCCGCGCTGCGCGGCATCAGCGGGAAACCGGGCCCGCGGCGGCTTCGGGAACGGAACCTCCGCGACCATCGGCGGCAATGTTGCTGTACCGCCGAGCCGGAACGCCAGCAGCCGGGAGGGGCCGCGGCTGGTGCGCACTGCCGTCGGCGACAGGTACGCGGTCAGTGCGCCCGTGGTCGCGTTGCCGGAGGAGATGACGATGTACTGTTGGCCATCGACGTTCACGGTCGAGGGTGCAGACTGAATCGCGCCCTCGCCCTGCCAGCTCCAAAGCGTCTTGCCGGTCTCCGCATCGTAGGCTACGAATCTGCCGTCGGTCGTGCCCTGGAACACCATTCCACCCGCAGTCGTCAACGTGCCGCCGGCGACCGGGAACGGATGCCGGACGCGCCAGCGCGCCTTGTTGGCTAGCGGATTCCAGCCGATCAGCTCGCCGTACATCTGGTCGCGGTAGGCTGGGTCGTGCACGCCGAGCAGCATGTCGAAGTTGACGTTTCCGCCGATCGCGGTGCCGCCACCGGTGTCTGTGGAGGGGACCACTTCCATCAGCGTCGGCATTTCCGACGAGGGGATGTAGACGAGTCCGGTTGCCGGGTTGTACGACATCGCGTACCAGTTGTGAGCGCCTCCCGGCCCGGGACTGACGACCGCGCGGTGTTCCGGCATCTGGTAATAACGCGCGCCGGGTATCTCGACCGGCCGGCCGGTCTTCATGTCAATGTGCGACGCCCAGGTCACGTGCGCGAAGTTGTTCGCGCGCAGCAGCTTGCCAGTCTTTGCGTCGAGCACGTAAAAGAACCCGTTCTTGGGCGCCTGCATGATGACCCGCCGCTCGCGACCGTCAATCTTCAGGTCCGCAACCATGATATGCATGGTCGCATCGAAGTTCCAAGCGTCGTGCGGCGTCGTCGTGTAGTGCCAGCGGTAGGTGCCTGTCTTCGCATCGACTGCGACTACCGCCGTGCTGAACCACTCGTCGCCCATGTCCGAGGCGCGATCCACGGGGTTCCACGGCGCGGGACCGGCCACGCCGAAGTACAGCTGCTCGAGCTTAGGGTCGTAGGTGATCGCATCCCAAGGGCTGCCGCAGCCGCGCGTGCGATTCAGTCCGTCCTTGCCCCAGGTAGTGGCGGCCTTCTTCAGGATATCAGTGG
>JANXZZ010000223.1 GCA_025355245.1 Pseudomonadota bacterium | reverse complement strand
CGGCTTCAGCGTGGTGCGCGAGTACTGCGGGCACGGCATCGGCCGGATCTTCCACGAGGACCCCCAGGTCCTCCACTACGGCGAGCCGGGCACGGGCCTTGCGCTCGTCGAGGGCATGATCTTCACGATCGAGCCCATGGTGAACGCGGGCAAGCGGCACGTGCGGCTGCTGCCCGACGGCTGGACGGTCGTCACGAAGGACCACGCGCTGTCGGCGCAGTGGGAGCACACCGTGCTCGTGACCGCGACCGGCCACGAGGTCCTGACGCTCGGCAAGGCCGACCGCGACGGCCTCGCGGCCGCCCGCCCCGCCCCTTAAAGCCGCGGTGGATATCCAGCCGGTTCCCTACGAAAGCGACGAGCCGGGCGCCGTTTGGCCGCCGCCCGCGCCCTGGCCGATGCTGGCGGTGCTGACCGAGCGCCTCGCCGCCGTGACGCTCGCGGTCCCGGCCAACGCGATCCTCGCGTTTCGCGGCGCGCTCGAGGACGCCGACACCGCGCTCAAGGCGCGCTTCGCGGCGGACGAGCCGGTCGAGCTCTTGGTCCGCGACCGGGCGCTGCTCGTCGACGTGGTGCTGACCCGGGCCTGGGCGCTCTACGCGGGTGCCCACGCCGGGGATCTCGCGCTGGTCGCGGTCGGGGGCTACGGGCGCGGCGAGCTGCACCCCTGCTCCGACATCGACGTGATGGTGCTCTTGCCCAAGACCGAGAGCACCCCCTGGCAGGGCGGCCTCGAGCAGTTCCTGACGTTCCTGTGGGACATCGGCCTCGAGGTCGGCCACAGCGTGCGCACGATCGACGATTGCCAGAAGGAGAGCCTCGCCGACATCAGCGTCGCGACCACGCTCCTGGAGGCGCGCCGGCTCGCGGGCCCCGAGCCGCTCTACGTCGCGATGAAGAAGGCGCTCGCGCCCGATCACATCTGGAGCGCGGCGGAGTTCTACGAGGCCAAGGTCAAGGAACAACGGACCCGCCACCTCCGGTTCCACGACACGGGCTACAACCTCGAGCCGAACGTGAAGGCGAGCCCCGGCGGCCTGCGGGACATCCAGACCATCGCCTGGGTCGCGAAGCGGCATTTCGGTGCCGAGACCCTCGATGAACTGGTCGACCACGGCTTCCTGACGCGCAACGAACTTAGGAAACTCAAGAACGCGCAGGGACTCCTGTGGAAGATCCGCTTCGCGCTGCACGTGCTCACCGGGCGGCGCGAGGACCGGCTGCTGTTTGACCACCAGATCACCTCGCGCGCCAGTTCGGCTACGAGGATGCGACCTACACGCTCGCGGTCGAGCAGTTCATGCAGCGCTACTACCGCACCGTCATGGACATCTCGCTGCTGAACGAGATGCTGCTGCAGCTCTTCAGCGAGGCGATCCTGAACCCGGCGCCGACGACACCGCAGCCCCTGAACGCGCGCTTCCAAGTGCGCAACGAATACCTCGAGGCCGTCAACGACGAGGTGTTCCTGCGCACGCCGGCCGCGATTCTCGAGCTCTTCCAGCTGCTGCAGCAGAGCCCCGAGCTCAAGGGCGTGCGCGCGGCGACGATCCGCAGCCTGCAGCGACACCTGTGGCTCATCGACGAGGAGTTCCGCCAGAACCCGCGGCACCACCGCTTATTTCTAGAGATCCTGCGCGAGCCGGAGGGCGTCACCCGGGGACTCAGGCGCATGAACCTGTACGGGGTGCTCGGCCGCTACATCCCGGCCTTCGGGCGCATCGTCGGGCGCATGCAATACGACCTCTTTCACGCTTACACGGTCGATGCGCACACGCTGTTCGTGGTCCGAAACCTAAGGCGCTTCGCGCTCACGCGCTTCGAGCACGAGTTCCCGAAGCTGTCCGCGCTCTTCAAGACCCTCGCGCGCCCCGAACTCGCCTACCTCGCCGCGCTCTTCCACGACATCGCCAAGGGCCGCGGCGGCGATCATTCGGAGCTCGGCGCCGTCGATGCGGAGGCCTTCTGCCTCGAGCAGGGGCTGTCGCGCTACGACGCGCGCCTGGTCGCGTGGCTGGTGCGCCATCACCTGCTCTTGTCGGTGACCTCGCAGAAGAAGGACATCACCGACCCCGAGGTCGTGAATGAGTTCGCGCGCCGGGTGGGCGACCAGACCCACCTCGACTACCTGTACGTGCTGACGGTCGCGGACGTGCGCGGCACCAACCCCAAGCTCTGGAACACCTGGAAGTCCTCGCTGTTCGAGGAGTTCTACGACCGCACGCGGCGGGCGCTCAGGCGCGGCCTCGAGAGCCCCATCGACCAGGGCGAGCTGATTGCGGAGACGCAGTTCGAGGCACGCGAGATCCTGACCCGCGATGGCGTGGCGGCGTCCGACGTCGAGCGGGTCTGGAAGAACCTGACCGGGGCGTATTTCCTCCGGCACACCGCCGAGGAGATCGCCTGGCACACCTCGCTCCTCGCGGGCCGCGACCCGTTCGAGGAGGAGCCGCTCGTGGCGGTGCGCCAGGA
>JANXZZ010000170.1 GCA_025355245.1 Pseudomonadota bacterium | reverse complement strand
GCCGTCTCGATCAGCGGCAGGAGCAGGTCGGTCTCGTAGTTCGACGGCACGCCCATCAGGGCGGAGGTGAGCCGCTCGAGGCCGGCGCCCGTGTCGATCGAGGGCTTCGGCAACGCCAACAGCGGCCCGTCCTTTACCTTGCGCTCGAACTGCATGAAGACGAGGTTCCAGAACTCCATCCAGGCGTCCGAGCCGTGCTCCGACTCGTCGCCCGAGTAGAACCGCTTCGCGTGCGCATCGACCTGCGCCTGGGTGAAGTCGCCCTCGACCCGGAACAAGTGTAACTCACTACAGGGTCCGCAAGGGCCCGTGTCGCCCATCGCCCAGAAGTTCGAGGCAGCGCCGAGCCGTTTGACGCGCTCGGGCGGCACTCCCGCCTCGCTGACCCAGAGATCGAAGGCTTCGTCGTCCGTCTCGAAAACCGTGACCCAGAGGCGCTCCTTCGAAATGCCCAGCTCACCGGTTACGAACTGCCACGCGAATCGGATCGCCTCGCGCTTGAAGTAGTCGCCAAAGCTGAAGTTGCCGAGCATCTCGAAGAAAGTGTGGTGGCGCGCCGTGTAGCCGACGTTCTCGAGGTCGTTGTGCTTGCCGCCGGCGCGCACGCAGCGCTGCGAGGAGACCGCGCGCACGTACGGGCGCACGTCGTTGCCGAGGAATACGTCCTTGAACTGGACCATGCCGGCATTCGTGAAGAGCAGCGTCGGGTCATTGCCCGGGACCAGCGAACTCGAGGCGACGACCGCGTGCCCGTGGCGGCGGAAGTACTCGAGAAATCGTGTCCTCAGCTCCGTGCTACCGAGGTAGCGGGCGGCGGTGTCGTTCATGGCGAATGGGCCGGGGGTGCCAGCGGAAAGCTACGGAACCGCAGATTCTACGGGCAAATTACCGGCGCCGGGGGCGCGACTAGTCGGCGAGCTCGGCCTCGGACCCGGCATCCTCGTCGAGGGCGACGGCGAGATCCTCATCGAGCTCGGTCCCCGCGCGCCCGAGCGCCGTGCGTACCTGCTCGCCGGTGAAACCCCGGTACAGCAGGAAGCGCGCCTGGCGGTTGCGCTGCGCACCGCCTGCCGCCGCGCCGGCGCCGAAGCGCCGCCGCCTGAGGGCTTGAGCGCGCTCGACCCAGTCGGGCGCGCGCGCATCGACCGCGCGCGTGATGAGTTCGGCGGCCACGCCCATGCGCCGCAGCTCGAGCGCGATCCGGATCGGGCCCTGCCCGCGCGCCGTGCGGCTGGCGACGGCGGCCTCGACGTAGCGCTCGTCATTGACGAGGCGCTCGTCCTCGAGCTCCGTGACCGCCGCTTCCGCGGCCCCGGTCTCGAATCCCGCGTCGGTCAGACGGCCCTTCAGCGCGCCGCGCGGGTAGTCGCGGCGGGACAGCAAGCCGACCGCACGATTTCGCGCCGCGCCGACGCTGGCCGGTTCATCGACCGGCCGCGCACGACCGCCAAACCGGCGGCCGGTGCGGGGCGGCGTGCCGCCGCCACGGGGGCCGAATGCCACGGTCGCCTCAGCCCTCGACTTCCTCGGCCGTCTCGGCGGCCTCGGCGGCCGTCGGGATGGCCATGCCCGACTGGCCGCGACGCGGCGTCAGCAGGCGCGCCCGCAGCTGCACGTCGATCTCCTCGAAGATCTTCGGGTTCTGCTGCAGGAAGGTACGCGCGTTGTCCTTGCCCTGGCCGATGCGTTCGCCCTTGTAGGCGTACCAGGAACCCGATTTCTCGATCAGGTTCTGCCCGACCGCGAGCTCGATGATCTCGCCCTCGCGCGAGATGCCGTGGCCGTAGAGGATCTCGAACTCGGCCTCGCGGAACGGCGGTGCGACCTTGTTCTTCACGACTTTGACGCGCGTGGCGTTGCCGATCACTTCCTCGCCGTTCTTGAGCGCGCCGATGCGGCGGATGTCGAGGCGCACGGAGGAATAGAACTTGAGAGCGTTGCCGCCGGTCGTGGTCTCGGGGTTACCGAACATCACACCGATCTTCATGCGGATCTGGTTGATGAATATCACGATCGTGTTGGAACGCTTGATGTTGCCGGTCAGCTTCCTGAGCGCCTGCGACATCAGCCGTGCGTGCAGCCCGACCTGCAGCTCGCCCATTTCGCCCTCGATCTCGGCCTTCGGCGTCAACGCCGCGACCGAGTCGATGACGACGATGTCGACCGCGCCGGAGCGAACCAGCATGTCGGTGATCTCGAGCGCCTGTTCGCCGGTGTCCGGCTGCGAGACGAGCAGATCGTCGACCTTGACGCCCAGCTTTTCCGCATAGGTCGGATCGAGCGCGTGCTCGGCATCGACGAACGCCGCCGTGCCGCCGAGCTTCTGGCACTGAGCGATCACCTCGAGCGTGAGCGTCGTCTTGCCCGAGGACTCGGGACCGTAGATCTCGACGACGCGGCCGCGCGGCAGACCACCGACGCCGAGTGCGATGTCGAGGGCGAGCGAGCCGGTCGGGATCACGTCGAAATCCATGGCCTGGGATGCATCGCCGAGACGCATCACCGAACCCTTGCCGAACTGCTTTTCGATCTGGCCGAGCGCTGCCGCGAGCGCCTTTTTGCGGTTGTCTTCCATCGCCGGGATACCTCCGAGGTAGTAACTGAATTATCGCATAGGGCTGCTGCGCGAGCAGCGCCATATGCGGTGGAAAGCGGGCAATTTGCAGCGCGTTCGCATCAGCGCGACCAGCGCGCGAGCGGCGAGTAACGCGAGCCGCTCGCGACCGGCAGCGACTCGACCAGCGCCAGCTCGCGCATCGGCCAGCGCACTGAGGCACCGTGCTCGATCGGTGGCACGCCGCGCACGCGACGCGCGAGCGTGAGGTGCGGACGAAACGCACGCGAATCAACACGGAAGCCGCGAATGCCGAGCAGCCGCCGCAACTCCGACTGCAGGTCCACGAGCGCAGCGCTGGGAGTCAGCGCTCCTGCAACCAGCAGTGCCGGCCGCGGCCACCACTCGATCGTGTCGAGCACGAGATCGCCCACCGGCAGGCGCATGCTCGCGCCGAGCGCTTCAAGCTCGGCGACGCGTTCCTCGGCAATGGAGCCCAGGAACTCGAGCGTCACGTGCAGGTTCGCGGCAACGACGCTCTGGCCGCCCGCCGCCGCCGCGACATCGTGGAATGCGCTGGCGAGGAGTTCGCGAACGGTCACTCCCGGCCAGAGTGCGAAGAACAGGCGCCGCCGCGCGGGCTCGACCGATGCGGCGGCCTCGAGGTTCGCGCTCATAGCTCGAGCACTCCGGCGAGCGCGCCCGCGACCGCCTTGCGGCGCACTGCCTCGCGATCGCCCTTGAAGAGCTTGCGACGCGCCTGCACGTGCAGCGACTTGCCGTGTCGCCACGCCCAGGCGAGCCAGACCGTGCCAACCGGCTTCCCCGGAGTGCCGCCGTCCGGCCCGGCGATGCCGGAGACCGCGATGGCGATGTCCGCCGCTGCGCGCTCAAGCGCACCGAGCGCGAGCGCCTTGACGACGGCTTCACTGACCGCGCCGTGCTGCTCGAGCTCTGCCGGCAGCACGCCGAGCAGCGTCGTCTTGGCCCCGTTGCCGTAGGCCACGAACCCGGTTTCGAACCACTGCGAACTGCCGGCGACGTCGGTCAGTACCTTGCCGATCCAACCGCCGGTGCAGGATTCGGCCGTGGTGATCGAGCGGCCGGAGGACTTCAGGAACTCGCCGACGCGTACCGCGAGGCGCAGGAGCTCGACATCGTTGTAGCGGGTGCCTTCCATCGTCAGCGCGCCACCCGGAGTTTAAGGCGGATTCGGCGCCCGAGCCGCGCCAGAGCGCGGTTGGCGGGGTCCAAGCGGGTCGACTCCGAGCATCTGTACATACATACAGTATGCAGAGCCGCGCCCCATACTTCAAGAACGCCGGCTGTCGATGCGCCGGCCCCCGCCCTCCCGCCCGGCGCGACGCGCCCGAGAACGGTGGCCTTCCGCGCGGATTTCGGGTCGAATCGCGTACCGGGCAACAACATCCTGCGGTTTACGCGCGCCGCGGGAGGCCGGACCACCGGCCCGGATCGCGCGAACCTTGGGGGACTCCAAATGAACAGACTCGCTTTGGTGGCGTCGGGCATCGCCCTCGCCGCTCTCTTCACGACGCCTTGTTTTGCCGATGCCGCCGCGGGTCCCGTGGCCTGCACCGACGGCACGACCTCGCCGCACGGCGGTCGCGGCGCCTGCTCGAAACACGGCGGAATCAAGAAGGACGCGGACGCGGCCAAGGCTCCGGCGGCCGCACCGGCTCCGGCGGCAGCGCCTGCGCCGGCCGCCAAGGCAGCGGCACCGGCCGCCGCCGCGGCGGCTCCGGCGGCCGCGCCTGCCAAGCCTGCGGCAGCCGCCGCCCCCGCGAAGGCCGCCGCGGCCTCCTCGACCGATGCCACGGGCGCGACGGCGAAGTGCAAGGACGGCAGCTACTCGCACTCGAAGACGCACTCCGGCACGTGCTCCAAGCACGGCGGCGTTGCCGACTGGCTGGGCGCTCCGGCGAAGTAAGCCGGCTCAGCGAGCGTCCGGGGCGCGCGACGCCCCGGACGCTGCGACGGCGCGCTCATCCGGCGCGCTCGGCGCGCAGGCGACGACGAGGGGTGGCAGCGTCCGCAAGCGACGGCAAGGGGGTGCCGCTGCCGTCGGCGCGCCGCCGCACGCCGAGAATTTCCAGGTCCATTCGTTGCACACGAGCAAAAAGGCGGTGGGACGCCCGCCCGCGGCGTCGCGCAACAGCGCGAGCGAGCCCGCGAAGTCCCCGTCATCGCCGCCAACGTCCAGCTGACGCGCCGCGCGCGGGCCGCCGATCCTGAACAGCACCGCTGCGTTCGAGGCCACCAGCGTCCGCGCCGGAATGGCGCGCGCGGCTGCCATCAGCGTCCGGTCCCGATCGAGCACGAGCCACGAGTCGGCTGCGCGCGCCCGCGCCTCCCCGACCTCGTGCGCGACCGCGATGCCGCGGCCGGCGAGGCACAGCACCAGCAGGCCGCCGAGGACGCGGCGCGCGCGCACCCCGAGGAGCGCGGGTGCCGCGATGAGCGCGGCGAGCGCGAGTGCGAAGCTGTACTGGAGCGCGTTGCGATAGTCGATCGTGTTGCCCCACTCGTAGCGCGAGCGGGACAGCACGAGCAGCACGCCGCCGCCGGCGGCGTAGAGCCCGAGGACCGTGAGCAGCATGTGCCGGCCGGCGTCGGCGCGCGTGCGCCACCAGGCGAAGGCGCCGGCGGCGAACGCGGCGCCGAGCACCGGGACCAGCGCGCCCTCGGGGAGTGCCGCGGCGACGGGGCGTGGCAGTCCCGCATCCTCGAGCTGTGCGGTCGCGAAATCCGCGAGGTTGAGGGTCCACGGCCGCACCGACGGCGGCATCGAATAAGGCCAGAAGGTGCCGAAGGTGGCGAAGTCGTAGGCCGCGAGCGCGCCGAGCGGCAGCGCCGCGGCAACGCCGAACAGGCAGACTTGCCGCGCGCCGATGAAGCCGCGCAGCCACGCATAGCCGAGCGTGGCGCCCGCGGCGAGCAACACGGCGAGCCCGGCGTTGCGGACCGCGTAGCACGCGCCCGCGAGCAGGCCGGCGAGCAGCCACCACCCCGGGCGCGCCGTTCGCGGTGTCGTGGCGGCGGCGAACGGTCGCGCGAGCGCGCCGAGAGCTGCGATCGCGAGCGCGAGCGCGGTCACGTCCGAGTAGGCGACGAACTGCCATTCCCGGACGCCCGGCGAAAGCAGCACCCAGAGCCCGACCCCGAGCAGCGCCGCGGGCGCGGCGGCGCCGCGCCAGAGCACGACGATCAGCAGCGGCAGGAGCGCCGCCGCGAAGCGCGACGGGACGAGCGCCGCCGAGCGGGCATCGCCCGCGAACGGCACTACGCCCGCCACCAGCACCGCGAAACCGGGCGGGAACAGCGGCTGTGGCACCTCGTCCCGGTCCCCCGGCGTCAGTTCCCACGGTGTCACCCGCTCGCGGCCCGCGGTGCGCAGCGACTCCGCCATTTCGATGTACGAGGCGCTGTCGCCCGAATAAGGATAGCGATTCGCGGTGAGCGCGGCGTCGTAGGCGCCGACGATGGCGATGCCGAGCACAAGCGCCGCGAGGGCGATGAGCCCCTGGCGCCGCAACGCACCTCCGACGGCGACTACGGCCAGCGGCATTAGGGGCCCAAGAGCGCCGTCGCCCAGACCGCGGCGACCGCGCCGAAGGCGGCCCAGCTCGGCGGATCGCGCAGGCTGAACACGATCGGATCGTGGTGCATCTGGCCGCGGGCGGTCACGAGCCATACGCGCCCGAGCCAGTACCAGATCGCCGGGCACATGAGCCACAGGCGGGCGTGGAACGGGTAGTGCAGCGCCGCCGGCGTTGAATCGACGAACAGGGCGAGCACCAGCACCGAGACCACGCCGGTGGCGATGCCAAGACTCTGCAGCGCGCCGAGGTCCGCGCGCCGGTAGCCGCGCCCGGGCACGCTTTCGCCTGGCGCGGCGTAGAGCTCGGCGCAACGCTTCACGAGCGAAAGGCTAAGGAACAGGAACGCACCGAAGCTCAGCAGCCACGCCGACAGGTCCACTCGAATCGCCGCGGCGCCCGCGACCAGGCGCAGCGTCCACAGCCCGCCGAGCGCGAGCACGTCGAGCAGCGCGACCTTCTTCAAGCGCCGCGTGTAGAGGGTCGTCAGCACGACGTAAGCGACGAGCGCACCGAGGAATCCGCCGCCGACGAGCCACGCGAGGCCAAGGCCCGCGATGCCGAAGGCGCCCGCGACGACGAGCGCCGCCGCGACCGAGATCGTGCCCGCGGCGAGCGGCCGGTGGCGCTTGGCCGCGTGCTCGCGGTCGAAGGCGACGTCGGTCAGGTCGTTGAGCACGTAGGTGGCGGATGCGACCAGCGAGAACGCCGCGATGCCGAGCGCGAGTTCCCGGGCAGCGGCCGGACGGGTCCACGCCTGCGCGGTCAGGTAGGGCACGCCGAGCAGCAGGTTCTTGAGCCAGTGGTGGAGCCTCAAGAGGCGCAGCCACGCGAATCGCGGCGCTGCCAGGGCGGGGTCGCCATCGGAGGCGCGCTCGATGCCGGTTCGATTGGCCATGCGATTGGACCCCGGCGCGGACCGGAGGCTCGTGGATAATGGTTGAGGAGTATTCCACGAACGGACCCCCGCTGCGCCGCATGACCGCGCCTGTCAAATCCCCGCCGCCCGCCGCCGCCGCGCACACGCCGATGATGGCGCAGTACCTCGCGCTCAAGGCCGAGTGCCCGGACATCTTGCTGTTCTACCGGATGGGCGACTTCTACGAGCTCTTCTACGAGGACGCGCGCCGCGCCGCGCCACTCCTCGACATCGCGCTGACCCAGCGCGGCCAGTCGGCCGGGGCCCCCATTGCGATGGCGGGCGTGCCGGTCGCCGCCCTCGAGAACTACCTGGCGCGACTCGTGAGGCTCGGGGAGTCGGTCGCGATCTCCGAGCAGATTGGCGAGCCCGGCAAGACCAAGGGACCCCTCGAGCGGCGCATCGTCAGGATCGTGACGCCAGGGACCGTCACCGACGACGGTCTCCTCGAGGAGCGTCGCGCGACGCTCATCGCCGCCGTCGTGAGCGCCGCACCGCGCGCCGGCCTCGCCTGGCTCGAGCTCGCGAGCGGGCGCTTCACGGTTATGGAAGTCGCGAGCGAGAACGCGCTCGAGGGCGAACTCGAGCGCCTCAAGCCCGCCGAGCTCCTGGTCGCCGAAGGCAGCGCCGCGGCAACGCTGCGCGGCGCGCGCACGCGCGCGCCGTGGCATTTCGAGCTCGGAGTCGCGACGCGCCTCCTTTGCCAGCAGTTCGGCGTCCACGACCTCGCGGGCTTCGGCTGTGCCGACAAGCCGCTCGCGGTTACGGCGGCGGGGGCGCTGCTGCAATACGTGCAGGAGACCCAGCGCCAGGCCGTGCCGCACCTGAGCGGCCTCGTGACCGAGGAGCGCGACGCGGCGGTGCTGATCGATGCGGCGACGCGGCGCAACCTCGAGCTCGACTCGAGCCTCGCGGGGCGCGGCGAGTTGACGCTGGCGGGGGTACTCGACCGCACGGCGACCACCATGGGCGCGCGCGAGTTGCGCCGCTGGCTCGGGCGGCCGCTGCGCGACAATGGCGTGCTGCGCCACCGCCACCACGCGCTCAGGACGCTGATCGCCGGCGACAGGCTCGCGGAGTTCGGCGCGCTGCTGCGCGGCATTGGCGATGTGGAACGCATCCTCGGTCGCGTCGCGCTGCGCAGCGCCCGTCCGCGGGACCTCGCGCAGCTGCGCGCGGCGCTGCGCCTGCTGCCGGCGGTGGGCGCGCTCGTCGCGCTGCACGACTCCCCGCTCCTCGCCTCGCTCGCAGTGCCGCTCACCGGTCACCCGGAACTCGCCGAGCTCCTCGGTGCCGCACTCGCCGAGATGCCGGCGCATTTCCTGCGCGACGGCGGCGTGATCGGCGCGGGCTTCGATGCCGAGCACGATGAGCTCCGGCACATCGCCTCCGACACCGACAGCTACCTGCTCGAGCTCGAGGCACGCGAGCGCGCGCGCACCGGCCTTGCGAGCCTCAAGCTCGCCTACAACCGCGTGTCGGGGTTTTACATCGAGCTCAACCGGCGCGACGCGGAGAACGCGCCGGCCGACTACGTGCGCCGCCAGACGGTGAAGAATGCCGAACGGTTCCTCACCCCGGAGCTCGCCGATTTCGAAGGCAAGGTGCTGGGCGCGCGCGAGCGGGCGTTGTCGCGCGAGAAGCTGCTCTACGAGGGCCTGCTCGATCGGCTGCTCGCGGCGCTCGCGCCGCTGCAAGCGAGCGCGCGTGCGCTCGCGCTCAGCGACGTACTCGTCAACCTCGCCGCGCGCGCGCTCGAGCTCGGGTTCGTCGAACCCGAACTCGTCGAGGTTCCGGCGCTCAGGATCCTCGGCGGGCGGCACCCGGTCGTCGAGAGCGTGCTCGCGGGGCCGTTCGTCCCCAACGACCTCGAGCTCGACGAACAGCGCCGCATGCTGGTCATAACCGGGCCCAACATGGGCGGCAAGTCGACCTACATGCGCCAGGCCGCGCTCATCGTCATCCTCGCGCGCATCGGCAGCTTCGTGCCGGCGGAGCAGGCGGTGCTCGGGCCCACGGATCGCATCTTCACGCGCATCGGCGCGGCGGACGACCTCGCGGGCGGGCGTTCCACGTTCATGGTCGAAATGACCGAAACCGCCAACATCCTCAACAACGCGACGCCTGCGAGCCTCGTGCTCATGGACGAGATTGGCCGCGGCACCAGCACTTTCGACGGTCTCTCGCTCGCGTGGGCGGCGGCGGACCACATGGCACGGCGCGTGCGCGCCTTCACGCTGTTCGCGACCCACTACTTCGAGCTCACCGCGCTCGCCGAGCAGGCGATGGGCGTCGGCAACGTGCACCTCGATGCGACCGAGCACGGCGAGACGCTCGTGTTCCTGCACGCGGTGAAGGACGGCCCCGCGAGCCGCAGCTACGGCCTGCAGGTCGCGCGCCTCGCGGGCGTACCGCGCGAGGTGGTCGCGGCGGCGCGCCTCTACCTGGTCGCGCTCGAGCGGCGCGACCATGATCAGCATCCACCGGGACCGCAGGGCGAGCTCAGCTTCGCCGCGCCCGCGATCACAAGTGCGCCGCCGCCGCTGCCGGCCGGCCTGCTCGCCCGGGAGCTCGCCGCGATCGACCCGGACGCGCTGACGCCGCGCGAGGCGCTCGAGGTGCTCTACCGGCTCAAGCAGCTCGGCTGAAGTGCCCGCTCGCGAGGAATTCGGCGGTCTCGCTGACGACGCTGTCGGCGAACATCATGCCGGTGTGGCTCACCGGCAGCACGCGGTGCTCGGTCGCACCCTCGAGCCGGGTCTCATCGACCGTCACCGTGCCGTCGTTGGGCTCCGGCAATTGGTTGAAAAGGTGCCCGAAGCTGATCGGATTTGAGCCCGCGATCACGCCGATCTCGAAGGGGTGACGCCAGACGCGCGGTTCCGGGCGCAACAGTTCCGCATCCGCGAGCGGTCCGAACAGGAACGAGGCGCCCGGGATCCGCATGAACGAGCGCGCCGCGGCGCTGCCGTTCACCGGTGCGCCGAGCAGCACCACGCGCCCGATCGGAAGCGCGGGTTTGAGGTCGATGAGCCGGAGTACCACGAGTCCGCCGAGGCTGTGGCCGATGAGGTGCACGGGCGGCGGCAGGTCAAGCACCGCGGCGCTGAATTCCGCCACGACCTCGGCGAGCGTCGCGGTCATCGAGCGGTAGTGGAACTGCCGCACCGAGAAACCGCGGTGCGCGAGGCGCTGGCGCAACAGCATCGCCTCGAGCCCCGTGTTCCAGAGGCCGTGCGCGGCGAGGACTGCCGGCGGCTCAGGCAATCGGTCGCAGCCTGATGTGCAGGTCCTTGAGCTGCTGCTCGCTCACCTCGGTCGGCGCCTCGGTGAGCGCGCAGTAGGCGGTCGCGGTCTTCGGGAAGGCGATGACCTCGCGGATGCTGTCGGCGCCCGCCATCAGCATCACCAGGCGGTCGAGTCCGAAGGCGATGCCGCCGTGCGGCGGCGCTCCGAACTTGAGTGCGTCGAGCAGGAAGCCGAATTTTGCGCGCGCCTCCTCGGGGGCGATGCCGAGGAGTCCGAACACTGCGGATTGCATCTCCTCGCGATGGATGCGCACCGAACCGCCGCCGATCTCCGAGCCGTTGAGCACGCAGTCGTAGGCCTTCGCGATCGCGGCGCCCGGGTTGGCGACGAGCGCGCTGGCATCCTCAACGACCGGCGACGTGAAGGGATGGTGCATCGCGGCCCAGCGTCCCGCCGCCGCATCGTGCTCGAACATCGGGAAATCGACGACCCACAGCGGCCGCCATGCCTTGGCGATGAGGCCGCGATCGGCCGCCACCTTGAGGCGCAGTGCTCCCAGGCTCTCGTTGACGACGGTCGCGCGGTCGGCGCCGAAGAACACGAGATCGCCTGACTGCGCGCCGGTCCGCTCGAGGATACCTGCGATCGCCTCGTCGGACAGGAACTTCAGGATCGGCGACTGCAGCCCCGCGCGCAGCTGGGCGGCGTCGTTCACCTTGATGTAGGCGAGACCCTTGGCGCCGAAGCGCGCGACGTGCGCGGTGTACTCGTCGATCTGGCTGCGCGACAGCTCGACGCCCTTCGGCACCCGCAGCGCCGCCACGCGGCCGTCCGCTGCATTGGCGGGACCCGCGAACACCTTGAACTCGGTCGTCTTGACGAGATCGCCCACGTCGATGAGCTCGAGCGGAATCCTGAGGTCCGGCTTGTCGGAGCCGTAGCGGCGCATGGCCTCCGCGTAGGGCATGCGCGGGAACGGCGCCGGCAGGTCGACCGCGAGCACGTCGCGGAACAGCGTGCGGATCAGCCCTTCCATCAGGTCCATGATCTGGCCCTGGCCGAGGAACGAGGTCTCGATATCGACCTGCGTGAAGTCGGGCTGGCGATCGGCGCGCAGGTCCTCATCGCGGAAGCAGCGCACGATCTGGTAATAGCGGTCGAAGCCGCTGATCATCAGCAGCTGCTTGAAGATCTGCGGCGACTGCGGCAACGCGAAGAACTTGCCCGGGTGCGTGCGCGAGGGCACGAGGTAGTCGCGCGCACCCTCGGGCGTCGCCTTGGTCAGCATCGGCGTCTCGATGTCGACGAAGCGGTGCGCGTCGAGATAGCGGCGGATCGCGCGCGTGACCTCGTGGCGCAGCAGCAGGCGCTTCTGCATGATCTCGCGCCTAAGGTCGAGGTAGCGGTACTTGAGGCGCACTTCCTCGCGCACTTCCTCATCGAGCTGGAACGGCAGGGGCTCCGAGCGGTTGAGCACGACGAGCGACTGGGCGAGCAATTCCACCTGGCCCGAGCCCAGGTTCGCGTTCGCGGTGCCCTCCGGGCGCTTGCGCACGTGGCCGGTCACGGCGAGGACGTACTCGCTGCGCACGCGTTCGGCCTCCAGGAACACCGCCGCGGCGTCCGGGTCGAACACGATCTGCAGCAGGCCGTCACGATCGCGAAGATCCACGAAGATCACCCCGCCGTGGTCGCGACGCCGGTGGACCCAGCCGGCGACGGTGACCGTCTGGCCGATGAGCGTTTCGTTGACCTGACCGCAGTAGTGGGACCGCATGCTTCGTCTCGGAGACCCGCGCGTGGGGAGCCGGCGATGTTACGGGCCGGTCCCGAGGGGTGGCAAGGCACATCCACGCCAACAGCCCGCCCGAAGGCCGCTCAACGGCGGCGCGGCGCCTTGCGCCTGGCCGGCGCGCGCTTGGCGGCCGGGCGCCCGGACGCCCGCTTGCGTGCCTTCGGGGCCTCCGTGGCGGTCGCCTTGGCGGGCTCCGCCTTGGGTGTGGCGCCATCGCCCTTCGCCTCCACGGGCGCTGCCCTGTCGGTGGTTGCCGCGGTGTCAGCCTTTGCGTCTTTGGCCGGCGCCTCGCCCTTCTCGCCTTTCTCGCTCTTGTCGCCCTTGTCGCCCTTGTCGCCCTTGTCGCTTTTCTCGCCCTTTTCCTCGGCGTGCAGGTTGCGCTTCGACTCGGAATCCGACTTGAAGTCGGTCTCGTACCAGCCGCCGCCCTTCAGGCGAAACACCGGCGCCGAGATCAGGCGCGTCAGGCGCAGCTTGCCGCAGGTCGGGCATTTCCGCAGCGCCGCCTCGCTCATCTTTTGGATCACCTCGTGCTGCGTGCCGCAGCTACCGCACTGGTACTCGTAAATTGGCATCCACTGGACTCCGGCTAACGATGTCCGCCGTCGCGGGGCAGCGGGCGCTGCCCGGGGGCGCGTCGTCCCGGACAGCATCGATGATAGCAGCGCGTTGCCGTCACGCGGCGGCGCGGCGCGCCCTGCTGAAGGCGAGCGCGCCATCGCTCGCCGACACTTTAATCGTATCGCCGGGTCCGAACTCGCCCTTCAGGATGCGGGTCGCGAGCGGGTTCTCGAGCTGCTGCTGGATCGCACGCTTGAGCGGTCGCGCGCCGTACACGGGATCGAAGCCGGCCTCGCCGAGGCGGTCACGCGCGGCGTCGTCGAGCTCGAAGCCGATGTCGCGCTCGGCGAGGCGCTTCCTCAGGTAGCCGAGCTGGATGTCGACGATGCGGCGGATCTCGCCGCGGCCGAGCGGATGGAACACCACGATGTCATCGATGCGGTTCACGAACTCCGGCCGGAAATGGCTGCCGACGATCTCGAGCACGGCCGCCTTCATGCGTTCGTAGTTGCCATCGCCAGCGTTCTCCTGGATGACTTGCGAACCCAGGTTCGAGGTCATCACGATGACGGTGTTCCGAAAATCGACGGTGCGGCCCTGGCCGTCGGTCAGGCGGCCATCGTCGAGTACCTGCAGCAGCACGTTGAACACGTCCGGGTGCGCCTTCTCGATCTCATCGAGCAGGATCACCGAGTAGGGGCGACGGCGCACCGCCTCGGTCAGGTAGCCGCCTTCCTCGTAGCCGACGTAGCCGGGCGGCGCGCCGATCATGCGCGCGACCGAGTGCTTCTCCATGAACTCGCTCATGTCGATGCGGATAAGGGCGTCCTCGGTGTCGAAGAGGAATTCCGCGAGCGCCTTGGTGAGTTCGGTCTTGCCGACGCCCGTGGGCCCGAGGAACAGGAACGAGCCGTTCGGCCGGTTGGGGTCCGAGAGCCCCGCACGCGAGCGGCGGATCGCATCGGCGACGGCGCGCACCGCCTCGGCCTGGCCGACGACGCGGGCCTCGATCGCTTCCTCCATGCGCAAGAGCTTGTCGCGCTCGCCCTCCAGCATCTTGGTGACCGGAATGCCGGTCCACTTCGACACGACCTCGGCGATCTCCTCCTCGGTCACCTTGTTGCGCACCAGGGTCGGCGCGTTGGCATCGGCGTCCTGTGCGGCCTTCAGGCGCTTCTCGAGGTCCGGAATGCGGCCGTACTGCAGCTCCGACATGCGCGCCAGGTCGCTCGCGCGCCGCGCCGCCTCGAAGTCGAGCCGCGCTCGCTCGAGCTCGGCCTTGATCTGCGCCTCGCCCTGCGACGCCGCCTTTTCGCGCTTCCACACCTCGTTGAGATCCGCGTACTCCTTCTCGAGCCCGCGCACCGATTCCTCGAGCTGCTCGAGTCGCTTCCTCGACGAGGGATCCTTTTCCTTGCGCAGTGCTTCGCGCTCCATCTTGAGCTGGATCACGCGCCGATCGAGGCGGTCCATCACCTCGGGCTTCGAATCCATCTCCATGCGGATGCGTGACGCGGCCTCGTCGACGAGATCGATCGCCTTGTCGGGCAGCTGCCGGTCGGCGATGTAGCGGTGCGAGAGCGTCGCCGCGGCGACGATCGCGGGGTCGGTGATCTGCACCTTGTGGTGCACCGCATAGCGCTCCTTGAGGCCGCGCAGGATCGCGATCGTGTCCTCGACCGAGGGCTCCTCGACCAGCACCTTCTGGAAGCGCCGCTCGAGGGCGGCGTCCTTCTCGATGTACTTGCGGTACTCATCGAGCGTGGTCGCGCCAACGCAATGCAGCTCGCCGCGGGCGAGCGCGGGCTTGAGCATATTGCCGGCGTCCATCGCCCCTTCCGCCTTGCCGGCGCCGACCATGGTGTGCAGCTCGTCGATGAACAGGATGACCTGGCCTTCCTGCTTGGCGAGATCGTTGAGGACGCCCTTCAGGCGTTCTTCGAACTCGCCGCGAAACTTCGCGCCGGCGATCAGCGAACCCATGTCGAGCGCGAGGATGCGCTTGTTCTTCAAGCCCTCCGGTACTTCGCCGTTGACGATGCGCTGCGCAAGTCCCTCGACGATGGCGGTCTTGCCGACGCCGGGCTCGCCGATCAGCACCGGGTTGTTCTTGGTACGCCGCTGCAGCACCTGTACGGTGCGACGGATCTCGTCGTCGCGGCCGATGACGGGGTCGAGCTTGCCGCTGCGCGCGCGCTCGGTCAGGTCGATCGTGTACTTGTCGAGCGCGCCGCGCGCGTCCTCGGCGTTGGCATCGGCGACCTTCGCGCCGCCGCGCACCTCCTCGATCGCCTTCTCGAGCGCGCCGTGGACGGCGCCCGCATCCCTCAGGAGCTTGCCGGTCTCGCCCTTGTCGCCGACCGCCGCGAGCACGAACAGCTCGGAGGCAACGAACTGGTCGCCACGCTGGGTTGCGAGCTTCTCGGTGAGGTTAAGGAGGCGCCCCAGGTCGCTCGAGACGTGCACCTCGCCCGCCGCGCCCTCAACCTTCGCGAGGCGGTCGAGGGCCTCGCCGAGACGCGAGCGCAGCAAGTTGAGGTTGACGCCGGCCTTGTCGAGGAGCGGGCGGACCGTGCCACCCTGCTGGTCGAGCAGCGCCACCAGCAGGTGCGCAGGCTCGATAAACTGGTTGTCGCGGGCGAGCGCCAGCGACTGCGCATCGGCGAGCGCGAGCTGAAACTTGGAGGTGAGCTTGTCCTGGCGCATGGGTCCTCTCCGAACGGGCGTCCGCCGACGGGGAGAATGGGGCTTCCGTCAGCAAATTCAAGCACTAAGCACATACCCGGTCGCCCGGGCGCTGGCGGCAGGCTAGTCCCGCGGGTCGAGCCAGGCGAGTGTCGCCATGCGCCCCGTTCGCGCTTCGCGCCGGAACGAGAAATAGCGGTCGGCGTCCGCGAAGGTACAGGCGCCACCGCCATTGACCGCGACCCCGAGGCGCTCGAGGCGCCGGCCGGCCAGCCGGTACAGATCCGCTTGCCAGCGCCCGCGGGCATTGGCCGCGAAGGCCGCGGTCGCGCCGGGATCGGCCGCGAGCAGTGCGTCCCGTACCTCCCCGCCCACCTCGAAGGCCGCGGGACCGATCGCGGGGCCGAGCCACGCGAGCAGTTCCTCGCCCGGTGCCCGCAGCGCCGCGACCGTCGCCTCGATGACGCCGGCGGCGAGGCCGCGCCATCCGGCGTGCGCGATCCCGACCCGACCGCCGTCGCGCCCGGCGATCACGACGGGCAGGCAGTCGGCCGTGAGGACCGCGAGCACCCGTCCCGGCGCGAAGGTCACAGCCGCGTCCGCCACGGGCTCCCGCGCGTTGCCGTCGTGCGCGGCGACCTCGCGCCCGTGCACTTGCTTGAGCCAGAGGGGTTCGGCGGCGAGTCGCAGCTCGGCGCAGAGCCGCGCGCGGTTGGCCGCGACCGCTACCGCCTCATCGCCGACGTGGGCGCCAAGGTTGAGGCTCGCGAACGGCCCGACGCTGGTACCGCCCGCGCGTACCGTGTGGCCGGCGTGGACGCCCGCGGGCGCCGGCCAGTCGGCCGTCTGCCAGCCCGCGCGAGTCGGCCGCGGGTCCACGACTCAGCGGCGCGCGCGCGGATCATCGCGCGGCGCGCGGGCGTCCTCGTGCAGCGCGCCCACGAGATCGACGAGATCGGCGGGCAGCGGCGCCGCGAATTCGACACGATCGCCCGAGTCCGGATGCAGGAACGCGAGGCGCGCCGCGTGCAGGGCCTGGCGATGGAAGTTCCGAAGCGCCGCCTCGACGCGCGCGGTCGGGGTCTTCGGGATCACGAGCCTGCGACCGTAGAGCGCATCGCCGACGAGCGGAAATCCCGCGTGCGCGAGGTGCACGCGGATCTGGTGCGTGCGGCCGGTCTCGAGCTCGACGCGCACGTGCGTGTGCGCGCGGAAGCGCTCGATGACGCGATAGTGGGTCACCGCATCGCGGCCATTGCCGCGCACCGCCATGCGCAGCCGGTCGACCGGGTGGCGGTCGATTGGCGCATCGACGGTACCGCCCGCGGTCATGACGCCGATCGCGACCGCCTCGTAGCTGCGCTCGACGTCGTGGCTCGCCAGCGCCTTGGTGAGGCGCGCGTGCGCATTCGCGGTGCGCGCGACGACCAAGAGTCCGCTCGTGTCCTTGTCGAGCCGGTGTACGATGCCGGCGCGCGGCAGGAGCGCGAGCGCGGGCTCGCGGTGCAGGAGCGCATTCTGCAGCGTCGAGCGGGGATTGCCGGCACCGGGGTGCACGACCAGCCCCGCGGGCTTGTTGATGACGAGGATCGCAGGATCTTCGTGCACGACGTCGATATCGATCGACTCGGGTGCGATCTCGACCACGGCCTCCTCGACGGGCCTGAGCTCAACGAGTTCGCCGCCGGCGACCACGTCCTTCGGTCGCAACGCACGGCCGTCCACAAGCACGCGGCCGGCCTCAATCCAATTTTTTAGGCGCGTCCGCGAGAAATCGGGGAACAGCTGGGCCAGGGTCTGGTCCAAGCGTTGGCCACGGTTTGTATCGGGGATTCGTGCCTCGAGGGGCCCAGGCATCCGGACAACATACGCTATACTCCCGCGCCTTGCATTTCCCGGTGGTTCCCCCTTGAGCTCGTCCCCATCCGCGCTTCACGGCCGCGCCGTGCGCTTCGGCCCCGCTGCCCGCCTCGCCCTCATGGTGCTTTGCATCGGCGTTGGCATCGGTCTCGGCGGCTGCAAGAGCCTGCGCCACAAGGACGACCAGAACATCAGCCCCGAGGCCCTGTACGCCAAGGCCTCGAAGGCCATGAAGGAAGGCAGCTACGGGGTCGCGGTCAAGGGCTATGAGGCGCTGGCGGCGCGCTATCCCTTCAGTGACCCGGCGCGCCAGAGCCGCATCGACATCATTTACGCCTACTACAAGGCGCACGAGAAGGAGTCCGCGGTCGACGCCGCCGACACCTTCATCCGCGAGAATCCGACGCACCCGCGCATCGACTACGCCTACTACGTGAAGGGCCTCGTCTACTTCGAGCGCGAAGCGAACTTCCTCGAGCGCTGGTTCAAGGTCGACCTGTCGCAGCGTCCGCCGCAGGACCTGCGCAAGTCCTTCGATGCCTTCTCGCGCGTGGTCACGCAGTATCCGCAGAGCGACTACGCCGGGGATGCGCGCCAGCGCATGATCTACGTGCGCAACCGCCTCGCCGACTACGAGATCCACGTGGCGCGCTACTACATGCGCCGCGGCGCCTGGGTCGCGGCGATCGCGCGCGCGCGCTACTTGATCGAGAACTACGACGGCGCGCCCTCGATGCGCGAGGCGCTCGAGATCACCGTCGAGGGCTACCAGAAGCTCGACATGCCGGATCTCGCCGCCGATGCCGGCAAGGTGCTGGCCGCGAACTACCCCGGCGATGCGTTCCAGACCGAGCGCGCCAGGCACTGGTGGCACATCTGGTAGCCGCTGCGAGGGCGCGCCCACCCTCGCTGGTCAACGCGTGCGGTAGCCCGAAGTGATCGGATAGCGCCAGTCCCGGCCGAAGGCGCGGCCGCTGATGCGGATCCCGGGCGGCGCCTGCCGGCGCTTGTACTCGTTGCGCTTCACCATCTCGAGGATGCGACCGACCGTCGCCCGGTCGAAGCCGCGCGCGCTGATCTCATCGACCGACAGGTCCTCCTCAATGAACGCCTCGAGAATAGGGTCCATGATCTCGTAGGGCGGCAGTGAGTCGGTATCCTTCTGATCGGCACGCAGCTCAGCGGTGGGCGGCCGCTCGATCACGCGCGCGGGAATCACCGCGGATCGCGAGTTCCGGTACTTCGCTAGTCGGTACACCAGCAGCTTGCTGCAGTCCTTGATCGGCGCGAAGCCGCCTGCCATGTCCCCGTATAGGGTCGCGTAGCCGACCGACATCTCGCTCTTGTTGCCGGTCGTGAGCAGCATGGCGCCCGTCTTGTTGGAGATGCCCATCAACAGCACGCCGCGGCAGCGCGACTGTATGTTCTCCTCGGCGGTGTCGGCGGCACGCCCGGCGAACTCGCCGGCGAGTTCCCTGAGTGTCGCCTCGAACATGCCTTCGATCGATATGCTGCTGAAGCGCACGCCCTGGTTGCGCGCCTGCGCCTCGGCATCCTCGCGGCTCATCTGCGAGGTGTAGCGCGATGGCATCATCACCGCCTGCACGCGCTCGGGTCCGAGCGCGTCGACGGCGATGGCGAGCGTCAGCGCGGAATCGACGCCGCCGGAGAGCCCCATGACGACGCCCGGGAAGCGATGCTTCTGCACGTAGTCGCGGACCCCGAGCACCAGCGCCTGGTAGACGCTTCCTTCCTCGGAGAGCTCCGCGGCGATCTCGCCGACGACGGGTTCGAGGCGACCACCGACGCGCTGCAATTCGACCAGCGCGGTCGCCTCGGTCCAGGCGGGCAGGCGCTGCGTCAGGACGCCGGCCGCCGAGAGCACGAAGCTGTTGCCGTCGAACACCAGTTCGTCCTGCCCACCGATCAGGTTGAGATAGACAAGCGGCAGGCCGACCTCGGTCACGCGTTCGCACGCGACGCGCTCGCGCTCGCGCTGCTTGTGCAACTGGTAGGGCGAGGCGTTGATGACGAGCAGTGCCTCGGCACCGGCCGCGCGCGCCGCGCGCGCGGGCTCGCGCTCCCAGATGTCCTCGCACACGAGCAGCGCCACCGGCGCACCGCCGACCTCGACCACGGTCGGCAGGGTTCCGGCCACGAAGTAGCGCTTCTCGTCGAAGACGCGGTAGTTCGGCAGCACCTGCTTGCGGTGGTTCGCGTGTACGCGCCCGCCGCGGATCAATGCCGCCGAGTTGTAGATGGTGCCGTCCGCGTACTCGGGATAGCCGAACACGAGATCGATCGCGCTCGCCTCGCGCCGCAGGCGCTCGACCGCGGTGCCCACTTGGCGGCGAAAGCCCGAGTGGAACAGCAGGTCCTCGGGCGGGTAGCCGGAGAGCGCGAGCTCCGGCAGCAGCACGAGGTCGGCGCCGGCGGCGGCAGCGGCGCTCGCAGCCTCGAGCACGCGGCTGGCGTTGCCATCGACGTCGCCGACGATGAGGTCACGCTGGGCGAGCAGCAGGCGGAGCGGTCTGGCAGTCATGCGAGGCATCGTGCCGTGCGGTCGGGCCCTGCTCCCGGGCGGACGCAGTCCGCGCCGGAATCAGCGGCGCTTGCTGCCGCTGCGCGCGCGCTTGGGCGCCGCCTTGCGGGCCTTGGTGGTCTGCTTGCGCGCCGCAGCCTTGCGCTTCGGCGGCGCCGTGCGCGCCGTCTTCTTGCGACGCACGCCGGCCTTCAGCGCCGCGGCCATGGCGGCGCCGAGTTCCGCCGGTGAGCGCACGGTGCGCACCCCCGCGTGCTCGAGCGCGGCGTATTTGTCCGCCGCGGTGCCCTTACCGCCCGCGATCACGGCGCCGGCGTGGCCCATGCGCTTGCCGGGGGGCGCCGTGACGCCGGCGATGTAGGCGACGACGGGCTTGGTCACGTGGCGGTGGATGAACTCGGCCGCCGCTTCCTCGTCGCTGCCGCCGATTTCCCCGACCATGATGACGCCGGCGGTCTTGGCATCGGCCTCGAACAGCGCGAGCACGTCGACGAAGTTCATGCCGCGCACCGGATCGCCGCCGATGCCGACGCAGGTGCTCTGGCCGAGATTCAGGCGCGTCGTCTGGAACACCGCCTCGTAGGTGAGGGTTCCCGAGCGCGAGACGATGCCGACGCGTCCGGGCTGGTGGATGAAGCCCGGCATGATGCCGACCTTCGCCTCGCCCGGCGTGATGACGCCCGGACAGTTGGGGCCGACGAGGCGCACGTCGCGCCCGCGCAGCGCCTCCTTGACCTTCACCATGTCATTCACCGGGATGCCCTCGGTGATGCAGACGACGAGCTTGATGCCGGCGTCGGCGGCCTCGAGGATCGCATCCGCGGCGCCGGCGGCCGGCACGTAGATCATGCTGACCTCAGCGCCGGTCGCGGCGACGGCCTGCTCGGCGGTGTCGAAGACCGGAAGGCCGAGGTGCTTCTGGCCGCCACGGCCGGGGGTGACGCCACCGACCATGCGCGTGCCGTAGGCGATGCACTGTTCCGAGTGGAAGGTGCCCTGCTTGCCGGTGAAGCCCTGGCAGATCACCCGACTCTTCTTATTCAGCAGAATGCTCATGGCGCGTAGGTCCTTAGCGGCCGGCGGCCAGGCGTACTGCCTTGGTCGCGGCATCCGTGAGATCGCTCGCGGCGGTGATCGCAAGCCCGCTCGCCGCGAGCTGGCGCCGCG
>JANXZZ010000157.1 GCA_025355245.1 Pseudomonadota bacterium | reverse complement strand
ACGAACCACGGCAGGAGCCGCGCCGCCTCCGAGTCGCACGCTGCGCTTTCGATGTCAGTGTTCACGTCGGCCTCCCGCACCGTACGCCGCGTCCTCGCCGAGGAGCGTGCGCAGCTTGCGGCGCGCGTGGAACATACGGGTCTTCACGGTATTCACGGGGCATTCCATGATCTCGGCGATCTCTTCGCACGAGTGGTCCAGGTAGTAGGTGAACTCGAGCACCAGACGCTGCTCGAGCGGCAGCTGGGCGAGGCCACGCTCGAGCAGCTGGCGATTGGCCGCCGCCTCGAGCGCGTCGGTCGCGGCCGGCTCGGTGTTGGCGATCTCCAGTGTCATCGCGCGCTCGTGAGTCGCCGCGCGCCGGATCAGCTTGAGCGCGCGCCGGTAGGCGATGCCCATGATCCAGGTTGAGACACGCGAGGCGTTGCGGAAGTCCGCGGCCCGCTGCCAGACAATCCACAGCGTGTCGTTGATGACTTCTTCAGCGTCCTCGCGGCCGCGCGTCAGGCGGGCCAGAAAGCGGGCAAGGCGTCGGTGATAGCGCAGGTAGAGATCGCGGAACGCGTCACGATCGCCGTCGCTGATACGACGCAGGAGCTCGCGCTCGACGTCGTTGGCGGCCGTGGACGCGGATGCGCTGTCCGGAACGATTTCCAATGGATCCAAGAAGTTATCTCGCTCTGCGCCCACCGGGGCGACGCCCACTGCTCGTTAGTACCGCGGCAGGCTACGACGGTTCAATCGCCCGGTCGTTGCGCGCCGTTCAGAATCTGTAAACGACCGTCGCCACCCAGCTGCCGTCGGCCGAGGCATCCTCGAACAGCCGGCGCACGCCGGGTTCGGCGAAGAAGCGCGCGACGTCGAACTCGAAGCGTCCGTGCAGATAGCTGGCGCCGGTACTGCCGGACCAGTAGGACACCCGATACAGACGCGTCAGGTCGTAGTAGCCGACGCCGGCCGTGAGCGCGAAATTCCGCGGCAACGGCCAGCGGCCGCTCAGCTCGTAGGCAGCGGCCGGGCAATTGCGGACATAGCCCGGTATCGCATAGCGCGTGCTGTCCGGCTGGTAGGAAACCGTTGCCGCGAACCGATCCTCGAAGGCAAGCGTCAGCGACAGCTCGCCGTAGTCGTAGGGCGCGCTCCGCCGGTCCCACGCATACAAATAGCGGGTATAAGTTGCCCGCGTGGCCCATTCGCTGCCGAGCGCCCGGGCGAAGCCGCCGTACAGGTTGGCCTCGGCGGCGTGCACACCGAACGGATAGGGCTGGACGTTTGAGCCCCAGCCACCCGCGAACCAGCCGACCGGGCTCTGGTAGTTGACGCTGCCCTGCAGAGCCGCCTCGCCGTAGGTCTGCGAGACGCCGCGAAACACGTAGTCGCTCGTGAGAGCGACCGTACCGCTCCACGGCGATCCCTGCGCACCACAGGCACCGCCCGAACCGAACAGTACGAGCGCGAGTGCCGCATGCAGCGAGGCGCGGAGTCGAGGGCAGCGGCTCGTGGTCGGGCACGACATACGCGGTCAGTATACGACCGCCCCCGCGCGCACCGCGCCGCTGCACAGGCACGCGTCGCGGGCCCGTGCCCAACCGATCTCGCGCCGTCGCCGGGAACCGGCGCTGCGCAAGCGACAGGCTGCACGACCCGGGCGTGTGGCGATAGAGAAAAGGACCGGCCTTCGGGCCGGCCCTTCTGCCTGCTGCGCGGCAGGTCCGTCGCCTCAGTGGACTTCCTGCTCGCCGAGCGATGCCGCAGCGGCCGTCAGGGTCGTGCCGTCCCAGCTGCCGAGCACCGCGGCCGCCTGACCGACCAGCCCGGTAAAGAACGCGGTGGCCGACGTCGCGGCACCGGTTGCATCCGTGAGCTGGGTGGTGGTCGTGGTCGCGACGTTCACCGACAGGATCGTCAGGCTTGGCTGCGCCGCAGTCTTGACGATGCCGGCGAGGCCTGCGCCTGCTTGCGCCTCGCGACGCTCGAGCCGGGCCGCAACGACCTTGTTGCTGCCGGCGGGGCTCTCGGTGCCGCGGATCTCCAGCCAGTCGCCGCTGTGCACGTTCGCGAGGCTGAAGCTGCTCAGGTTCTGCGAGCTGCGGTCCTCGAAGCTCGTCATGGCAGTCACGCTCACCTGTACGCCGAGCATAGTGACGGTGTTTGCGGTGGTGTCGACGTTGTCGGCCTGCGCGAGCATGCGTACGTCGGGCTCCGGCTCGATCTGCACCCTCGTGGCCGCGAGTATGCCGGTCGAGTCGACGGTCCCCTCGACCTCGACGCGGACGTTGAGTGCCAGATTAGTGGCGGCGCCGCCCTCGAAAGTCGTGGCCGCGGAAGTGCTGACCGACCGCCAGCGGCACATCCTCGACCTGTCCGCCGACGGCTGGCCGGTGACGGACATCGCGGCCGAACTGGACACCACCCCGGAGCGGGTGAGCGACGAGAAGTACAAGGCCATCCGCAAGCTCCGCCGGCATCTCGGCGTGGACGCGGCGTAGCCGTCGCCGACCGCGACCTCCGGGGCTACATTCCTCTGGACCCGCCCGCCTCCCCGGAGCGTCCGCCCGCCGATGCCGAATCCGC
>JANXZZ010000046.1 GCA_025355245.1 Pseudomonadota bacterium | reverse complement strand
CGAAACAGGCGGATGTTATCCGCGAGCGACGGCGGGATGCTCATCGTGCGGCAGTAGTTCCAGAACGGCGAGTCGGTCCGCTCGGTCGCGGAATAGTGGAGGATCAGGAAATCGCGGATGCATCCGGGCTCGAGGACCTCGAACACCGCACGTTCGCGTTCTTCTGGGAGACCGCGAACCCCGCGAACGGCCTTGTGCCCGATCGCTACCCGACACCCTCGTTCGCGAGCGTCGCCGCGGTCGGATTTGGCCTCACGGCGTACCCGATCGGTGTCGAACGCGGTTACGTGACGCGGGCCCAGGCCGTTGAGCGGGTGCTCGCGACGCTCAAGTTCTTCCGCGACGCGCCGCAGGCCTCGGGCGCGATCAAGGCCACGGGATACAAGGGCTTCTACTACCACTTCCTCGACATGAAGACCGGCCTTCGGTTCTCGCCGAAGGTCGAGCTCTCGACGATCGACACCGCGCTCTTCATCGCGGGCGTGCTCGTCTGCGAGGGCTACTTCGACGGCAAGACGCCTGCCGAAGCCGAAATCCGCCGCATTGCCGACGCGCTCTATCGCCGGGTCGACTGGGCCTGGGCCTCGCGGGCCGGGGGCGCGGTCGCGCTCGGCTGGACCCCGGAGCGCGGGTTTCACCCGATGTACTGGCACGGCTACAACGAGGCGATGATCATCTACCTGCTGGGCCTCGGATCGCCGACGCATCCGCTCGCGGACGGCGCGTGGCAGCGGTGGACGACGGACTACGAGCTCGCCTGGGGAACGGCCCACGGACAGACCTATCTGCGCTTTCCGCCGCTGTTCGGACACCAGTTTTCGCACGTCTGGGTCGATTTCCGGGGCGTCCGGGACGCGTTCATGCGGGAGCAGGGCATCGACTACTTCGAGAACACGCGCCGCGCCACCTACGCCCAGCAGGCCTACGCGATCGAGAACCCGATGCACTGGAAGGGCTACGGTGCGACGCTCTTCGGCCTGAGCGCGAGCGACGGCCCCGCAAACCTGCGCACCGAGTGGGACGGCAAGATGCGCCAGTTCCGCCGCTACGCGGCCCGCGGCATGGGCGGCGCCGAGACCTACGACGACGGCACCCTGTCCCCGTCCGCGCTCGTGTCCTCGGCGCCGTTCGCACCCGAGATCGTGCTGCCGGCGGTCGCCGAACTCAAGGAGCACTACGGCGCCGTCTACTCGACCTACGGGTTCGTCGACGCGTTCAACCCGAGCTTCGACTTCGACGTGCCGATCAAGAACGGCCGGCGGATCCCAGGCCTCGGCTGGGTGGACGGGGACTACCTCGGCATCGACGAGGGCTCGACGATCGCGATGATCGAGAACTACCGCAGCGACTTCGTCTGGCGCGTGATGCGCAACAGCCCTTATCTCCGGCAGGGCCTCGCACGGGCCGGCTTCAGCGGAGGTTGGCTGGACAAGGCGAGATGAGGCCCGTGCATCGCCCCGTCACCTTGGCGATCGTGCTTCTCGCAGGCCTCGTGCTCACGGCCTGCGGCGCGGACCGGCACAAGACCGTGCTCAGGTTCTGGGCCATGGGCCGCGAAGCCGAAGTCCTGACGCAGCTCCTGCCCGAGTTCCAGCGCGAGCACCCCGACGTCGAAGTCGAGGTCCAGCAGCTTGCCTGGACCGCCGCCCACGAAAAACTCCTGACCGCGGTCGCGGGCGATGCGACCCCCGACCTCTGCCAGCTCGGTAACTCGTGGATCCCCGAGCTCGCGGCCTTGGGCGCACTCGAGCCGCTGCCCGCGCGCGCGGCCCGCACGAAGGAGATCGATTCGTCGGACTACTTCCCCGGCGTCTGGGAGACGAACTCGGTCGATGACACGCTGTTCGGCATTCCCTGGTACGTGGACACCCGGCTGCTCTTCTACCGGGCGGATCTCCTGAAGGCCGCCGGCTTCGACGCTCCCGCCGCGACGTGGGCCGAGTGGCACCGCCAGCTGACCGCCGTCAAGCGCACGGTCGGCAGCGACCGCTACTCGGTGCTCCTGCCGATCAACGAGTTCGAGCCCCTGCAGATCCTCGCGCTCGAGGAGCCGGAACCGATGCTTCGCGACGGCGGTCGCTACGGCAACTTCAGGAGTGCGTCGTTTCGCCGTGCGCTCACGTTCTACCGCGACATCTTCGCCGAGTCGCTCGCCCCGACCATGACCAACACCCAGATCTCCAATGTCTGGAACGAGATGGGCAAGGGGTTCTTCTCCTTCTATATATCGGGGCCCTGGAACATTGGCGAGTTCAAGCGCCGCCTGCCACCCGAGCAGCAGTCGGGCTGGATGACCGCGCCGATGCCGGGACCCGACGGCCCCGGCGTCTCGAACGCGGGCGGCTCGAGCCTCGTGATCTTCAAGCGCTCCCGCCACGCGGATGCCGCCTGGGCACTGATCGAATTCCTGTCGCGCCCGGCCGTGCAGCAGCGCTTCTACGAGCTGACCGGCGACCTGCCGCCGCGTCGCTCGAGCTGGAATCGCGGCGAGATCGCCACCGACCCCTACACGCGGGCCTTTCGCGCCCAGCTCGAACGATTGAAGCCCTTCCCGCGGGTACCGGAGTGGGAAGAGATCATGCAGGCGATGCGCGTGATGGCCGAGCGCGTCGTGCAGGGCAGGCAGGACATCGACAGCGCGGTCACGGGCTTCGATGCGGAAGTCGATGACATGCTCGCGAAGCGCCGCTGGCTGCTCGCGCGGCGTGCGAGCGCGGGAGCGAAGGGAACATGAGCGCGCAACGCCGCGCCGGCTGGTCGTTCGCGTTCCCCGCGGTGTTCCTGATCGGCATCTTCTTCCTGCTGCCGGTGTTCGCGGCGCTGCTGCTCAGCTTCACCGACTTCGACCTCTACGCGCTCGCGGATGCGGGCAACCTGCGCGTGATCGGCCTGCGCAACTACGAAACGCTGATCGCGACGCCGATGTTCTGGAAAGCACTCGGCAATACCGCTATTTTCGTGGTGCTCGGCGTGCCGCTCTCGCTGTTCGCCTCGCTCGGCGCGGCGCTCTTGATCGACTCGCGCCTCACGCGCTTCAAGGGCATTTTCCGCACCGCGCTGTTTGCGCCGGTGGTGACGACGCTGGTCGCGGTCGCGCTCATCTGGCGCTACCTGCTGCACACGCGCTACGGCCTCATCAACTACCTGCTCACGAGCGTGGGGCTCCCCGCGATCGACTGGATGGGCGATCCGCACTGGTCGATGCCGGCCATCGTGATGCTCGCGGTGTGGAAGAACTTCGGCTACAACATGATCATCCTGCTCGCGGCGCTGCAGAGCATTCCCGAGGAACTCTACGAGGCCGCGCGGCTCGACGGGGCGGGAACCTGGACGCGCCTGCGGCACATCACGCTGCCGCTGCTGGCGCCGACGCTGCTGCTGGTCGGCATCCTGACCGTCAGCGGCTATTTCCAGCTGTTTGCGGAGCCCTACGTGATGACGCAGGGCGGACCGCTGCAGAGCACGGTCAGCGTGCTCTACTTCATGTTCGAGCAGGGCTTCAAGTGGTGGCGCCTCGGTTTTGCCTCCGCGGTCGCGCTGCTGCTCTTTGTCATCATCCTCGCGCTCACGCTCCTGCAGATGCGCTTCGTGCGCCGCGAGAGCGGCTCGTGAGCGCGCGTGCAGGCAGCGTATGGGTGAACGGCGCGCTGATCGTCGCCGCGGTCGTGACGGTGTTCCCGCTCCTGTGGATGGTGTCGGTGTCGCTGATGCCGACCGGCGCGTCCGCCAGCTATCCGCCGCCGATCCTGCCCGCCCAGATCACGTTGAGTCACTATCGCGAACTCTTCGCGCAGCAGCACATGGGCCGCTATTTCCTCAACAGCGTGATCGTCGCGACCTCGGCGACGCTGCTCGCGCTCCTTTTCAACGGCATGGCGGGCTACGCGTTCGCGAAGCTCAGGTTCCGCGGTCGCGAGGCGAGCTACCGGATCATGCTGGCGGGGTTGCTCGTGCCCGCCCAGGTCACGATGATCCCGCTGTTCGGGCTCCTCAAGATGCTCGGGCTCGTCAACAGCTACGCGGGCGCGATCGTGCCGAGCGCGGCCAGCATCTTCGGCATCTTCCTGGTGCGCCAGTACGCGCTCTCGATCCCGGACGAGCTGCTCGACGCCGCGCGCATCGACGGCGCGAGCGAGTGGCGCATCTTCCGCTCGGTCGTGGTACCGCTCCTCGTGCCGGTGCTGGTCACGCTCGGCATTTTCGTGTTCCTCGGCACGTGGAACGACTTCATGTGGCCGCTGATCGTGCTCACCGACCGCGACATGCAGACGCTGCCCGTCGCGCTCGCCGGTCTCTCGCGCGAGCACGTGCAGGACAACGAAATGATGATGGCGGGATCGGTCGTGACGGTGCTGCCGGTCCTCGTGCTGTTCCTCGTGCTGCAGCGGCACTACATCCAGGGGCTCCTGAGTGGCGCTGTCAAGGGCTAAGCTGCCCCCGTTGCAGCGCATGGCCTGGCGCGCGCTCGCAGGCTTGCTTGCGTCCGCGCTCGGAATCGACCCCGCCGGCGCGGTCGAGTGGACGGCGGCGGCATCCGATGGAGTCGACGCGCGGATCGAGGCGCTGCCCTCCAGCACGATCCCGGCCGAGCGGCTCGAGTTCGATTTCCACGGCGGCGCGGGCTTTGCGCTTGCGGGACGCACGCTGCCGCTCGACTTCCCGGACAACTTCGAGATCGCGATCGCGCTCAGAAGCTCCGCGGGCGGCAATAACGTCGAGCTCAAGTTCGTCGATCCGGGCGGCGACAACGTCTGGTGGTACCGTCCGCCACCCGGCCGCATCACGGGCGAGTGGCAGACGCTTCGCATCAAGCAGCGCCAGATCGAGTTCGCGTGGGGGCCCGCGGCCGATCACAGACTCGCGCACAGCGCACGCGTCGAGATCGCCGTGCACGCCGGCAACGGGATCGCCCACGGCACGCTCGACATCGGCGCGATCACACTGACTTCCCTGCCGCCGCCGCCGGCGACGTGGCCGGTCGCGCGCGTCACCAGCGGCCCGGCGCCGGACGGAACTCCCGCGCATGTCTGGCGCTGCGCGAGCGGCCGCGCGGCGTGCGCGCTCGACATCGACTACGGACTGATGCGCGAGCTGGGCGGTCTGCGTCTCGGCTGGAGCCCCAATGAGAGCCCATCGAAATACAGCGTCGCGCTCTCGAGCGACGGAAGTTCCTGGCGCACCGCGCGCGAGATCACTCACGGCACGGGCCCCGTCGACTGGCTGTGGCTCGGCGCGACCGAGGCACGCATCGTGCGCGTGTCGCTCGAAGGGGCCGCGGCGCGCGACGTCACGCTCGTGGACGCTGGGCTTCTCGACGTCGGCGTTGGCGAGAACGTCAACGAGTTCATCGCGACGGTCGCCAAGGCCGGACGACGCGGCAGCTTCCCGCGCGGGTTCTCAGAGCAGAGCTACTGGACGCTGGTCGGGCGCGACGGTGGCTTCGACACCGGGCTCCTGTCCGAGGACGGCGCGCTCGAGCTCGGCCGGGGCGCCCCGAGTATCGAGCCCTTCGTCGTCGAGAACGGTCGGGTCGTCACGTGGGCCGACGTCACCTCGACACCGCGGCTCGAGGAAGGATACCTACCGATCCCGACCGTCGAGTGGCAGAGCGAGCATTTTGCGCTCGAGGTGAGTGCGGTTGCGAACGAGGGACCGACGGGGGAGGGGCTCTGGGCCCGGTACCGGCTCCACAACCGCACCGGCAAGCCGCTCAAGCTCAGGCTCGCGCTTGCGGTGCGTCCCTTCCAGGTCAATCCGCCCGCGCAGTTCCTGACGACTCCGGGCGGCGTGAGCCCGATCGCGCACGCCGAATGGGACGGGCGCGCCGTGGTGCTCGATCACCGCTGGCGCATCGAGACGCTGGCGCCGCCCGATGCGGCGAACCTCTACGCTTTCGAGAGCGGAGCGGTTCCGGAGCTCCTCGGCCAGCCTGGCGCGAACTCGCGGGAGCTCGACGATCCCGTCCGGCTCGGCTCCGCCGCGCTCGCCTACGATCTCGATCTGCCGCCGGGCGGGCGCAAGGAGATCGGCGTCTTCGTCCCGTGGCCCGCGCACCACCGCGGCGCGGCGGCGCGCACTGCGGCGTCGCCCGCGCGCCTGCGCGCGGCGTTCCACGCGGCGTCCTCGTCCTGGCAACACCGGCTCAACCGCGTGACCGTGCGGGCGGTGGGATCAAGCGACGCCCGCGAAGTCTCGGATGCGCTGCGGACCGCGCTCGCCCACATCATCCTGTCGCGCTCGGGGCCGCTCCTGCGGCCCGGAACGCGCGCCTACGCGCGCTCGTGGATCCGCGACGGCGCGATGATGTCGGACGCGCTCCTGCGCCTCGGCGAGAGGCAATTGCCGCGCGACTACCTGGCGGCGTACTCCCGCTACCTGTTCGCGAACGGCAAGGTGCCGTGTTGCGTCGACGAGCGTGGCGCCGACCCGGTCCCCGAGAACGACAGCCCCGGCGAGTTCATTCATCTCGCCGCGGCCGTGCTCAAGGCGACGGGCGATGAGGCGCTGCTGCGCTCGATCTGGCCGGGCGTTCGCGCGGCCACCGGCTATCTCGATGCGCTGCGCGCCCTGGAGCGACCGAAGCCCGGCGTCACCGCGGATGCGGCCTTCGCCGGACTCCTGCCACCCTCGATCAGTCACGAGGGCTACAGCGCGAAGCCGATGCACTCCTACTGGGACGACTTCTGGGGCCTGCGCGGCTACAGCGACGCGGTCTACATTGCTTCGCGACTCGGCTTCAGCGACGAGGCCACGGCGTTCGAGGCCGCGCGACTCGAATTCGCCCACGACGTGCTCGCCTCCATCGACGCGGTGACGCGCCGCCGCGGCCTCGACTACATTCCGGGCGCCGCGGATCTCGGCGACTTCGACGCGACCTCGACGACCGTCGCGATGAGCCCGGGCATCGGCAACGTCGCGCTGCCGCCCGGCCTCCTGGCGAGCACCTTCGAGCGCTACTGGCAGAGCTTCGTCGCGCGCCGCGACGGCACTCTCGACTGGCACGACTACACGCCCTACGAGTGGCGGGTCGTAGGCAGCTTCGTGCGGCTCGGTGAACCCGCGCGCGCGCAGGCGGCACTGCGGTTCTTCATGGACGGCCGCCGGCCGGCCGGCTGGCGGCAGTGGCCGGAGGTCATCGATCGCGATCCCCGGCACGCGCGCTTCATCGGCGACCTGCCGCACGGCTGGGTGGCCTCGGATTTCATCCGCTCGGTGCTCGACCTGTTCGCGTTCGAGCGCGAATCGGACGACTCCGTCGTGCTCGCGGCCGGCCTGCCCGCCGCGTGGCTCGCAGGCGAAGGCGTAACGGTCAGCGGACTCCTTACGCGCGCAGGTCCCGTGAACTACCGGCTGTCGCGCGCGGGCGCGCGCACGGAGCTCAAGCTGCTCGCGGGCAGCAGCGTGCCGCCCGGCGGCTTCGTGTTCCGCGAGCCCGGGCATTCAGCCGGTGCGACGCTGCTCCGCGACGGCCGGCCGGCTCGCTTCGAGAACGGCGAGCTGCGCATCGAGCGCGTGCCCGCCCGGATCACGTTGATTGATCAATGACCGACGACGACATCACCTATGCCCACCGATGACCCAATTGTCCTCGCCAGCGACGCACCGACCTTCGTGTCGAACGGCAGCTACGGCTGCCTGCTGACACCCGCCGGCACGGGCTTCTCGAGCTACCGCGGCTGCCAGCTGACGAGCTGGCGCGACGATCCGTCCGAGGACGATCTCGGCTTCTACGTCTATCTTCGCGACCTCGCGACGGGAACGGTCACGACGGCATCGGGCGCCACGCTTCCCGGCCAGCCGGGCGGCCGCTGGCAGCGGGACGCGGCGGCGGTCTCTCTCGTGCGCACGCACGCCGGCCTTGAATCCACGCTGCGCCTCGAAGTGCTGGCCGAGCGTCCGGTCGAGCGACGCACGCTCAGGCTCGTCAACCGCGGTAGCACGGCGCGCGATATCGAGGTCACGGGCTACCTCGAGGTCGTGCTCAACGATCCCACGGCGCACGCGGGCCATCCCGGGTTCAGCAAGCTCTTCGTCGAGACGGCATGGAGCGACGCGGACGGGCTGCTGCGTGCCTCGCGTCGCCCGCGCGCCAACACCGAAAAGAATCCCTCCATGGCGCTCGGACTTATCGGCGCTCCCGTGCTCGAGTGGGACACCGACCGGAGCCAGTTCCTCGGCCGCGGACGCCGACCGACCGCCCCGCGCGCGCTCGATGCGGGCGTCGCGCTGAGCGCCAGGGTTGGCGCGGTGCTCGACCCGGTGCTCGCGCTGCGCACGCGCGTGCGCCTCGAGGCGGGAGAGACGGCAGAACTTTCGTTCATCCTGGCGAGCGCCGACGACCCGGGGCTGCTCGCCGGCCACGTCGCGATGGCGCTGACGGGCGGCGCCTCGAGCCCCGCGCGCGACCTGGCGGCGATCGATGATTCGCTCGCGCCCGCGGCGATCCGTGCGCTGTTCGGCGCCTACGGCAAGCGTTGTTCAAGCCCGTCGACGCCCAAGGCGCGGGTGCGCGGCGTGAGCGGAACAACCGCGGCGTCCCAGCGAAGCGCCGCACCGGGTGGCGCGCTGCGCGAGGCCAACGGGATTGGCGGGTTCTCGGCGGACGGCCGCGAGTACGTGATCCGCGTCGAACGCGAGCGCGACGGCTCGCTCAAGTTACCGCCGATGCCGTGGACCAACGTGCTTGCGAACGAGCGCTTCGGCTTCGTCGTCAGCGAGAAGGGATCGCTGTCGACGTGGAGCCGCAACAGCCGGCTGCACCGGCTGACGCCGTGGCGGAACGACGCGGTCGCGGATCCGCACGACGAGGCTTTCTACGTTCGCGACGAGGCGAGCGGCGAGTTCTGGTCGGCGCTGCCGGGGCCCGCGCCGGGTGCCGCGGACTACGAGGTTCGGCACGGCTTCGGCTACTCGCGCTTCCGGCACGAATCGTCCGGACTCGCGCACGAGGTCACGCTCTACGCGGCGAACGCGGATGCGCTTCGCATCGCGGACGTGCGCGTCCGGAATCCCGGCACGGCGAGCCGCCGGCTCGCGTTCTACGCGTTCAACCGCTGGGTGCTCGGCGACACGCCGTCCGCGACCCGCAACTCCGTCGAGGTCGAGTTCGACGCAGCGCGCGGCGCCGTGCTCGCCCGCAACCCCGGTGCCGGCGTGTTCGCCAACGGCATCGCCTTCGCTGCGCTTGCCGGCGTCGAGGGCGGCGCAGTGGATGCCTGCATCGATCGAGCGGAATTCCTCGGCGTACCCGGCTACGCCGAAGCGCCGCGCGCGGTCGCGGCGGGCGGTCGCCTGTCGCCCGGCCCGGGCACGGATCCCGCCGCCGCGCTCAGGGTCGAGCTCGTCGTTCCCGCGGGTGGCGAGATCCGGCTGCAAGCGCTCCTCGGCGAAGCGGACTCCCTGCCCGGGCTCGACGCGCTGCTCGCGAGCTGCCGCGCGGCGGGTGCCGCGGATCGGTCGCTGCGCGAAGTGACCGAGGCGTGGACCGACCGGCTCGGCCGCACCGAGATCACAACCCCGGTCCCGGCGATCGACCTCATGGTCAACGGCTGGCTCGTCTACCAGACGCTCGGCTGCCGCCTGTGGGCGCGCACTGCGTTCTACCAGTCGGGCGGCGCGTTCGGCTTTCGCGACCAGCTGCAGGACGCGGCTTCGCTCGTGCACGGCGATCCGGACATCCTGCGCCGGCAGCTCCTCGCGAACGCCGCCCACCAGTTCGTCGAGGGCGACGTGCTGCACTGGTGGCATCCGCCGCAGAGCGAGGGGATCCGTACCCGCTTCGCGGACGACCTCGTGTGGCTTCCCTATCTCACCGCGCGCTACGTGAAGGTCACGGGCGACGTGGCGGTGCTCGCTGAATCCGTCGGCTTCAAGCGCGCGCCGCTCCTCGAGGCGGGTGAAGACGAGAACTACGTGGTGCCCGCCGAAGCAGTCACCACCGCGGATCTCTACACGCACTGCGTGCGCGCGCTCGATCGCGGCATGACGAGCGGTGCCCACGGGCTGCCGCTGTTCGGCTGCGGCGACTGGAACGACGGCATGAACCGGGTCGGGCGCGAGGGGCGGGGCGAGAGCGTGTGGATGGGGTTCTTCCTGTTCGCCGCGATCGAGGACTTCCTGCCGCTGTGCCGCGCGCGCGGTGACGCGGCGACCGCGCAGCGCCTCAAGGAATATCAGACGGCGGTCCAGGCTGCGCTCGAGGCCGAGGCCTGGGACGGCGGCTGGTACCGCCGTGGCTACTACGACAACGGCCAGCCGCTCGGCTCGCAGCTCAGCGACGAGTGCCAGATCGATGCGCTCGTGCAGGCCTGGGCCGTGATCTCGGGGGCCGCGCCCGCGGAACGGGCGCGCCAGGCGCTCGATGCGCTGCAGCGGCGCCTGATCAGCGTGCCGGACGGACTGATCCGCCTGCTGACGCCGCCGTTCGTGTCGACCCCGGAGGACCCCGGCTACATCAAGGGCTACCTCGCCGGGGTGCGCGAGAACGGCGGCCAGTACACCCACGCGGCGCTCTGGGTGGTGAAGGCGATGGCAGACGCGGGACGGCGCGATCGCGCGGCGGCGCTCCTCGAGATGCTGAGTCCGGTGACCCGCGGCGGGAGCCCCGCGGCGATCGCCGTCTACCAGGTCGAGCCCTACGTGATCGCCGCGGACGTCTATGGCGTCGCGCCGCACATCGGACGCGGCGGCTGGACCTGGTACACGGGCTCGGCCGGCTGGATGTACCGGGTTGCGCTCGAGTCCGTGCTCGGCTTCGACATCGAGGATGGCACGGCAATCCTCCTCAAGCCGTGCATACCGGACGACTGGCCGGGATTCACGCTGACGCACCGCCGCGCCGACGGCACGCGCTACCGGATTTCGGTCGAAAACCCGAAGAAACACGCAGGCCAGGTGATCTCCGCTACGCTCGACGGGATGCCGGTCGACTGCGGCGTCGAGGGAGTCAGGGTGGCACTGGCACGCGATGGTGGCACGCACGCGCTCAACGTCGTGTTGGGGCCGCGGGTGACGACGTCGTGACTGTGCCGCCGCGAGCGATCGATCCGACGTTCCCGACCGGATTCCTGTGGGGCGCGGCCACGGCGGCCTACCAGATCGAGGGCTCGCCGCTCGCGGACGGCGCCGGGATGAGCATCTGGCACCGCTTCGCGCACACGCCGGGGCGGGTGAACAACGACGACACGGGCGACATCGCCTGCGATCACTATCGCCGCGCGCCCGCGGACGTCGCGCTCATGCAGTCGCTCGGGCTCAAGGCCTACCGGTTCAGCATCGCCTGGGGCCGCGTGCTGCCGGAGGGCCGCGGGCGTGTCAACGCGGCCGGACTCGGCTTCTACGAGCGCCTGGTCGACTCGCTGCTCGCGGCGGGCATCGAGCCCATGATCACGCTCTACCATTGGGACCTGCCGGCGGCGCTCGACGACCGGGGCGGCTGGCTCAACCCCGACGTCAGCGACTGGTTCGCCGACTACGCTTCGGTCCTGTACCGCCGGCTCGACGACCGGGTGAAGCGCTGGGTCACGCTCAACGAGCCGTGGGTCGTGGTCGACGGCGGCTACGTGCACGGGGCGCTCGCGCCCGGCCACCGCAACCGTTTCGAGGCGCCGATCGCGACGCACAACCTGATGCGCGCGCACGGCGCCGCGGTCATGGCCTACCGCGCGCACGGCCACCACGAAATCGGCCTGGTCGTGAACCTCGAGCCCAAGTACCCCGCCACGTCCGCGCCCGAGGACGTGGCCGCGACCGCCCGCGCGGATGCCTACATGAACCGGCAGTTCCTCGATCCCGCGTTCAAGGGCGCGTACCCGCGCGAGATGCGCGAGATCTACGGCGAGGCCTGGCCCGACTGGCCGGCGCGGGACTTCGAGCTGATTCGCCAGCCGACGGATTTCCTCGGCATCAACTACTACACGCGCGGCGTCACGCGCGCGGACGCGGACGCCTGGCCCACGCTCGCCAGCAACGTGCGGCTCGACAATGCGGCCTACACCGAGACCGGCTGGGAAGTCTGCCCGCGCGCGTTCAGCGACGTGCTCCGCTGGGTCCGGGACCACTACGGAAACCTGCCGATCTACATCACCGAGAACGGCGCGGCGATGAAGGACGAGGTCGCGGTGGATGGCACGGTCGACGACACGACCCGCGTCGACTACCTGCGCACGCATTTGGGCGCGGTGCGCGCCGCGATCGAGGCGGGCGTCGACGTGCGCGGCTACTTCGTGTGGTCGCTGCTCGACAATCTCGAATGGGCGCACGGCTACTCGAAGCGCTTCGGCATCGTGCGCGTCGACTACCCGACGCAGCGGCGCACGCCGAAGGCGAGCGCGCGCTTCTACGCGGGCGTCATCGCCTCGAACGGCGCCAGCCTCGGGAGGATCCCATGACGGCACTGGCCATTCGAAGCGCGCGGATTGGAGCGGCCGCGCGCCGCGGGACCTGAGACAAGCGATGGCCGGCATCACCTTCAGCAACGTCTCGAAGCGCTTCGGCGCAACGCCCGTCATCGACGGCCTCACACTCGACATCGCCGACCACGAATTCATGGTGCTGGTGGGCCCATCGGGCTGCGGCAAATCGACGGCGCTGCGCATGATCGCGGGGCTCGAGGAGATCACCGCGGGCGAGCTCAGGATCGGCGACCGGGTCGTCAACGACGTGGCGCCGAAGGATCGCGACGTCGCGATGGTGTTCCAGAACTACGCGCTCTACCCGCACATGACGGTGTACGACAACATCGCTTTCGGGCTCAGGACCCGCGGCATGCCCGCGCCCGAGATCGCCACGCTGGTCGAGGAGGCCGCCGGCATCCTCGGGCTCAAGCCGCTCCTCGATCGCAAGCCGAAGGCCTTGTCGGGCGGCCAGCGGCAGCGCGTCGCGCTCGGACGCGCGATCGTGAGGAAGCCCGCGGTGTTCCTGTTCGACGAGCCGCTGTCGAATCTCGATGCGGAGCTGCGCGTGCAGATGCGCGCGGAGATCGCGCGCCTGCAGCAGCGCCTGAAGACGACCACGGTCTACGTCACGCACGACCAGGTCGAGGCGATGACGCTCGGCCATCGCATCTGCGTCCTCGCGCCGACCGGACCGGGCGGGCGGCCGAACCTGCAGCAGGTCGGCAGGCCCCTCGAGCTGTACGACACGCCGCGCAACCTGTTCGTCGCGAAGTTCATGGGCAGTCCACAGATGAACCTGCTCGCGGTCACGGTCAGCGGCGACGGCGCGGCGCTCGAGCGCGCCGAGTTCCGGATGGCGGCGCCGACGGCGCTGGTTTCGGCGCTGCGCCCCTACGCGGGACGCCGCGTCGTGATGGGCGTGCGCCCGGAGCACGTGGGCGATCGCGCGGCCGCGGGCCCCGCCCGATCCGCAGCGATTCGCGGCGTCGTCGAGATCATCGAGACGGTCGGGCACGAGATCATCCTGCACGTGCGCGTGGGCGATGATCTCGTGATCGCCAAGCTCGACCCGCGGCGCATCCCTGCGTTCGGCGAGAGCCTCGAGCTTTCGATCGACGCGGATGCGATCCACGTATTCGACCGCGAGACGGAAGTTCGCGTGACCGTCTGACGGCGCGGTCAGCCCTCAGAGTCGACCGGCTCGGCGAGTCGCTGAACGCGCGCCTCGCGGGGTTCCGGCCGCACATGCCCGCGATCGCGCCGGTGGCGCGTGCGTCCACCTCCGACGATGCGCCCGCCGTCGGCGCCGCGATCCTGCCGTTCAGCGACCAGCTGCTGCCGGCGCAGTTCGTACTCCTGAAGAGCGCGTGAGCCGGCCCGGGCTCAGTTCTTCGGGGCGCGCCCCCACTCGGGATAGACGCGCAGCGCATCCAGGTAGTTGTGCAGCACGTCCGTGTGCGCATCCTCCTGCCAGCCGCCCGGACCCTGGTGCTTCGCGAGGTCGCGCGGCCGGCCATCCTCGCCGATCGAATACAGCGTGAAATTGAGCGCCTGGCGCGCTTCGCTCGCGAGCGCGGCGGAGTGGATCGCCTGCGCGTAGATCGCGAGCACCGCGCCGTAGGTCGAGTTGACGCCGCCCCAGGCTTCCCGGTCCTCGTCCTGCTCGTGGCAGACCCGCACGCCCGCTTCGACGTGCGTGAAGGTCCTGCGCACGAACTCGATCAGGGTGCCCGCGTCCTTGCGCCACTCGGGATCGAGCGCGCCGCGGCGCTCGAGCAGGTAGCGGGCGAGGCTGAGCGGCGCCCAGGCGTTGCGGTTCGTCGGCGAATCGTGGTCCTCGAAGAACTGCGCGAACAGCGCGCCATCCTTCGCCGCACTCGGGATCTGGTGGCGCTTGATCCAGCGCCACAGACTGGCCCGCGGCTGCGCGAACTCGTTGTAGCCGTGCTTCAGCAACACGTCGTAGAGCCTGAGCACGTAGCTCATGTTCCCGGAGATCGCGCCGCGGGCCTCGCCGCTGCGAAAGTCCGCGCGGAACGGCCACGGCGAGTGCGTGGAATCGCCCGCGTCCTCCGTTGCCGCCAGCACGCGCGCGGTGTGCAGCGCCTCCTCGAGGTAGCGGCGGTCGCCGCTCGTCTCGAACAGCCGCACCAGCGCAAAGCCGGCAATGCCGCCCTTGTCGGGCTCGATCTCGTAGGGGCGGTCGGACTCGGAGCCGGAGTCGGCGGCGAGCGGGAACTGCCCGCGGGTGCCGGTCGAGCGCGGGAAGCGCGGGTACTTGCCCTCGTCTGGGGTCAGTGCCGCGTCGAGCAGGAAGTCGCCCATTGCGCGTGCGGTGCGCAGGTACGCTTCGTCGCGACGGCCGCGCGCCGCGTAGAGCTTGAGGTAGGAAATGATCCCCATGCCGTTCTGGGTGGAGGGCAGCGTGTCGCGGCGCGCGGGGTCCGGCGTCCAGTCGCCGTCGAGGAAGGTCTCCGTGACGAACAGCGGAAAGCCGTGATCGAGGGGGCACTCGGCGTAGAACTTAAGTTCCCGGTCGAGTGCGGTCGTCCAGGCGGTCCAGGGCAGCAGGCGCCCCGCCGCATCGAGGCGAATGGCGTGCCCGGCGATCTCCGCTGGCTCGGGCGTATCCGCGCTCGCCACCGCAGGCAGGCTCAGCGCCACCGCAAGCCACGCGCCGACGCCGACCTGTACACATTTGCTAGGCACTGCCCACCCAGTCGCGCGTGATTCGCCACGAGGCGAGCACAAAGAACCCGGCCGCCAGCACAAAGAATCCCGTTCCTCCCAGGATCGCGTAGCGCAGCGACTCCGCGCCGAACCTCGCCGCGAGCAGGTCGGAGGCCCAGCCGAGCACGAGCGAGCCGAGCCCGATCCCGAGCAGGTTGACGATGAAGAGGAAAACCGCCGAAGCCGTCGAGCGCATGTTGGGCGGTACCAGCTGCTGGATCGCGGCGATCACGGGCCCCGGCCACACGAGCTGCAGTGCGGCCGGTATCACGAAGAAGATGAAGGACACGGGCTCGGGCGGCAGCGACAGTCCGATCAGGTAGCACGGCAGGATCAGCAGGAATGAGAGCGCCGGGATCATCGCATAGGCGCGCCGCGCGCGCGGGCCGAAGTAATCCGCCATCAATCCGCCGAGCGCGATGCCGAGCATCCCGCCGAAGAACAGCACGGTTCCCAGGTATTGCGACACCTGCAGGAGCGTCAGTCCGTAGCTGCGCTGGAAGTAGGACGGCAGCCAGAACAGCAGGCCGTAGCCCATCAGCGACCCGCTCGCCGCCCCGAGCGACAGGAACCAGAAGCTCGGTCGGCCCGCGAGATGGCTCCAGACCTCGCGGACGGAGGCGGCGCCGCTGGCGGCCGTCGGTGCATCGTGGCCGCCGCGGACCGGCTCCCGCACCGTCAGCACGAGCAGCGGCGCGAGTGCGAGGCCGGCGAGCCCGAGCGCGAAGAACGCGGTGCGCCAGCTGACCGCGACCGCGATGTAGCCGCCGATGAACACGCCGAGTGCGCTCCCGATCGGGATCCCCATCGAGTAGATGCCGAGCGCCCGTCCGCGCTCGGTCGGCCCGAAGAGGTCCGCGATCAGCGAATAGGAGGGAGCGACGCCGCCGGCCTCGCCGACACCGACGCCGAGGCGCGCGAGGAACAGCTGCCCGAAGCTGTGCGCAAGCCCCGTGAACGCGGTGCACGCGCTCCAGCAGGCGAGCGCGATAGAGAGGATCCGCACGCGGCTCGCGCGGTCCGCAATCCAGCCGATGGGAATACCGAGCGCGGTGTAGAAAAGCGCGAACGCGGTACCGCCGAGCAGGCCGAGCTCCCGGTCCGTCAGGTGGAACTCGAGCTTGACCGGCGCCACCAGGATCCCGAGCACGATCCGGTCGATGAAATTGAACGTATAGACCACGACCAGCACGAGCAGCACGTAGCGCGAGTAGGCGCGCGCCTGCGTATCCGCGACCGGCCGCGCTCCCACAGTCATTTCGGTCTCCCTTCGATGCACGACAGCTGCGGCCGGCCGCGCGTCAGCGCGCGAGTTGCAGTGCGTGCGCACCCGCGGTTCGCACGAGCGAGACGGAGTGGTCCTTGCCTTCCCAGCGCTCGCCGTAGCGGCGCGTGAACTGCACGCTCGCCTGACCGCCGAGGTCATCGGCCTTGAGCGCGACCGACCAGAGGCCGAAGGGCCCCTGCGTCGCGTCCCGGTCGCGCGGCTCCTTCCAGCCGTTGATGCCGAAGTGCAGTGAAAACGGCTCCCGGTCCTCGATCAGGAGTTCGCGCGGTGCCACCAGCAGCACCACGGGTGCCTCGGTGCGCCAGCGCGACTGGGCGGCGGCGGGCGGCGTGGCTCCCGCGTAGCGGCGCTCGACATCGACGAGCATCTCGATCGGGCGGCCGCCGTTTTCCCGGGCGACCAGCAGCTTCAGGAACTCGGCGTGGGACCAGAGGAGTGGCATCGCGCTTCCGGAGGGACGCCCGGGCACGAGGCCGAGCGCCGGAATCGCCGCGGCGTCCCACACCTGCTCCGGCAGCAGGCCGCCCGCGCTGGCGCAGTTCCACATCGTCTGCAGGTAGGGGAGTGGATCCTCGCCCGCCTGCATCGCCAGGTGGCCGCGTTCGCCAACGAGGAGCGGCCAGCCGCGGCCGATGCCGTGCCCGTCGAACGGCCGGCCGTCGGCGTGCTCGCCATAGCCGTCGTCGTTGTAGCGATGATAGAGCGTGCCGGAGGGCGTCTCGACGCCGAGGACGCTGTCGACGACGACGAGCGTGTCGAGCACCCTCGGGTCCCTGGGACTGCGCAGCCCGAGACGCACGAGGTAGGAGAATTCGAGGCTGACGAGTGCGTTTGCGAGGATCGTTTCGCCCTCGCGATTGCGCAGCGCGATGCGATCGCCCGCAGCACCGTCCTCGTCGGTCGTGCCGAGCCTCACGTAGTAGCCCGCGACGCGGTGCTCCTGGGCCAGCGCCGTCCCGGTCACGTAGCACCAGCCCTCGAGGCGCTCGTTCCAGTCGTCCGCAAGGGATTCGGCGTAGGCGCGTTCCTCCGCGGTGAGCCACGGGCCCGCCGCCACGAGCGCGGCAATCACGATGGCGAGCGTGAACGAACTCACGCCGGGGTTTTCCTCCCACCGGTCCTGCTCGCTGCTGGGGCCCGAGCGCACGATGAATCCGACCGCCGCCCGTACCATGGGCCCGATGCCGGACAGTTCCTCGTCGCCGAGCTCGCGCAGCTTTGCGGCAAGCAGCACGGGAAAAGCGGTCTCGTCGAGCTGCACGCCGGTCCAGAACGGCTCGCCGCTCGGGAAGTAGTTCTGCGGCCAGCGCCCGTCGCTGGTCTGCGTCGCGAGCAGGTGGCCGAGGATGTGGCGCGCGTCGTGGGGCTGGTTCGCAGCGAGCAGTGCGAACGCCGTCAGCGTCGCATCGCGCGGCCACACCAGGTGATAGCCGCCGAGGCTATCGGTGCTGTTGCCCCACGGCACGCTCAGGCTCGCGACCACCGCACCCGGAAAATTCCGGTCCTCGTGCATCTTGAGCACGGTCGCCGACAAGAGGCCCGCGTCCCCCAGCCGGTCGTTGGGCCGCGGCAGCTTGAGCGCGACGCCCCACTGTTCCCAGTACTTGAGGAAGTGGCGGCGCACGTCCTGGAAGCTCTCGGTCAGTGCCGAGCGTGCGAGCGTCAGCGCCGCACGCGGCGAGTCGGAGAAACCGACCGCCATCACGCCGTGGCTGCCCGACAGCTCGGCGCTCAGCGCGACCGTACCGTCCGAGGCGTGGTCGAATTCCCACGCGAGCGCGCCGTTGTGGTTGAGATCCTGCCAGCCGTCGGAGGTCCCGACGTAGCCGCAGCTCACGCGCGTGAACGGTGCGCTCGGCGCCCAGCACAACGAGAAGTCACCGGACTTCGCGAAGCCCAGTCCGCCGTCGATCCACGCCGAGTTGTCGCGCCCACTGCTCCCGAGGTGCGGGGCGAGGATCGCGACCAGCCGGTACGGGCCCTCGAGATCGAAGCGGATCAGCAGCGCATCGCGCCGGGGATCTGGAAGCACGTCGAGCGTCAGCTGGTAGTTGTCGCCCTCGTGGACGATCGTTACCGCGGGCAGGTACGGGCCCGCCGTCGAGAGTCGGTAGCGCCGCACGCGCTTGAGGTCGATCCAGTGACCGTCGCCCACCAGGTAGAAGCTGATGTCGCGGACCTGGGGCTGGCCGGTCGAGGGCCAGTAAACCTCGTTGACGATCCCGTGGCCGACCGTGGCCCAGAGGCGCGACGGCCCGATGGCCGTCGTGACGAAGTCCTTGTCGCTCGAGCACCACGTCGGCGCGCCGCCCGGAGCTCCGAATGCCGGCGAAGCCATGCCTCAGTCGCCGCGGCCGCGGGCGGTCACCATCGGCGCGGCGGAAGCGAGGACGCAGCTTTCGAGCGGGACGAGGTTCATGCGCGGGCCTCCGGAATCGCGGGCCGCTAGTATAGGCGCATGCCTCCCGGGCGTGCCCTCGCGGCACTGTCATCGCGACGCGCTACACTTCACGGGATCGCGGACCGCGCTCGGGAGCCGACCGCCCCGATCATCGACCGACCCCTGCGATTCGAGAGCTGCCAATGAAAATCCTCGTCATCGACATCGGCGGCACGCACGTGAAGTGCCTCGCGACCGGCCAGCGCATCAAGCGCGAGTTCGACTCGGGTCCGACGCTGACCGCGCGGCAGATGGCGATCGGCGTCAAGAAGCTGACGCGTGGCTGGCGCTACGAGGCCGTCAGCATCGGCTTTCCGGGACCCGTCATGGACAACCGGCCGATCGCGGAGCCGGCGAACCTCGGTCGCGGCTGGGTCGGCTTTGACTTCGCAGCCGCATTCGGCCATCCGGTGAAGCTCGTCAACGACGCGGCGATGCAGGCAATCGGTAGCTATCGCGGCGGCAAGATGCTCTTCCTCGGGCTCGGCACCGGCCTCGGCACGACGCTCATCGTCGATGGCATCGTCGAGCCCATGGAACTCGGTCACCTTCCCTACCGCAAGAAAACCTACGAAGACTACGTAGGCCTGCGCGGACTCAGAAAGCTCGGCAAGAAGAAGTGGCGCCATTGCGTCGATGACGTGGTGCTGCAGCTGAGCGCGGCGCTCGAACCCGATGACGTCGTGCTGGGGGGCGGCAATGCCGTGCACCTGAAGGGGCTGCCGCCGAAATGCCGCCTCGGCAACAACCTCAATTCCTTCATCGGAGGTTTCCGCCTGTGGAACGAGCCTGCGCCGAAGCCGGCCGCGGAAAAGCGCACTCCGGCACGGGCCCGCGCGACACACCGATAGAGCCGCCGCTCCGGAAGACCGCCCCGAGGGACCCGGGCGGAGCCTGCCCCCCCTGGGATACCGTCAGACGTCCCCTACAGCGCATGGGGTCGACGCTCGACATACGCGGCGCGGTGGAGCTCGTACCATTTCCGGTGCTCCATCTCAAAGGGAAACGTACCATGAAGACCTCCATCGTCAGGACCGTCCTCGTCGTCGGCACGCTGCTGGGCTCCGGCATCGCGATCGCCGCCGATAGCACGGATTCTGACCGCTCGAGCCCGAAGAACTTCGTCAAGGACTCGGCGATCACCGCGAAGATCAAGACCAAGCTCGCGACGGACCACTTCAGCAGCCTCGTCAAGATCCACGTCGACACCGATGCCGGCGGCATCGTCTACATGACGGGCACTGCGAAGACGCAGGCCGCCGCCGACGAAGCGATCGCGATGGCGAAGGCGACGGAACACGTCCACGGCGTGCACAGCGACATCCGGATCAAGACGGACGATTGATCGCAAGCGCCCGGCGCTGAAACCTAAGGCGCGCCACGCTAACTGCGTGGCGCGCCT
>JANXZZ010000086.1 GCA_025355245.1 Pseudomonadota bacterium | reverse complement strand
GTCCACCTCGTCATCAGCGCGGGTCCCACGCGCGAGCCGCTCGACCCGGTGCGCTTCATCAGCAATCGCAGCTCCGGGAAGATGGGCTTCGCGGTTGCCGCCGCCGCCCGCGATGCCGGCGCACGCGTGACGCTCATCAGTGGCCCGGTCGCGCTCGCGAGCCCGCCCGGCGTCACGCGCGTCGACGTCGAGACCGCGGCGCAGATGTACGCGGCGGTGCACGCCGCGATCGGCGATGCCGCCATCTACATAGGCGCCGCCGCGGTTGCCGACTACACGCCGGCGCTCTGCGCCACGCAGAAGATCAAGAAGACCAGCGACTGTCTCGAGCTCTCGCTGCAGCGGGCGCCCGACATCCTCGCCTCGGTCGCGGCGCTCGAGCGCCGCCCGTTCACGGTCGGCTTCGCCGCGGAGACGACCGACGTCGAGAAGCATGCGCGCGACAAGCTCGCGCGCAAGCGGCTCGACCTGATCGCGGCCAACGAAGTCGGTGCCGACCGCGCCTTCGATCGCGAGGACAACGCGCTGCTGGTGCTGTGGGCGGGTGGCCGCCGCGAGCTCGAGCTCAAGTCGAAGGCCGACCTCGCACGCGAGTTCATCGCGATCGTCGCCGAGCGTTTCCGCGAGGCGCGCCGCCCGACGGCGCAGCTCGCGCCGGTGGCCGGCTTGCGCTGAGGCCGAAGAGCCGCGCCCGCCCGCGCCCGACCCGGTAAACTGGGCGGATGCGCTCCATGCAAGTAAAGATTCTGGATCCGCGGCTCGGCCGCGAACTGCCGTTGCCGGCGTATGCGACCGAGGGCTCCGCGGGCCTCGACTTGCGCGCCTGCCTCGATGCGGCGCTCGTGCTCGCCCCGGGGCGCGCGGAACTCGTGCCGACCGGTCTTGCGATCTACGTCGAGGATCCGGGGCTCGCGGCGGTGTTGCTGCCGCGCTCGGGGCTCGGCCACAAGCACGGCATCGTGCTTGGCAATCTGGTCGGCCTCATCGATTCCGACTACCAGGGCCAGCTCATGGTCTCGGCGTGGAACCGCGGCAGCGAGGCGTTCACGATCCAGCCCGGGGACCGGATCGCGCAGCTGGTGGTGCTGCCCATCGTGCAGGTGAAGCTCGAAGTCGTGGAAGCCTTCCACGCGAGCGAGCGCGGCGCGGGCGGTTTCGGGAGTTCCGGGCGGGCCTGAGGTCCGCTGCGGTCGCGCGCGCCCGCTAGGGCGTCCGGCCCGGCTGCGCGTCGCGCGCGTAGTCCGACTCGATCTTCTTGAGCTCGCGAAAGCGCGCGATGTCGCTCGCGAACTGCGACTTCATGCGGTCGAGCTCCTGCTGCTTGACCTCGAGATTGCGCTCCTGCGTCGCGATGTCGCTGGTCGAGCGCACCAGGTCCTCGGCGATGCGTTCGGGCAGCACTCCCGCGTTCGCAGCGGTGTTGTACGGCCGGAACTTCTGCACCATCTGCTCGAGCTGGTGCTGGCGCGTGCGCAGCTGATCGAGGTAATTGCTGGTCACGCGCGCCTGCCCGTCGAGAATGTCGGCGCGCCGGTCGCGCAGCGCCTCGATCTCCTCGACCGTCAGGTAGGTGGCGAGGAGATTCTGGTCACGCCGCCGGCTCATGGCCGCGGTTTGCGCCGTGTGCTCTTCGCTGGCGCGGCGGGTGGCTTCGGCGGCCTGCTGCTCGGGGGTGCGCCGGCCCGGGATGGTGCCGACCTGGACGCCCTGCGAGTTGAGGACGGTCTTGTCCTGGTCGGCGTATTGGGGCGGGACCGCATCGCCGTAATGGACGACGCCCTTCTCGTCGACCCACTTGTAGACCTGCTGCTTGGAGTTCGGGTCGCGGGTAGAGGCGGCCGCGGGCGCGAGGCTGCCGCAGAGGATTGCTGCGGCAGTACCGCAGACCAGGACTCGGGTGGGAACGCGTGCCATACGGTCCGGAAGTTTGCCGCGAAGGGAACGGATTGTGAACCTCCCGGACCGAGGCTTCGAGACCTCCGTCACGGTTGGGCGTCAGCCCGCGTTTGACGCAGCGCCATATTGTGTCCGGTACGTCCTCAGGTCCCCGAGCGCCGCCTCAGCCACGCCCTTGCCGTCCGTCTCGAGGCCGGCGATGAGCTCCGTCAGGGTCAGGATCGAAACCACCGGCAGGCCGAACTCGCGGCGCACCTCCTGCACCGCGGACTCAAGCGAGTCCCGGCCACGCTCCTCGCGGTCGAGGGCGAGGAGCACGCCGGCGGGCGTGGCGCCCGCCGCGCGGATCAGCTCGAGCGACTCCCGGATGGCGGTTCCCGCGGTGATCACGTCATCGACGATCAGCACCCGGCCCGCGAGCTTGCGGCCCACGATCAGCCCGCCTTCACCGTGGCCCTTGGCTTCCTTGCGATTGAAGGCGTACGGGACGTCCGTGCCGTGGTGATCGGCGAGCGCGGCGGCGGTTGCCGCCACCAGCGGGATGCCCTTGTAGGCAGGCCCGAACAGCATGTCGTAGCCGAGCCCGGATCCGGCGAGCGTCGCCGCGTAGGCGCGGCCGAGGCCGGCGATGGCGCTGCCGGTGTCGAATAGCCCGGCATTGAAGAAGTACGGGCTCTCGCGGCCCGACTTCAGGGTGAAGCGACCAAAGCGCAGCACGCCGAGACGCAGCGCTAGGTCGAGGAATTCCGATTGGTGGGCTTGCATGGCGGCTCGGTAGTGTCCGATGAAAGAACGGCGCGGACAAGCGGCACGGCGTGCTTGCTATGATCGTGGCGATGCGCATCGCGACTCTCAATTGCAACGGCATCCGGGCCGCAGCCCGCAAGGGATTCTACAAGTGGCTGCCACGCCAGGACGTCGATGTGTTCTGCCTGCAGGAGACCCGCTGCGCGGACGAGCATCTCGCGCCGCCGCAGTTCAGCCCGCGCGGTTACCACGGTGCATGGCACCACGCCACGAAGCTCGGCTACAGCGGAGTTGGCATTTATTCGCGCCGCAAGCCCGACAAGCTCATCCGCGGCTTCGGCTCGGCCGAGTTCGACGGCGAAGGGCGTTACCTGGAAGCTCGTTTCGGCGACCTGTCGGTCGTGTCGCTGTACCTGCCGTCGGGTTCGTCGAGCCCGCAGCGCCAGGCCGCTAAGTTCCGCTTCCTCGCCGAATTCCTGCCCTACCTCGAACGCCTGCGGCGCCAGCGGCGGCACTTCGTGCTGTGCGGTGACTGGAACATCGCGCACCAGCAGATCGATATCCGGAACTGGCGCTCCAACCAGAAGAACTCGGGTTTCCTGCCCGAGGAACGCGCATGGCTCGACGATCTGTTCGGCCGCGTGCGCTGGGTGGACGCGTTTCGGCGCGTGAACACCGAAGCCGACCAGTACACCTGGTGGTCGAGCCGCGGCCAGGCCTGGGCCAATAACGTCGGTTGGCGCATCGACTACCAGATCGTGAGCCCGGGCTTCGCCGATCGCATCCAGGCGGCGAGCATCTGGAAGAAGACGCGCTTCTCCGACCACGCGCCTCTGCTGCTCGATTACGACCATGCCTTCTGAGGAGGCGGGCGTAGCCGCGGTCGCGGACCCCAAGAAGCCGCGGATCCGCGACGTCATCGCGAGCCCGCGCATGCTGGTGCTGGTGGCGCTCGGCGCGGCGTCGGGCTTTCCGAACCAGGTCACCGAAAGCGCGCTGCAGGCCTGGCTCAAGGATCTGCACGTCACCAACACGCAGATCGGCATCATGTCGTACGTGGCGCTGCCGTACCTGCTGAAGGTCTTCTGGGCACCATTCCTCGACCGTTTCCCGTTGCCCTTTCTCGGGCGGCGACGCGGCTGGATGCTGGTCACGCAGCTGATGCTCGCCGCAACGATCGTGCTGCTCGCGTTCCAGCACCCCGCCGAGTCGCTGCAGCCGATGGCGTTGTGCGCCCTCACGATCGTGTTTTTCTCGGCGACCCAGGACATCGTCATCGATGCCTATCGCGCCGATCTCGTGACGCCGGCCGAGCGCGGCCTCGCGGCGGCGGCGGCCAATCTCGGCTACCGCGCCGCCGCGTGGGGTGCCTTTGCGATCGCGCTCGTGGTTTCCCAGTATTTCGGTTGGCAGCCTGCGCTCCTTGTGGTCGCCGCGCTGATGGCGGCCTTCGCTTTCGCGACCGTGCGCTCGCCCGAGCCGGACTATCGCGCGCCGCCTCCGTCGACGCTGGGCAAATCGGTGGTGGATGCACTTGGCTCCCTCTTGGGCCCGCGCGCTGGGGTCGCAATGCTCCTGCTCGTGATGATTTTCAAGCTCGGCGATGCATTCGCCGTCAAGCTTTTCACGCCATTCCTGATGGACGTTGGCTTCTCCAAGCTCGAGATTGGCTTGGTCGCGAAAGCCGTGTTTACGAGCAGCGCGCTGGTTGGCGCAGTCCTCGCGGGCTTGTGGATGGTGCGACTGGGTCTTTTGCGCTCGATGCTGCTGTTTGGCGTCATGCAGGCGGTCTCGAACCTGGCGTACTACGTTCTCGCGATCACCGGCAAGAACATGTTCGTGATGGTCGTCGCGGTCTTCATCGAGAACCTCACCCATGCAATGGGCAACGTCGCGGTCGTGGCGCTCATGATGGCGCTCTGCGACCGCCAGTTCAGCGCGTTCCAGTACGCGTTCCTCTCGGTGCTGTCGCAGCTGCCGCGCTACGGGCTCGGCTATCCTGCCGGCTGGGTTGCCGATCACATGGGCTGGCCGACCTACTACGTCATCAGTTTCCTGCTCGGCATCCCGGGCCTCACGATCGTGTGGCTCCTGCGCGACCGCGTCCGTGCACTCGATGTCCGGTTCTGAGGACCGCCGCGAACTCGACCTCGAACGCGTCCTCTGCGCGCTCACCGAACTCGACGATCCCGGTGCGCGTGCGTTCACGGTGGGGCGGGGCGATTGGCCGCTGAGTGGCTTTCTGGTCCGCCGCGGCCGCGAGGTCCACGGTTACGTGAACCGCTGCCCGCACGCGGGTCATCCGCTTAACCTGCGCCCGCACGAGTTCCTGACCTCGGATGGCTCGCTGCTCCTCTGCAACTCCCACGGCGCGCTGTTCGAGATCTCGACCGGACTGTGCGTCGACGGGCCGTGCGCCGGCGCGCGCCTGCGGCGAATCCCGGTCGAGGTGGTCAACGGCTACGTGGTCATTGCCGCCGATTTTCGTGCGGAGGCCTTCGCCGACTGAGCGGGCGGCCCGGGCAGCCGGGCGCTGCTATGCTCTCTCCAGGGCTCGCGGGACCTGCATGGAACAGCTACTAAAATTCTTCGTCGTGATGTTCGTCGTCGTCGACCCGCCGTCGCTGGTGCCGTTGTTCGCAACGATGACGGAGGGCGGCAGTGCAGGTTACCGGCGCCGGATGGCGTTCAAGTCGAGCGCGGTGGCGCTGCTCCTGCTCGTCGTGTTCGCGCTCGGCGGCAGCGCCTTCATCGGCGTCATGGGCATCAGCATCGATGCGTTCAGGATCGGCGGCGGCATCATGCTGTTCCTGATCGCACTCGACATGGTATTTGCGCGCGAGGCGAAGACCACGCCCGAGGAGAAGGCGGAGACGCGGCGCCGCGCCGACATATCGGTGTTTCCGCTGGCATTCCCGCTGATCGCCGGCCCGGGGACGCTCGCGACCGTACTCCTCACCTTCGGCCCGATGCCGCGCGGCTCGCTCCTGTACGCGGGGCTCATCGTCGTCATGGCGCTGGTGGTCGGGGTCGCGCTCGTCTTCATGCTCGCGACGCCCTACGTGATGCGGGTGCTCGGCGTGACCGGGGCGAACGTTCTAGCGCGCGTCGCCGGCGTGGTGCTCGCGGCCCTCGGCGTGCAGTTCGTGATCGACGGACTCAAAGGTGCGTTCCTGCTCGGCTGAGCGGCGCGCTCAAGGGGCTCGCCGCGCGAACACGAGATCGCGCGCCACGTGCCCGAGGCGCGTGCCGCGCCGCTCGAACTTGGTCTCGGGCCTCTCGGCCGGGCGCGGTACGAATCTTGCGGCTCCGGCGCAGTTCTCGAAATCGGCGCTCGCCTCGAGGACCTCCAGCATCCACTCGGCGTACGGCTGCCAGTCGGTCGCGAGGCGCAAAAGTCCGCCGGGCCTCATCCGCGAGGCCAGCAGGCCCACGAACTCGGGCTGGACCAAGCGCCGCTTGTGGTGCCGTTTCTTGGGCCAGGGGTCCGCGAAATAGATCAGCACTTCATCGAGCGCACCCGGGGCGATCGACCGCGCCAGTAACTCGACCGCGTCGTGGCGGACGAGCTTGAGGTTGGCGAGGCCCGCGGCCGCCGCCGCCAGCAGGCAGTGCCCGACACCCGGCGCGTGCACTTCGGCACCGAGGAAATTCCGCTCCGGATGTGCTGCGGCGAGCGCGACCAGCGAGTCGCCGTCGCCGAAGCCGATCTCGAGGACGCACGGCGCGGTCCGCCCGTACAGCTGCGCGAGGTCGAGCGCCTGCCCGGAATAGTCGACCCCGAAGCGCGGCCACTCCGCGAGCAAGGCGCGCTCCTGGGCAACGGTGATCCGGCCACCGCGCTGCACGAACGAGCGGATTCCGCGACGCGGTGCGGGCTGGTCGGAAGGTCGATCGGAGTCGGGCATTCTGGGCGCATGTCCGGGAGTCCGGGAACGGGAGTGTGGCGCTTCGCGCCGGCACCTGCCAGCCGCTTTCCCCGGACGCTCCGAGCGCGTACTAATTGCGGCTGGATGATTCTGTCGCCGGGCGTGCGCGCCGCCGGCGTGTGGAGGTTCCGTGACGGTCAAGCCCCGACTCCTGGCCCCGCTATGCATCGCGCCGCCCGGCCGGCGCGTGCGCCTTAAGACCCGCGATCCCGCGGACGTACTGGCGCCCGAGTTCGTCGCGAGCCCGGGTGCTACGACCAAGCAACGCGCCGTGCAGCTTCTTGAGGCCAGCCGCGAAAAGCTCGGCAAGGTCCAGGAGCTACTGTGGGCGAGCGATGCCTACTCGGTGCTGGTCGTGTTCCAGGGGATGGACACGGCCGGCAAGGACGGCATGGTCAAGCATGTGATGTCGGGGATGAACCCGTCGGCATGCGAAGCACATGCGTTCAAGGAGCCGACGGCCGAAGAACTCAGCCACAATTTCCTGTGGCGCTACTGGCAACGCCTCCCCGGGCGCGGCCGGATCGGGATCTTCAACCGGTCCTACTACGAAGACGTCCTCATCGCCCGCGTACATCCCAAGCTTCTCGACGCCGAGCGGCTGCCACCGCGAGCTGCGGGTGCCGCGATATGGCAACGACGCTTCGAAGACATCAATGCGTTCGAGCGGCACCTGACGCGCTCCGGCACGGTGATCGTCAAGTTCTTTCTCCACCTGTCGCGAACCGAGCAGAAGAACCGGCTGTTGGCGCGACTCGATGATCCGCGCAAGCGCTGGAAATTCTCGCCGGCCGACGTCTCCGAACGCGAGCACTGGAACGACTACGCGCGTGCCTACGAGGCGATGCTCGGTGCCACAAGTACGCGCGAGGCGCCGTGGTACGTGATCCCGGCCGATCACAAGCACGTCGCGCGCGCCGTGGTTGCGGCGATACTCTGCGAACGGATCGAGGCGCTCGGTCTCAGGTACCCCGCGGTCTCGGCAGCCGGGGAGCGGCTGCTCGCCGCGGCGCGACGGCGCCTGCGCGCCCGGGCGCCGCCTCGCTGAGGCGTCGGGGCCTATGCGGCGAGGCAGCGATTGCGTCCGGCTTCCTTGGCACGGTAGAGCGCACCGTCCGCGCGGTCGAAGGCGCTTGCGGCGGTATCGCCTTCCTTGAGCTCGGTGATGCCGCACGAAGCGGTGACCGCAACCGGCGTACCCTTGAAGTGAAAGCCGAGCGCCGCGATCGACTGGCGCAGCTCCTCTGCGAGTGCGGTCACCTCGGCGAGCGTCGATCCCACCAGCAGCATGCCGAACTCTTCGCCGCCGTAGCGCGCGACGAGATCTGTGCTGCGCAGCCGCACGGCGAGGCACGCCGCGACCTCGCGCAGCACCGCATCGCCGACGCGATGGCCGTAGGAGTCGTTGATTCCCTTGAAGCGGTCGATGTCCCAGAGGAGGAGCGCGACCGGCGTGTGGAACCGCTTGAGGCGCCCCAGCTCCTCCGTGAAGCGTTCATCAAAGGCCGGCCGATTCGCGATCTTCGTCAGCGGATCGAGGCGGCTGTGCCGCCGCTCGAGGTCGAGCGTCCGGTTGAGTTCGCGGCTTTCGCGCTCGAGCTCGGTGATGCGCGCGCGCAGCGTCTCGGCGCGCGCTGACTGCTCGCCGGAGCGCTTGCCCTCGCGCGCATGGAAGTCCCGGACCTGCGTTGCGACACTCTCGAGTCCCGAGGCGACGAGTGCCCGCAGCGTCGGCAGGTCGGAGGCGTTGCGCGCCTCGGCCGACAAGCTGCCGACCTGCGAGAGCACGGCCGTATTCAAGGTGTCCGCGTCGTCGAGGCGTGCGCGGCGCTCGTCGTTGAGGCTGCCGATGTAGTTCGCCATCTCCTCGAGGCGCTCGGTGACCTGCCCGAGAACCGCGGCCGCGGCGGCGCGCTCGCGCGCGACGTCCGCGCCGAGCTCGCCGACCAGGTCCGCCATGCGCGCGAGCACGCCGGCGAAGGCGGCGTCATTGCCCGCACTCGCGAGCTGGCCCTTGATGTCGGCGATGCGCGTGTCGGTCGGGTCGTGCGCGGCGATGCGCTCGAGCAGCTTCGCGGCCGCGGCGCGAATCGCCGCCAGGTTCACCGCCGGCGCCGCCGCGGGCGGCGCCGACTGCGTGCGCGAGACGGGGATCGTCGCCTGCAGGTCGGTGAGCGTTGCGGAGCCGAAATTGCTGTCGAGCGCCTTGAGCGTGTCCGACAACGAGTCGTGGCGCGCGCCGAGCTCGGTGACGTCCGCTCCGCGGCGGTTGGCTTCGGCAAGCTTCGAGAGTTGCGTGTCGAGCCTGGGATCGATGCCCATGGCCGCGGCACACAGGCGGTTGACCAGGCGCCGCAGCACCTGCTCGAGCGCACGCCAGCGCCGTTCCTCGAGCTCCATTTCGCGGAGCGAGTTGAGGTGCTTCGTCTTCCAGTCGGTCGGATCGGCCACGGACTGTCACCACACCTCGGGGTAATCCGAACTATCGGCGCGCGACGCCACCTCTTGAGCTCCGCGAGGCAGGCGCCGGTAGGGCAGAAGCACGGCCGCGGCGACGCGGCGCGCCGTCCACCCGGACGTGGAACCACAGCCTACAACGATTGCGGGCTCCCGGTGGGCACGCGCCGCGCGTGCTATTCGCTGAGGTACTCGTTGAGGAGCTGCGCCGGAATGCCCTGGCGCAATTCCTCGGTCATCCACGGGTTCACGAGCGCCGTCCATCCGCCGCCCTTCAGCATCAGAAACGCCTTGTCGGCGGGCTCGAAGGCGTCGGGTAGCAGCCGGCAGAGTTCGGGATGCCGATGAGTCGAGAGGGCCACCTCGGTCTCGTCGGTGAACATCACGTCGGCCCGCCCGGCGAGGATTTCGTCGAACACGGTCCGGTTGTCGGCGTGCTGCACGAGCTGCGCGTTGTGCAGGTGCGCTCGCGCGAATGTCTCGTTGGTCCCGCCCGGATTGACGACGACGCGGACGGCGGCGCTATCAATCGCCGGCAGGCTTTCGAGGCGATGCGCGTCGGTGCAGCGACCGATCGCGGTCTTCCCCGAACGCGCGATGGCGGGCGAGAAGTCGGCGACGGCGGCTCGGGCGGGCGTGACGGAAATGCCGCCGACGGCGATGTCGAAGCGATCGGCGCCAAGGTCGTCCAGCAGCGAACGCCACGAGCTATGGATGAACACAGTCTTGAGGCCGAGCGAGTCACCGAGCGCCTGGGCGAGTTCGACGTCCGAGCCCTCAACCGCAGCGCCCACTGCGGTGCTGAAAGGCGCGTAGTCGCCGGGTGTCCCGATTCGCAGCACGCCCGCCGCCTTGGCGCGGGCAGCCGAAGCCGGCGTTTCGAAGTGAATCGCGTGCAAAGCCGCGACCAGAGCGCTCCGCTCCTGATCCGTCCAGCGCGGGCCCGGTAGTTTCCGCGCTGCGAGTGCCGTCGCCCACGGCACGAAATCCGGGCGGGAGAATACCGGCGCCGCAAGGTAGAGTGCCTCGATGGCGGCGTCCGCGAGGCGGTCGAGCTGCGGCCGTAGTTCCGCTGTCAGGTCGGGAGCCGTGCCCTCGAAGTCGTAGCCCGACGCATCCCAGTGCGCAAACAGCCGGTCTTCCGCCGTCCTGGCAAATCCGATTTGCACGACCAGCAGCTGCTCGACGGCGCTGCGGGGCAGGCCAATTCGCGTCGCCCGTTCGCCCGCGGAATGCACGACGACGGCCTCGCGCGCGGGATCCGACACCGGCAGGTGCTTCGGCCACTTGGCGGCCGCGACCGCCGGCATCAGCGCGAGGCGCTGGTCGGCGACGCCCAGCGCTGCCCCGAGCAGCTGCTCATCGTCCAGCAGCGGTCGGCCGGTCGGAGTTGCGGCCGAGGCGGCTTGGCAGGCCAGCACGCCGCTGACCGCGAGCAGGAGTCGGGCCGCGAGTTGCGTCGGAAATCGCATACGAGGGCCGAATCCGCCCGCTATCGCAGCAGCTTGCCGTCGAGAAACGCAACGGTCGCGCCGTACGCCTTGAGCCAAGTTTCGTGCCTCAGGAAGTCGTGTATTTCATCCGGAAACACGAGCTCGCTGAAGTCGACCCCCGTCTCGCGCAAGGTTTCGGCGAGGCGCACCGATTCGGAGAAATCGACGTTGCGGTCGTCGTCGCCGTGGATCAGGAGCACCGGTGAGCGCCACTGCGGGGCCGCGCTTACCGGGGACGCTGCGAGGGCGGTTGCAAGCACGGCGGAGGGCGCGTCGAGCTCGTAGTACGGATGGCCGCCGCGCTGCGCGACGCTCCAGTGATGCCAGTCGTGGACGCCGTGAATATCGACACCGACCGCGAACAGGTTGGAGTTGCGTGACAGCCCGAGCGCCGTCATGTAGCCGCCGTAGCTCCCGCCCCAGAGTCCGATGCGGGTGCTGTCGACGTCCGGCCTGCCGCGCAGGAAGTCCGCCGCCGCGAGCAGATCGTTGTACTCGCTGCCGCCGGCGGAGCCCGAGCGCTCGGCCTCGCGAAAGTCGAGGCCGTAGCCAATGCCGGATCGGTAGTTGAGCGCGAGCACCACGTAGCCGCGACTGGCCAGGTATTGGTTGAGGCCGTAGGCCTTGCTGTAGTAGTCCATGTAGTGCCAGCCGACGAGCATCTGCCGGATGGGACCGCCGTGCATGAAGATGACCGCCGGGTGACGCGCACCCAGCGGGCTCCCGGCCGGCAGGAACAGCTGGGCGTGTGCCGCGACGCCGGCTCGTTCCGGCAGCTGCACGGACTCCGGCACCACGAGCGATGCGGACGGGAAGTCCGCCGGCAGCTTGTCGCCGACATCGAGCGCCGGTTTCCCGGGCGAGAGGACCGCGGCGTGCATGGGGGTTCGGGCGTCGGCCTGCAGGTACGCTACCGTCGCGCCGTCGCTGCCGAGCGCGGGCGCGGTCTCGATCCCGGTGCCGCTCGACAGCGGCTCGACGGACCCGGCGGGCAGCGACAGGCGCCACAGGTGGCGCCGATCGATGTCGCCGGCGTTGCTCGCGAACACGATCGAAGTGCCGTCCCGGGCTGGGCTCGCGTATTCGATTTCGAACTTGCCCGGCGTCAGGAGCGTTGCCTCGCCGCCGCGCGCCGGCACGGAGTAGAAGTGCAGCCAGCCGTCGTTCTCGGCCGGGAACACGAGCTGATCCGTGGGCGTCCAGATGAGCTGCGCATCGGAACTCAGTGGGTGAAAGACGCTGCCCGGCCCGCGCGGTGCGCGATACGCCTCGATCGCCTGGCCGTCAGCCAGCGTCGCGACGCGGATCGACCACGGAGCTCCCGTCCGGTGCGGGCTGATGCCGACTTCATCGTGCGTCGAGGGAATGCGTAGGAACGCGAGTCGCTTGCCGTCGGGCGACCAGCGCGGTTCCACGTCATTGGAAAGACTCGCATCGACCCAACGCAGAGTCTTGGTGGCGAAGGAGTAGACGCCGACGAAGCTGTGGTCGCCCCGGTTGCTCACGAATGCGAGCGAGGCACCGTCCGGTGCAAAGCGCAATGAATCGACTTCGCCGCGGGTCTTGAAGAGCTGCGTAGCCTTGGCGTCGTGCTGCGGGGCGATGGCCCAGGCTTCGCCCTTGCGGATGAACGCAATGCGGTCCCCGCTCGGCGAGGCGGCCGGTGCGCGGCCCACGGTGAGCATGACCGGTGCACCGCCCGTGAGATTGACGAGATAGATCTGCTGCTCGACGCCGGCGGTCAGGTGGGACGGGTTCGGCGGCGGCTTGTTGGGTGCCTCGAAATCGCCGCCGCGAACAAAGAGGAGGGCGCCGAGGTGCGGGACGAACTCGAGATCGGCAATTTCGAGCCCGTCGTCATCGCCGAAGTGCGTGAGCTGACGGAGGCCGTAGGCGGCGGCGCCCGGCGACGCGAGCCAGACGTTGCGACGACCCTTGACGTTGCTTACCCACGCGAACCGATCGCCCTCGGGCGCCGCAATCAGGTCGGAGGGAAAAGGCGCGCTCAGGACTTGCTCGATGCTGAATGTAGCGCCGTGCCCGGCCATAGGCACCGACACCGCGAACGCAACGAGCGCACTGCCGAATCGGCTTCGAAAGTTCATGCTTGCTCTCTCCGGATGCAGAATTCCCCGTACGAACGCATTCATAACCGCGGCTTGCGCTTGCCGACGAGCCGCGCAGCGGCTTTCAACGGGATGATCGACGCGAGCCGCGGCGCCGGCAGCGCGCCGGTGTAGTCGTCCGCGATCAGCGGCGCGCCGGCGCGCGTCACGAGCGGAATCACGCCCGCCCAGGTCGGCCACGAGGCGTCCGCCTCCGGATCGTGAGGGCCGCCTTCCCTGATCTTTGCCGAGGCTTCGTCCAACGCGATCGAGAACACCCGTGTGGCGCCGAGTTCCTTGCGCGTCGGCGGACGCAGCGTCGACCAGCGGCCGGGCAGCCAGTGCTCTAGGAAGTGCTCGAGCGCGGCGCTCTTTTCCTTGGGATCGATGGTTTCCGCGGGCTTTCCGAAGCACATCACGGAACGGTAGTTGATGGAATGGTTGAACCCCGAGCGCGCGAGCACGAAGCCCTCGATGATCGTGACGGTCACGCAGACCTCATCGCCCACCGAATTCGCCGCCAGCATCCGGCTCGCCGCGCTGCCGTGCCAGTAGAGGCGCCGGCCGTGCCGCCAGTGCAGGGTCGGAATCGCCACCGGTCGGCCACCGATCACGTGCGCGACGTGGCAGTGCGTTGCCGCATCCAGGATGGCGTGGATCGCCGCGGCATCGTAGGCGCCGCGTTTGGGCAGCCGTCGAACGCGCGTGAACGCGCTCGGCGGTGGGCTTGGCGACTGGGCTGTCGAGGAAGTCGGCTTTCTGGAGCTCACGTAGCCTCGCTGTCCGGGTGGTGGCTTCGGCGGTTGGTGCGCGGCCTGCGGAGCAAATGCAGTCCGCTCGCGCCGACTTCTCGACGCCCGGATGATCCCACGGCCGTGCGAATCCTGCGAGGTTGCGCGCTACCTGCGGACCGGGCACCCTGCGGCAAAGTCGGGGAGCGAAACGCAAGTGATCCGGGCCATTCGGCTAGCGGCGCGCCGGGACCGTCCGACCGAGGCCGCGTCGTGAGAACTGCTTGACGCTGGCGATCCTTCCATCTGCCTGGCCGCGTCGCCGCGTGGTGGTCGTGCTCGCCGCCCTTTCCTGTCTCATCGGCTACACCGATCGCGTCAACATCGGCGTTGCGGCCGTTGCGATGGGCCATGACTTCGGCTGGTCGGCGAGCGAGAAGGGCCTCGTGCTCTCCTCGTTCTTCGTCGGCTACATGCTCTTCATGCCCATCGCCGGGTGGCTGGCCACGCGCTTCGGTGGCGTGCTGATCCTGGGGCTCTCCGGCCTCTTGTGGTCACTGTTCACGTTGCTGACGCCCGTCGCCGCGACCTTGCCGATCGCGGTGCTGGTGATGGCACGCGTAGGGATGGGCGTTGGCGAGTCGGCGATGTTCCCGGCGACCTACGAACTCTTCGGACGCTGGGTGCCTGCGAATGAACGAGCGCGCGCCGTCGCTAGGCTGCTGAGTGGCGTGCCGCTCGGCACCGTCGTGGGCCTCGGGGCGACAGGCTGGATTATCGCGCACTACGGTTGGCAGATGTCGTTCTACGCCTTCGGCGTCGTCGGACTCGCCTGGGCGGGACTCTGGTTCTGGCAGGTGGAGAACGACCCGGCCAGGGACCCGCGCGTGGCTGCACGGGAACGAGTGTTGCTGCCCGCGGTGCGCAGCGCCGCGCACACCTCCGCGGCGGTGCCCTGGCGCCGGCTGTTGCTGCGCCTGCCGGTACTCGGAATCACAATCGGTCACTTTGCAACGACCTGGAACCTCTACGTTCTCCTGCTGTGGCTGCCGAGCTACTTCTACGACGTGCACCACGTCGGCATCGCGAACGCAGGGTTCCTGTCCGCCGCACCGTGGCTGGCGATGCTGCTGGTGACGAACGTTGCCGCCTACGTCTCCGATCACTTGATCGAACGTGGGGTCGGCATTTCGCTCGTCCGCAAGATCATGCAGTGCACGGGACTGCTCGTGCCGGCCGCCTGCCTGCTCGCGCTGCAGGGGGTGGCTTCGCCGCAGACCGCGACGCTGCTGCTGTGCGTGGGTGCCGGCGCGCTCGGATGCTGTTGGTGCGGATCGTCCGCCAGCATGCTCGACGTCGCGCCGCGCTACGAAGGCGTCCTGTCCGGCGTCGTGAACGGGATCGCGACGCTCCCGGGAATCGTCGGCGTGGCGCTGACCGGTTGGCTCAAGGACGTGACCGGCACCTACGCGGCGCCGTTCATCCTGACGGCAGCCGTTGGCATCGTCGGAGCGCTAGCATTCAGCACGCTCTTCGACGCGCGGCCGCTGGTCGAGTAGCGCGCCGAAGGCGGCGAATCCGGGCTAGCCTGCGAGCGCGATCTCGACGCGGCGATTCTTCTTTCCCTCGCTCTTGACCCGCAGCACGCGAATCGGCCCGATTTCGCCGATGTTCCGCACGTGGGTTCCACCGCAGGGCTGCAGGTCGATTCCCGGGATGCTGAGCAAGCGTACCCTTCCCGCGCCGCGCGGCGGCTGCACGCTCATCGTCTTCACGAGCTCGGGTCTCGCATCGAGTTCTGCGTCCGTTATCCACACGGTCTCGGTCTCGACGGCACGCGCGATCAGCTCATTCGTGCCGCGCTCGATGTCGGCGGCGTTGAGCCGCTCCATTTCAATGTCAAAATCGAGCCGCGCCTTGTCTGGGGCGATGTTACCGCCGGTGACCGGCGCGATTACTACGCACGACATCACGTGCAGCGCGGTGTGCAGCCGCATGAGGGCGTAACGGCGCGTCCAGTTGAGTTTGAGAGTCAGGGATTCGCCGACGGCGAGGGCTGCGCTACCCGCCGCAGGCACGTGGATGACGCTGTCGAAGCCATCGCCCTTGCGTGTATCGATGACCTCGACGGACTCCCCGTTATGTCGAATGAGGCTCCCCGTATCCCCGAGCTGACCCCCGCCCATTGGATAGAAGAGCGTCCGGTCGAGCTCGACGCCGCGCCCATCGACGCTGACGACCCGCGCGGTCGCGCTTTGCAGGTAGGCATCGTCCCAGAACAGCAGTTCGGTCGTCATGGGGGCTGCTTGATCGGCGGCGGCCGTAGGAACCGAAACTATACGCACGCAATTCGTTCGCCGCGAGCGCGCCGGCCCGCGCGAATCCGCGCCACGAGTGCTAGGCTCGAACGAAAACAAGCCTTCGGAGGGGGATACAAAATGAGCAGTCGTGCCCGGCCTTACCTCGCCAGCGTGCTGAGCGCGGCGTTCTTTCTCCTCGGGCCCGCCGCCGGCGCCGCGCCGCCCGCAACGATCACGGTCGGCCACCTGACGCTGACGCTGTGCAACACGGACTACACCGGATATTGCGGCGCGATCAGCCGTCCGCTCGATCCGTCGGGGGTCGTCGCGGGTTCGCTGACCGTCGGATTCGAGTTCTACCCGCACAGCGACACGACCCGGCCGCCGCTCGGAACGATCCTTCCCCAGGAAGGAGGACCGGGGTATTCCTCGACCGGTTCCCGTGACTTCTACCTGAGCCTGTTTGATTCGCTGCGCAACCGACGCGACGTGCTCATCGTCGACAAGCGCGGCACAGGGCTTTCGAGCCCGATCGACTGCCCGGAGCTGCAGAGCGGCTCGATCGCGCTGAGCGCCGTCGCCGACTGTTCGAAGCAGCTGGATCGCTCGGCCTGGTTCTACGGTACGGCTTTCGCCGTCGAAGACATCGAGGCCGTGCTCGATGCGCTGACGATCGACCAGGTCGATTTCTACGGTGACAGCTACGGCACCTACGTCGGCCAGGTGATCGCTGGGCTATACCCCGCGCGTCTGCGCAGCATCATTCTCGACAGCGCCTACCCGGTGCGCGCGCCGGATCCCTGGTTCGCGACGGATTGGGCGAAGGCATGGTCGAGCGTTGACCTCACCTGTTCACGGTCGCCGAGCTGCGCCCAGCTCGGCGGCTTGGCGTCGGCGCGGATGCAGCAGCTGATCGCGGTGATCAGGCAAACGCCGATCAGCGGGACGGCACCCGATGCCAACGGCGCCCCGGCGCAGGTCACGCTCGACACCGGCGCGCTGATCCGGCTCATCGATTCCGCCGGATTCGGTGCCTCCATCTACCGGGATCTCGATGCCGCGGCACGCGCCTGGCTCAGCTCGGGCGATTCGCTGCCGATCCTGAGGCTCGTGGCCGAACAGAGCACCGCTTCGGTCTATGCGGCGCCGGATTTCAGCTACGGGCTCTACACGGCGGTTATTTGCTCCGACTACCCGCTCATGTACGACCTGACCGCGTCGAATCCGGTGCGCAAGCAGCAGTACCAGGAGTCCCTGGCCGATGCCCGGCAGGATCGTCCCACGCTGTTTGCGCCGTTCACGGTGGACGAGGGCCTGCAATCGCAGGTTTACATCACGCCGCTGGACTCGTGCCTGCCGTGGCGCGCGCCACCCGCAACACAGGTCCAGGGCCAGCCACTGCCGCCGAGCGCGCACTTCCCGGCGGTTCCCACGCTCGTGCTCTCGGGCGACATCGACTCAATCACCTCCGTCGAGGATGCCGACGAGACCGCGGCGCAGTTTCCGAACGCGACCCACGTGATAGTCCCGAACTTGACTCACGTGGTCGCCGACAGCGACTACATCGGCTGCACCTTGTCGATCGTCGACCGGTTCGTGAAGAACCTCGCGACGGGTGACACGAGCTGCACCGCGGGGGTACGGCCGATCCGGACGGTGCCGCTGTTCGCGCGAAATTCCTCGGACCTCGCGCCGGTCACGGCCCTCACGGGCAACGCTGCGAACGCCGCTCAGCGGCGCATCGCCGCCTCCGCGCTCGAGGCAGTGGGCGACGTTCTGGCGCGATATTGGGCATCGCTCGGAACGACCGGCAGCGGTCTGCGCGGCGGGCAGTTCACTTACAGCGGGACGGCGACGGGCTACTTGTTCGTGCTCGACAGCGTCCGCTACACAAGCGACGTCGCGGTGTCCGGCAAGGTGAAGTGGAATACGTCGACCGGCGCAGTCTCCGCAGACGTCACGCTCACCCGCGCCGGCACATCGATCGGCTCGCTCAAAATGGCTTGGAGCGACGCCGACATTGACGCGATTGCATCGGTCGAAGGGAAGATTCAGAACCAGGCGGTGGAGGCGAGTCGGGTCGCTCCCTAGGGCTCGAGTCGACGTGACGCCTCCGAAGCCGCGACGCCGAACGCCCGCTCAACGGGCGTTTCGCGATCGCGTGTAAAGTTGCGGCGCCTTCCGCAGGAAGATATAGAATCCCCCGCTCGCGCGGGCGTAGTTCAATGGTAGAACTGTAGCTTCCCAAGCTACTAACGTGGGTTCGATTCCCATCGCCCGCTCCATTTCGGCCGCCAGCGCTGGCCATTCACGCCGCTTCCCACGACGGGCTCACGCCAAGTGGCGGCTCGTTTTCAGCTCGCCGTTGGCTCGGGCAAACGCAGACGGACTCGGGTGATTCGCGGCATTCGAGCGATTACTCACGAGAGCGGTACGCCAGAAACTGCACCCCACCCGGAGTGGTTCGAGCCGACAGCAGGGCCAGCTGGACCGGATTGCCGTCGTGCGAAAGAAGATGGCGCCCCTGACCCGCCACCGCTGGCACCAGGATGAACCTCAACTCATCAAGTAGACCTGCCAGCAGCAACGACTGTACGAGGCTGATGCTTCCGTGGACCCCGAGCGCCCTTCCAGGCTGGCTCTTCAGGGCGGTGATATCCTCGCGAAGATCTCCGGACAGTACGGTTGACCCACGCCAGCCGAACACTGTGAGGGTGCGCGAGACGATAAATTTCGGCGAGTTGTTGATGAAAGTCGCAAACGGCTCGATTTTTGATTGGGGCCAATATTCCGACCACTCTTCATACGTTTTGCGCCCCAGCAACACGGCATCCTGTTCGGCAATTATCTCGCCGATCAGCGAAGGCAGGTCCCGGTAAAGATCGTCGCGCACGTATCTGTTTGGCGCCTCGACGACACCGTCCAGTGACATGAACAGGAACGACGTCAATTTTCGCATGGGCCCGAGACCTCTCTGTCCGTTTGTCGCGAGAACCACGCGTGCGCCGGAGCTGCCCGTCAGGAGCCGACGGCCCAGGGCGGATCACTAACCAGTCGTCTCGCCAGCACCACTCGGGCAGCTTCATTTTGCGCAAGAGTGGCGAGAAGCGCGGATCGCCTCTGATGGCATTCAGTGTGGGGTCCAATTTCAGGAAACTAAGCGACTGATCGTGCTGTTCGTAGGCGCAGTTGCGCCACCTAAAGGCTTGATCGGTCTCGCCGCGAGCTGTGTGGATGACGGCGATCGAGTATGCGTCCGCACTTCCGTAGCTCGACTCGAGGGTCGCCAGCGCCGTGTCGGCCTCGCCGCTCAGCCGCAGCACCTCGGCCAGCGTGATTTGACCGCCGAGGTACGGATGCAATGTCACGGAGCGCTGAAACGCCTGGCGGGCGGCGGCGATACGACCGATTGCGAACTCGGCCTTGTCTAGCAGGAGGTAGTTCGCCCCATCCAGCGGGTCCTGGTGGGCGGCGCGCTCGAACAGTGAAATGGACTCTTCGGCGCGCCACAGAGTCAGCGCCAGTGAGCCTGCATATCGCAGGGTGTCGGCGTCGCGCGGATCGAGACGTCGGGCCGCCGCAATTTCATCCGCCATCGCGCTCCAGTCCCAGTCGAAATACATGTGATAACGGGCCATCGCCATGCGCGCCGCGCCCAGCGCCGGATCCGCCGCGATCGCGCGGCTCGCAGCATCGAAGGCTTCGTCGTGCGCTCTTCGGCAGGGAATTGCATCAGCGTCCAGCAGCATGGTTCGCGTCTTCGCATACAGCGCCCACGCCGGCGCATACTTCGGGTCAATCTCAAGCGCTCGTCGCAAGTGCTCCGCAGCAGTCTCGACATCCGCGGTTGCGTGATGCGCGACCAGCGCGCGAGCCTGCAGGAAAAGCGCATATACATCGAAGGTCGGCCTGCTCACGGTCGTGGCGATCCGTTAGGCAGTAGAACTCACCCGGAACGACGTCGCGAGGCGCAATCCAGCAGCTCATGCCGCTGCCGTCGAGCGCAGCGACCACGGCCTGCACGAGTGCGGTGTCGGCCGATGCGTAGCTGACGAACACCGCGGCAGTCCTGCCGGCCGCATCTCCTTCGCTGCCGCGCACGTCCATTTCCCGGTACCCCGGGGTAGACCCGGTGATGGTCGCGGAAGCGTAGGGTTGGCAACCGCCCAGCGGGCAGAGCCGACGGAAAGGCTACGGCGCGGCGACTTCGTCGGGCCTGTGTGAGCGAGGCACGGCGCGTGCGCTTGCAGGTTGGAGGTCGCGACGTCCAGGATCAGGCCACGCTCGTCAGGAACGCGATCTAGGTCGACTGGCGCTGGCGCCCTGTCCGCCGTCGCTAGTGTAACAAGCCCGTTTTCGCGAGCGCTTGGAGGTATTCGACGACAAGTTCGAGGGGAACG
>JANXZZ010000061.1 GCA_025355245.1 Pseudomonadota bacterium | reverse complement strand
CTTCTGTCGACAGGAAAGCATCATGACCGATACCGTTATCAGTTCCGCCACGCGCGAAGTCGTCATCGGCTTCAACCGTCCCTTCGTCATCATCGGCGAGCGGATCAATCCGACGGGCCGAAAAATCCTGGCAGCGGAGATGGCGGCTGGCGATTTCAGCCGCGTCGAAGCTGACGCGCGCGCCCAGATCGAAGCGGGCGCGCACATGCTCGACGTCAACGCCGGCATCCCACTGGCGGACGAACCGGCGATCCTGGCGAAGGCCATCCAGCTGGTGCAGTCGATCACCGATGTGCCGCTCTCCATCGACTCATCGATCGTCGCGGCGCTCGAGGCCGGGCTCAAGGTGTACAAGGGCAAGGCGCTCGTCAACTCCGTAACCGGCGAGGAAGAGCGCCTTGAGCAGGTGCTGCCACTCATCAAGAAGTACGGCGCCGCGGTGGTCGCGATCTCGAACGACGAGACGGGAATCTCCGAGGATCCCGACGTGCGTTTCGAGGTTGCCAAGCGCATCGTCCACCGCGCGATGGATCACGGCATTCCGGTGTCGGACGTCGTTGTCGATCCGCTCGTGATGCCGATCGGCGCCATCAACCTGGCGGGTGTCCAGGTCATGCGACTGGTGCGCCGCCTCAAAGACGAGCTCAAAGTCAACTCGACCTGCGGGGCGTCCAACGTCAGCTTCGGCCTGCCCGCCCGCGATGGCATCAACAGCGCCTTCCTGACCATGGCGATCGCCTCCGGCCTCACGTCCGCCATCACGAATCCCCTGCACGGGGACATCGTTCGGGCATGTATGGGCGCCGACGTGATGATGGGCAACGATCCCAACTGCGCGCAATGGATCCGCAGGTTCCGCGAAGCCGCGCCGCCGCCGACCGGCGCCCCCGGCGAGGTTCGCGGACGCCGCGAGGTTGGCGCGCGCCGCCGCGGCTCCGGTCCGGCCTGATATCCGGATGGCGACTGCGCTCGATCCGCTCGTTGTCTTCACGCCCTCGGGCAAGCGCGGTCGTTTCGCGATCGGCACGCCGCTGCTGACGGCCGCGCGCGCGCTCGGCGTCGACATCGACTCGGTGTGCGGGGGCCGCGCCATTTGTGGCCGCTGCCAGGTGCTGATCGCGGAAGGCGAGTTCGCCAAGCACGGCGTTCGCTCGAGTGCTGCGAGCGTCTCCGCGGTCGGCGCGTCCGAGGAGCGTTTCGGTAAGCACCAGTCATTCGCCGCGGCGGGACGCCAGGTTCTCGGCGCCGGCCGGCGACTGTCGTGCCAGGCGCAGGTCGAGGCCGACGTCGTCGTCGACGTGCCCTCGAGCAGTCAGGTGCACCGCCAGGTCGTGCGCAAGGCCGCCGAGGTGCGCGACATCGAGCTTTACCCGATCGTCACGCTGCACTACGTCGAGGTTGCCGAACCCGACATGCACGACCCGTCCGGCGACCTGAGGCGCCTGCAGGACGCACTCGAGCGCGAGTGGCAGCTCAAGGGACTGGTTGCCGACTTGTCGGTGCTCACGACGCTGCAGCCGGTGCTGCGCGCGGGCGCCTGGAAGGTCACCGTCGCGGTCCATGACCGGGCGCGCATCATCGCCGTCTGGCCGGGCTTCCACGAGGCGGTGTACGGCCTCGCCGTCGACGTCGGGTCGACCACTATCGCGGCGCACCTGTGCAATCTCACGAGCGGCGAGGTCGTCGCCTCCGCCGGACTCATGAACCCGCAGATCCGCTTCGGCGAAGACCTCATGAGTCGCGTCTCGTACTCGATGATGAACCCGGGCGGTGCGGCGCAGATGACGGCCGCGGTGCGCCAAGCCCTCAGCGATCTCGCGGGCGAGGTCGCCGTTGCGGCCGGCATCGAGCGCGAGCTGATCCTCGAAGCGACGCTGGTCGGCAATCCGATCATGCATCACCTCGTCCTCGGCATCGATCCCGTCGAGCTCGGCGGTGCGCCGTTTGCGCTTGCGATTGACCAGTCGATCACTGTGACCGCCGCCGAGATCGGCGTCGCGCTGCACCCGAATGCGCGTATCTACATCCTGCCGTGCATCGCCGGGCACGTCGGCGCGGACTCGGCCGGCGTCATGCTCGCGGAGCGGCCGGATCTCCAGGACGAGATGACGCTGATCGTCGACGTCGGCACGAATGCGGAGATCGTCCTCGGCAGCCGCGAGCGGATCGTTGCCTGCTCGAGCCCGACCGGGCCCGCGTTCGAGGGCGCGCAGATCAGCTGCGGCCAGCGCGCGGCGCCGGGCGCGATCGAGCGCGTGCGCATCGACCGCGCGACCCTCGAGCCGCGTTTCAAGGTGATCGGTTCCGACCTCTGGTCCGACGATCCCGAGTTTGCGGCGGCGACGGTGGGCAGCGGCGTCACCGGAGTGTGCGGCTCCGGCATCATTGAGGTGCTGGCCGAGCTCTTCCTCGCCGGCGTGATCACGCAGGACGGCGTCATCGACGGCGCGCTCGCGGCGCGCAACCCGCGGGTCGTGCCGAATGGCCGCACCTTCGCCTACCTGCTGCACACCGGTGCGCAGACGCTGATGATCACGCAGAACGACGTGCGCGCGATCCAGCTTGCGAAAGCCGCGCTCTACGCCGGCATCCGCCTTTTGATGGAGCGCCTCGGCGTCGACCACGTAGACCGGATCCGGCTCGCGGGCGCGTTCGGCAGCCACATCGACGTGATGTACGCGACTGTGCTCGGCTTGATTCCGGACTGCGACCTCAGCAAGGTCGCCTCGGCGGGCAATGCCGCCGGCACGGGCGCGCGGATCGCGCTGCTGGACTCGCGCTCGCGCGCGACGATCGAGCAGCTGGTCAGCCGCGTGGAGAAGATCGAGACGGCGATCGAACCACGCTTCCAGTTGCTGTTCGTCGAAGCGATGGCGATTCCCCACAAGACCGCGCAGTACCCGAACCTGAGCAAGGTCGTAGCGCTGCCGCCGGCGCGCGAGGTCGCGGCTGCCGCCGAGGCGCGCACCGAGCGCCGCGGACGTCGGTCCACGACACCGCGGCCCTCGTGAGCTGACGGGACGCCGGGATGTACGAGAAAGTCATCCTCTGGGCGACGCCGGCGTTCTTCTTGCTCATCGCGATCGAGATCGTGGTCGGCTGGCGCCGGCGCCGGTCGCAGTACCGCGTCGCCGATGCGCTCAACAGCATCGCGCTCGGCCAGATGTCGACCTACATCGGCGTGTTCGGCCGGATCATCAGCTTCGGACTCTACGTACTCATCTACGAAAAGGCCCGCGTCGTCACCCTCGACTCCACCTCCGTCTGGGCGTGGATCGTCGGCCTTCTTCTCTACGACTTCCTCTACTACTGGTACCACCGTTTTGGACACGAGGTGAACGTTCTGTGGGCGGCGCACGTCGTGCACCACCAGAGCGAGGAGTTCAACCTATCGACGGCGCTGCGGCAGACCGGGACGTCGTACCTGTTCTCCTGGGTGTTCTACGTCCCGATGGCGGTGCTGGGCTTTCCGCCCGCCCTGTTGCTCGGCGTCGGCCTCATCGATCTCCTCTACCAGTTCTGGATCCATACCGAGCACATAGGCTCGCTCGGCGTGTTCGACCGGCTGTTTGCCTCCCCCTCCAATCACCGCGTGCACCACGCGGTCAACGACCGCTACGTCGATCGTAACTACGGCGGACTGCTGATCGTCTGGGACCGGCTGTTCGGCACGTTTCAGCCCGAGCTCAGGGAAGAGCCCGTCGTCTACGGGACCCGCGACCCGCTGCATTCGTGGAATCCGCTGTGGGCGAACCTGCACAGCTACGCCGGCATCGCGCGCGACAGCTGGCACGCGCGGGCGTGGGGCGACAAGCTCAGGGTGTGGATCAAGCATCCGGGCTGGCGGCCGCTCGATGTCAGCGAGCGCTATCCGAAGGCGCCGTTCCAGCTGAGCGCCGTTGCCAAGTTCGACCGGCCGCTGCCCACCGCGCTCGCGGTCTACTGCGTGGTGCAGTCGGTGCTGGTGCTCGGGCTCGGCACGCACTTTCTCGCCGTCGTACCCGGGTGGGCGACGGCGCCGACGGTCGCCTATCTCGCGTGGCTGGTGCTGTGCCTGTGCGTGATCGGTGGCCTGATCGAGGGCCGGCGCGGCTATCTCTGGGCGGAGACGCTGCGCGTCGCGGCGTTCGGCGTGATCGCCGCGGCGATCGTCGGTGTCGGGGTGCCGTTCGCGCGCGAGGTGATTGGACTCATTAGCCTCGTCATGATCGCGTGGCTGTGGGCCGCCGGGCGCTCGCTGTCCGGCCGCGACGCCCCGCAGTTCGCGGCCTAGGCAAGCAAGGCATCGCCGTGCAGGCAGACAACGCAGCAGCTCCGGTCCAGAGCGAGGACGTCGAGGCATTCTGGCGCGACGGCGCGATCCGCCTGCGCGGCCTCCTGTCGGCGGCCGAACTCGAACTGCTGACTGCGGGTATCGACGAGAACCTGAGGCACCCGAGTCCGCGGGCGAAGGTTGCGAGCAGCAGCGCGGATCCCGGTTTCTTCATCGAGGACTTCTGCAGCTGGTCGGAGAATGAGCGCTACCGTCGCTTCATCTTCGACTCGAAGCTCGGCGCCGCCGCGGGCCGCCTCACCGGCAGCCAGACCGTGCGCCTCTATCACGATCACATGCTGACCAAGGAGCCGGGTACCCGGCAGAAGACGCCGTGGCACCAGGACCAGCCGTACTACAACATCGACGGCCAGCAGACCTGCAGCTTCTGGATCCCGGTCGATGCGGTCAGCCGCGCTGCGACGCTCGAGTTTGTTGCGGGCTCGCATCGCGGCCCGTGGCTGATGCCGCGGACCTTCCTGAGCGACGAGGCGAAGTGGTTCCCCGAGGGGAGTCTCGCCGAGCTCCCCGACATCGATGGGCGACGCGGCGAATTCCCGATCATCGGCTGGGAGATTGAGCCGGGCGATGTAGTCGCTTTCCACATGCTTGCCCTGCACGCATCGGGAGGCGTCGAGCCGGGGCGGCGGCGGCGTGTTTTTTCGGTGCGCACGATCGGCGACGACGTCCGCCACGCCCCGCGAAACTGGGTGACCTCACCGGAGTTTCCGGGCCTGCGTGCCGAGCTGCCAGCGGGTGCGCCGCTCGAGCACCCGCTCTTTCCGGTCATCTGGCGCGCGGCGGCGCCCGGCCGCTAGACGTTCGAATCGGCGAAGGAAGACTTGCGCCGGTTGATGTAGTCGTTGAGCGCCTCATCGACCGCCACGTCGAGCGGCGGAAGCTCGTACTCGGCGAGCTGCTTCTTCCAATACGAATTTGCACGTTGCGCCATGTCCTGCGCTCCGTCCGCCTCCCACTGCTCGACACTGTTGTTGTCGGCTAGCGGAGAGCGATAGAACGCGTTCTCGAAATTGGCCTGCGTGTGTGCGCAGCCGAGGAAATGCTTGCCCGGCCCGACCTCCCGGATCGCGTCCATCGCCTGGCCGTTCTCGGATAGATCGACGCCCGCGAGCAACGTGTGCATCATTCCCGCCTGGTCGGCATCCATGACGAACTTCTCGTAGCCCATCGCGAGACCACCCTCGAGCCAGCCAGCAACGTGCAGCACGAAGTTGACGCCCGCGAGGGACGTCGGCAGCAGCGTCTGCGCGGACTCGAACGCCGCCTGCGCGTCCGGAATCTTCGAGGCGCAGAGGCTGCCGCCGGAACGGAACGGGACACCCAGCCTGCGGGCGAGCGCGGCCATCGTATACAGCACGAGCGCGGGCTCCGGCGTGCCGAAAGTCGGTGCGCCGGACTGCATCGAGATCGACGATGCGAAACTGCCGAGCACGACTGGTGCGCCGGGATTCAGGAGTTGGGTCAGCGCCATGCCCGCGAGCGCCTCGGCGAGCGTCTGCGCCGCGGTGCCCGCGACGGTGACCGGCGACATCGCACCCGCGAGAATGAACGGAGTCACGATGGTCGCCTGGTTGGCGCGCGCGTAGACCTTGAGCGCGCCGAGCATCGTCGCGTCGAAGGTCATCGGCGAGTTGGCGTTGATCAGGTTGATGAGGACCGTCTTGGGTCGGCCGGTCAGCGGGTCGGTGAAGTCAGATCCAAAGGCTATCTTGGCCAACTCGACGCTGTCGGCCGCGCGTTCGGGCTGCGTGACCGAGCCCATGAAGGCCTTGTCGCTGTACTTGATGTGGCTGTACACCATGTCGAAGTGCCGCTTGTTTACCGGCAGGTCGACGGGTTCGCAGATCGTGCCACCCGAATGGTGCAGCGAGTTCGACATGTAGGCGAGCTTGACGAAGTTGCGGAAGTCCTCGATGCGTGCGTAGCGACGACCCTCGTCGAGATTGCGGATGAACGGCGAGCCGTAGGCGGGCGCGAAAACGGTGTTCTTGCCACCGATCACGACGCTGCGGGCGGGATTGCGCGCATGCTGCGTGAATTCGCGCGGCGCGGTCTTCTGGATCAGCGAGCGGCACATGCCGCGCGGGAAGCGCACGCGTTCGCCGTCGACGTCGGCGCCGGCCTCCTTCCAGATTGCGAGCGATTCCGGGTCCTCGCGGAACTCGATGCCGACTTCCTGGAGGATCGTATCGGCGTTGCGCTCGATGATCTGCAGCCCTTCTTCGGTGAGGACCTCGAAGAACGGAATCGACCGCGTGATGTAGGGAACGGAGGCCGCCGCGCGGGCCGCGCGGGCGACACGCTTGGCTTCCCGGCCGCTCGGCCGGGCGCGTCGCGCCGAGTGTCCCTGCTGCTCTTCCATCATGGATCCATCTCCTGCCAGATTGCCCGCAGTATGGTCAGGGCGCCAAGGCCCGGCTGATCAATTTGCGGCATCGACTTGCCCCGGCGCGCCATGGCGGCCGGCAAGTGCCTCAATAACCTCGTCGGGGCCGCATATTCCGCAGAATCCGCCCTCGATCGTCAGCAGCACCAGGTGCCCGGTGTCGCGTTGCAGCTCGATCAGCCGGCGCAGCGGCGTCTCGGCGTCCGCGCAGGCTACGCCGGCGAGGCGCGGGCTGGTCGCTTCGCAGAGCGCAATCGCGGCGCCGCGGTGGACGACCCGGATCGGTTCCTCGCGTGTTCCGAGTACCAGCTGGTACTGGCGCGCGCTGTCGAGCCAGATCGCGCCGTCGATGTGCTCGAGTTCGTGGCGGTGCCGCATCACCATCCGGCCGCTCAATACCACCAGCGGATTCATGTGCTGGACGAATTCCGCGACGTAAGCGTCGGCGGGCCGCAGCACGATGTCCTCGGGCGACCCCGTCTGCACGATTCGTCCGCCTTCCAGCACCGTGATCTGGTCGCCGAGCTTGAGCGCCTCGTCGAGGTCGTGCGTCACGAAGAGAATCGTCTTCTTCACGCGTTCCTGCAGCGCCACGAGCTCGTCCTGGAGCTTGCTGCGGATCAGCGGATCGAGCGCCGAGAACGGCTCGTCCATCAGCAGGATGTCGGCGTCGGTAGCGAAGGCACGCGCGAGGCCGACGCGCTGCTGCATGCCGCCGGAGAGCTCGTTCACGTAGCGATCGGCCCATTGCGAGAGACCGACCAGCTCGAGCTTCTCGTCGACGACCCGACGCCGCTCGGCTGCGGGCTCGCCGCGCAACTCGAGCCCAAGGCCGACGTTGTCGCGCACCGTGCGCCACGGTAGCAACCCGAACTGCTGGAACATCATCGCGATCCGGCCGCGGCGCAGGCGCCTGAGCGTCGCCGCATCGCAGGTCGCGACGTCGACGGTGGCGCCCGCATCCTCGATCAGCACGTGCCCGCGGGTCACGCGATTGAGACCGTTGGCCGCGCGCAGCAGCGTCGATTTGCCGGAGCCCGACAGGCCCATCAGCACGGAGATGTGCCCGCGTTCGACGCTCAGGCTCGCGTCGGCGACCCCGACAACGACGCCGCGGTCGGCGACAATCTCGGCGCGGTTGCGTCCCGCATCGAGCGACTCCAGCGCCGATTTGATGCGCGCCGCGCCTCGCCGTCCGCCCTCGCGCGCGAACAGGATGTCGACGTTCCGAAATTCGAGTGTCGCAGTCACTACGCCCCCATCTTTTCTGTCGGCCGGGTGATCCGGTCGAGAATGATCGCCAGCAATACGATGGCGAGCCCTGCCTCGAAGCCCATCCCGATCTGCACCGTGTTGAGCGCGCGCACCACCGGCACGCCGAGTCCGCCGGCACCGACCAGCGCCGCGATAACGACCATCGACAGGCTGAGCATGATGCACTGGGTGATGCCGGCGATGATGGTGGGCGCCGCGCTCGGCAGCTCGACCTTGATGAGCAGCTGCAGGCGCGTTGCGCCGAACGCCTCGCCCGCTTCGAGGAGCGGCTTCGGCACCGACGAGATGCCGAGGTGCGTGAGGCGAATCGGCGCGGGTAGCGCGAAAATGATCGTCGAAATCAGGCCGGGCACGACGCCGAGACCGAACAGCACGAGCGTTGGCGTCAGATAGACGAACGTCGGCAGCGTCTGCATGAGGTCGAGGACCGGCCGCATGACCGCGTACAGACCGGGGCGGCGCGCCGCCGCGATGCCGAGCGGCACGCCGATCACCGTCGACAGGAACGCGGCGACGAGGACCAGCGTCAGCGTCTCGAGCGTCGCCGCCCAGTAGCCCTGGTTCATGATGAAGAGGAGGGCGCCCGCGACGAAGATCGCGAGCGGGATGGATCGCCTGAGTGCCCAGGTGCCGAGCGCGATCACCGCGATCAGCAGCGGCGCGGGCAGGAGATTGAGGAGCGCATCGACCGCCGCGGTGCTGCCGCGGACCACCGCAGCGACGCCGTCGAAGAACACCGTGCCGTGCGCCTTCAGGTAGTCGACGACGCGAGTCACCGAGTCGCCGACCGGGATCTTGTGGGCAGTGACCCAGTCGTCGAAGGCGACGCCCGATTTCGTCGACACGGTGCGCTCGAGCGCCTCGAGAGCCGGGCGGCCGTCAAATGCCGAGACACCCTCGAGCCACGCCCGGACGCTGGCCGCGTTTGCCGCGAGCCACAGCGCCGCGGCCTCGTCGGGCGTCTTGTGCGCGTCGAGAATCGCCGACATCAGCTCGCTTTCGCCGCGCGGTGTGAAGTGCACATTCGCGAGCAGCCGCCCCATGTTTGGACAGGCCGCGGAATAGCCGGCGCGCGTATTCGTGTAGACGGCGGCACCGCCGAAGTTGGGGCCGAAGGTCGCGTCGCCGCCTGTCAGGTACTTGAGGTCGAAACGCATGTTCATCGGATGCGGGTCCCACGCCAGGAACACGATCGGTTCCTTGGCGCGAAACGCGCGCTCCACCTCGGCGAGCATGCCTTGCTCGCTCGACTCGACCAGCTTGAAGTCGCCGAGGCCGAACTGATTCTCGCCGATGATCTTGAGGATCAGGCGATTGCCGTCGTTGCCGGGTTCGATGCCGTAGATCGAGGCCTTGAGCGCCGCCCGGTAGTTGGCGATGTCGGCGAAATCCCGGAGGCCGGCCGCATTGGTGTAGGCGGGGACCGCCAGCGTGTACTTCGCGCCCACCAGGTTGGCGCCGATCACGTCCACCGAATGATCGTCGACGAACGGCTTGCGATCGGCCTCCATCGACGGCATCCAGTTGCCGAGGAAGACGTCGATGTCCCGGTTCTTCATGGACGCGTAGGTGACCGGCACCGAGAGGACGGTGATTTGCGGCTCGTAACCGAGCGTGCGCACCAGATGCGCGAACAGCGCCGTCGTTGCCGTGACGTCGGTCCAGCCGATGTCGCCCAAGCGCACCGCGCGGCACGCGGCGGGCTCCGCCGGTGCACCGAGCGCCGTCGGGAGGGCGAGCGGGCCGAGCAGGAGAGCGCCGCACACTGCCGCGCCGAGCCGCGCCCGGAAGGCCGCCGTCACCTCGGCCATCGCGCCGATTCCACGTTGCAAACGCGTCTCCCTTGACCCCGACGATCGCCGGTCGGCATCATTCCCGGTGACCGACTGAATAGCTGTTCAATCGGTCGCATGTCAAGTCCTCGGTTGACCCCTAACTCATTGATTAAAAAGCCATGAGGGGGCAGTATCGAGGGCGGTTGGGGGCGTCAAGCGAGGCGCGCTCGGTCCCCCTCGCGGCGCCGATCCCGAAGGACAGGGAGCACGATACTGAACACTCAGTCAAGCAAGGGCGGCAGCTCCAAACCGGCGTCGACGCGGGGTGATTCACGCCAACACCTCGAGGACGACCGCCGCCAGCAACTGATCGACGTCGCGATCGATTGTCTCGCCGAACTCGGCTTCGTGGGAAGCACGTTAGCCCAGATCGCGAGCCGCGCCGGAGTTTCGGCGGGGCTCGTGGCCCATTATTTCGGCGACAAGGACGGGCTGCTCGAGGCCGCATTCAGGACGCTCAGCCGGCGCGTCGGTGACGGCGTGCGCGCCCGCTTGCGTCTCGCGCACACGCCGCGCGGGCGCATTCAGGCGGTCATTGACGCCAACCTCGCGCCGCAGGAGTTCAACCAGCGCAGCAGCAATGCCTGGCTCGCGTTCTGGGGGCAGCTGCTTCACGAAGAGCAGCTGATGCGGGTCCAGACCGCGTACCAGCGCCGCATGCTCTCGAATCTCCGGCACGCGTTGCGCCAGCTCCTGCCTGCCGACGAGGCCCGCAGCCTGGCGGCGATGATCGCGGCGATGATCGACGGCGTTTGGCTCCGCGCCGCGCTCTCGAACTGGGCCGAGGCCGACAGCGAGTCGGCGCGCGCGCTGCTTACCTCGTTCGTCGAGGGTCGATTGCGCGAGCGCGCGCTGAGTCTCAACCCGGCGACACCGGTTGCCGGGAATACCCAGGGCCGCAGGCCGGCCGCGGCGGATCGCTTCCAGTCCATCGATCCGGCCACCGGCGCGGTGATCGCCGAGATCCGCATCGACGGTCCGGCCGAAGTTGATGCGGCGGTCGCGACCGCGCGTGCCGCGCAGCGAAAGTGGGCGGCGATGACGGGTACCGAACGCGGGCGCATCCTGCGCCGCGCCGCCGACCTGTTGCGGGCGCGGAACGATGAACTCGCGGAGCTCGAGACGCGCGATACGGGCAAGCCCATCCAGGAAACGCGGGTCGTCGATGTCGCCTCCGGCGCCGATTGCCTCGAGTACTTCGGCGGACTCGCGGCGAGTATCGCGGGGGAGCACCTCGATCTCGGGCCCGCGGCGTTCGGCTACACGCGGCGCGAGCCGCTCGGCGTCGTCGCCGGGATCGGCGCCTGGAACTACCCGCTGCAGATCGCCTGCTGGAAATCCGCGCCGGCTCTCGCCTGCGGCAATGCGATGATCTTCAAACCGGCTGAACTCACGCCGCTGACGGCAATTGAGCTGCGCAAGGTCTTTGACGCCGCCGGGCTACCGCCCGGTGTGTTCCAGATCGTGCAGGGTCGCGCCGACACGGGACGCCTGCTGACGCGGCATCCGCACATCCGCAAGGTGTCGTTGACCGGCGAGGTCGGAACCGGGCGCGCGGTCATGACCGATGCGGCCAGCACCCTCAAGTACGTCACGCTCGAGCTCGGCGGCAAGTCACCCCTCATCGTGTTCGATGACGCCTCCATCGAGAATGCCGTGTCGGGCGCGCTGCTAGCCAATTTCTATTCGGCGGGCGAGGTCTGTTCGAACGGCACGCGGGTGTTCGTGCAGCGTCGCATCAAGGAAGCCTTTATCGAACGACTGCGCGTGCGCGTGGGCGCGATGCGCGTTGGCAATCCGCTCGATCCGGCGACGCAGGTGGGCGCCCTGATCTCCGAGGCGCACATGGAGAAGGTGCTCGGCTACATCGCCCGCGGTCGCAGTGAAGGCGCGCGTCTCCTCGTCGGCGGTCACCGGGTGACGACCGGGGACCTCGCCAACGGCTACTTCGTGGAGCCCACGGTTTTCGACGGCTGCCACGACGACATGGCGATCGTGCGCGAGGAGATCTTCGGTCCGGTGATGACCGTGCTCGACTTTGATACGGAGGATGAGGTCGTGGCGCGGGCGAACGACACGGATTTCGGGCTGGCAGCCGGAGTCTTCACGTCGGACCTGGCGCGCGGACATCGCGTGATCGCGCGCCTCGAGGCCGGTACCTGCTGGATCAATCACTACAACGTGACGCCGGTGGAGCTGCCGTTCGGCGGATTCAAGCGCTCGGGGCTCGGTCGTGAGAACGGACGGGCGGCGATTGAGCACTACACGCAGCTGAAGAGCGTCTACGTCGCGCTTCGCGACATTGATTCACCGTACTGAGCGGGCGATGAGCGCGAGCACCGAGATTTTTGACTACGTGATCGTCGGGGCGGGTTCCGCCGGCTGCGTGCTGGCCAACCGGCTCACCGAGGACGGCCAGAGCACGGTGCTCGTCCTCGAATACGGTGGCTCCGACCGCTCGATATTCATTCAGATGCCCTCCGCACTCGCGATTCCGATGAATCGCCCAGAATACAACTGGCTCTACCACACGGAACCGGAGCCGGGCCTCGGCGGGCGGCAGATGCACACGCCGCGCGGCAAGGTGCTGGGCGGCTCCTCGTCGATCAACGGCCTCGTCTACATCCGCGGCAACGCTTTCGATTTCGAGCGCTGGGAGTCGGAAGGCGCCCGCGGCTGGGGCTACCGGCAGGTGCTGCCGTACTTCCGGCGCGCCGAGCATCGACACGACGGTGGCGATACCTATCGCGGCGAGCGGGGTCCGCTCGGCACCTGCTACGGGACGCTCGCGAACCCCCTGCACGCGTGCTGGCTCGAGGGCGCTCGCGAGGCGGGCTACCCGCTGACACCGGACGTCAACGGCTTCCAGCAGGAAGGGTTCGGCCGGATGGACATGACCGTCGAGGGCGGTGTGCGCGCGAGTGCGGCGAACGCCTACCTGCGGCCCGCGATGAGCCGGCCCAATCTCACGGTGCGCACACAAAGCCGCGCGCTCGCGGTCGCGTTCGAAGGCCGACGGGCGGTCGGCGTCCGCTACCGGCGCGGGTCGACGGACGGGAGCGTCCG
>JANXZZ010000001.1 GCA_025355245.1 Pseudomonadota bacterium | reverse complement strand
TTTCCCTCCTCGACTAGAATCATTGCCGAGTCAGTACTTGTCCCGGTCCGACCTGCAAAGGGAGTTCCGGCTGCGGCGCGACGCTGCAATCCTGAGCGAGGCCAACCTGGTTGCCAATCCTCGGGAGCTTGGCGCAAGACTACTCCGCCGCGCGCTGACCGCCGGCGCCCGCCGCTACGCGCCCTGTGAAATCACGAAGTGGTGGTGAGGATGAGCCGTTTTCCGATGCCCCGCGCCGCGACGAGCAGACGAAGGACAAGGTGCGCGTCGTGCAGCGCAAACTAGGAGTTCTCCTGCCGCACATCGATACCGCGGCCCAGTACACATGGGCAGGCTCCTTTGGCCAGAGCGACACCGGACTGCCAACGATCGGGCAGGTGCCGGCCACCCGCGCTATGGCGGGAACGGAATTACCTTCTCGATGCTCGCCGCTGAAATCCTCACAGGTTCCGTCCCGGGGCGGGTCGATCCCGACGCCGCGCTGTTCGCTTTCGTTAGCCAGGCGTCGAGGGGCCACGCGCGTGCGAAACGATCGGTGATGAATGCGTCGTGGTCGACCTGGCCGACTCCCGGACGAAAAAGGGCGAATGCGCGTCAGCAAATTCGCCGCAACGTTACGAAATTCAATATCACGACGCCCGATATGACCCTCTCGCGAGTCCGGAACGCCTGTGAACTGAGCTAAAGAGCCGGTTTCGCCGTGTAGGAGGGCGCCGACGGTGGCTTGGGCGGCACGCCGCTCGCCTCTGCCGGAGCAACTCCCATACTCGATAAAGAATCGCTGCTGCGGCGTCAACACAATTGTGGGAGTACTTTTATGTCCATTATCGCCTGGATCGTGCTCGGTCTCGTTGCGGGCTTCATTGCGAGCAAGGTCGTGAATAAGTCGGGAGATGGCATGCTCATCGATATCCTACTCGGCGTGGTCGGGGCGGTCGTCGGGGGCTGGCTGTTCAACACGTTCGGCATGGCCGGAGTCACGGGCCTCAACCTCTATAGCATCCTGGTCGCAGCGGTCGGCGCAATCGTGTTCTTGGTTATCTATCACGCGATTACGCGCCGACGGGTCTAAGGCTCCCGACGGTTCATACCGTGCGAGTGGCAACCGGCCAGCTCGCACGGTGAAACCGGCCTCTCGAGCGCGGCGGTCACTGATCGCCGTCCGATCCGGCTTCCGGCGAGCCTGCGGTTCCCGCCGGCCGGCCGATCGCGGCTGAGTCGCACCCCATTCCTTCGGTACAGATCGTTCAACTGATGGCGCGGTCCGGGCTCGATTGGATCCTAATCGACATGGAGCACGGCCCGATTGATCTCGCCGCGGCCCACGCAATGATCGCGCGGGGTTACAAAGCTCTCGTCGTCGGATTTGACTGGTCGCTGCTTCAGCGAGGCATCTCCAGCGCGCTATCAGGAATCAGGACGTCGCTCTGAATCGAGCACCGCAACGCCGACACTCGCGACGCGCAACTCGGGGGCAATAGCCGACGTTCGTTTCCGGCGACGCACGCGCAAGTTCATCGGTCGCGCCGCCTCTGCTGCATCGCACACCTCGGATATTCCTTAGGAGGTCAGTTGGGATTCGCCCGGCGTGAAGCCGGCGGCTTCGGCCGCGCCTTCTAAACCGCACACCCACTCTCCATTTCGAGCCGTCACCGACAACGAGCAAGATGCTCTGACAGCCAAGGCAAAGCCCTGAACCTGTCATCGATTCGGCGACACGACGTCTCAATGCTCGACGGGCCATGATCTGGGGGAGAGGGCGAGCACCAAGCAACGCAGGAGGCGCGATCAGACTGCCTCGAACCGGGTGTCCACGACCGGCAGCTCCGGGTCAAGACCGGGCAGGCGAATCCGTCCGCAGCCGGCGATCAAAATCACATCGTTTGGAGTGACATGGCGAATCGACAATCGTCGTTCGCTTAGTCTCCGGGCTGGTCCGTGATTTTTCTAATTCCTCGGCTTCCTGAACTTCAGGATGAACTGATCGGTGTGCCCCTGGATGGGCCCCTCGAAGACTTTTCCGGTACGCGGATCGTCCTTGTTGCGCAGCATGCCGCTCTCGCCGACCAGCTCGAAACCTGCCGCTTTCATCTCCTGTTTCACCGTGTCTTCGTCGATCCGGTGCAGGGTCTTGGTGTCGCGCAGCCCGGAGCCGGCTTCGGCTGCATGATCCAGCACGAAGTAAATTCCGCCGAGTTTGAGTGCCGCGAAGATAGCGTGGTTGAGGGCGGCCACGTCAAGGCCCTCGATGTTGTGGAAGTCGTGGTAGTTCTGCGTCGTCCACACAAGGTCGAAGCTGTTGGTGGGTTTCACCTCCACGAGCCGCTGCAAGTGGATCTTTACGTTGCTGTAGTGCGGCTCGGCGGCGAGCGCTTGGATCGGGGACGGAGGTGCGTCGGGCTTCGGCGGCTGCGAGATGATGTAGTTGGTCACCTGGCCCTGTGGTCCGACCACCGCGCTCAGCAGTCGGGTGAAGTAACCCTTGCCGGGGGCAAGCTCCAGAACCCAATCGCCGGGCTTGACGCCAGCGAAGGCGAGGGTTTGGGCCGGCTTGCGGCTGCCATCGTGCTCGGAATCGGCCACCGGTCGCGTCGAATCTGCGACGGCGCCTGTGACGTAGCTCGGGACGCCCGTGTGGCTGGCAGCGTTGACGGCAGGGATCGTAAGCCCCGCAATCAGCAGAGCCACGGTCAGAAACGCAGCACGTTGCATGGATCGTCTCCGCGAAGAAGGGAGAGCGCAATTGCCCTCGTAAGACACATCACTCTAACAGCAGCGCGTTGTAACGTCGCCGTCGGTCCGGCGCAGCAGGAGGGCAGTCCGCCGCGCTGCCTCATTGGATGGGTGGGCTGGAGTAGTCCTCTTTTCGACCGAACGTGGATGCATAGCGCGAGGCAAACACTGACATGTCCCGATGCTGCACCGCAACTACTTCGGATAATCCTTAGCGAGTCAGATCACTCTTGGATCCGAGTTGACGTACATTTCGTGTCAGCAGAAACCGCGAACACGTCGGCATCCGACGGCTGCAAAGCGTGTTGGCTGTCGCATCGTCGCGCGTGAAGCAAGTTCAGAGTAGGCCTGACACGAAGGAGGCGCTCATGAACAGGCGGACTGCCGCGACCGGCATAATTTTGGGGGCGGTCGTCTTGTTGGCGTTGGCGGCGGCGGTGCCGTGGATTACTCCTTCACCCGGCGAGCGTCACGCGATGGTGTCGGTTGAGTTTCTGGCTCAACCGGGGGAGACGCAACCCCCGCTGGAAGAGATTGTTACGACCGCCTCGCGCCTGCCGTCGCGTTGAGCCCTTGACTAGCGACCGGGGTCGCGGCGTAAGAGCTACGACTCGCCACCGCGGACGCCCAGTCAGCACTCGCCCCGTCGCGCACACCCGCTCGGTTCTCAGACGGGCCCAAGGCCCCTTCCGAAGGCGCTGCAGCGTACTTCGCATAACCCCAAACGCGTCTGCTGAGTAAGATATTCGCGGGGGCCTTCCTTCGGCGGTGGTTTTACGTGTCAAGGCCGCGATGCCAATACCGTGTCGACATTCGTCGGCCCATACTAATAAAGCGCGGCTAGGAGTGCGACAAGGGCAGCGCGGCCAAACGGTCATGGTCCACACTGGCCGCAAAACGGCGAAAGAAATGGCGGGTCACTCAATACGGAGTTCCGGGCTTCATGTGCCGCAATATCAAAATGCTTTCCAATTTCGAGCCCCCGGTCACTGAGGCAGAGGTGCGAGCGGCGGCTCTGCAGTATGTTCGCAAGGTGAGCGGCTATCACAAGCCCTCAATCGCCAATGAGCTCGCATTCAACAGGGCGGTGGGAGAGATCGCAGCGAGCAGCGCGACCTTGCTGCGGTCGCTCGAAACGCTCGCGCCACCGCGCGATCGAGCCGAGGAGGCCGTCAAGGCCCGTGCGCGCTCTGCCGCGCGCTTTCGGTCGTTCCGCCCTGCGTAAGCGAGTCCCGAGCGGAGCCCTGCGTCGGGGATATTGACCCGCCGCTGGATCGTCGAAGCATGTTGGCCGCGAGCTCTCATGGCAAATGACCGGCTTGGACTCGAACTGAAACTGGCGCGCCTCATGGGCGGGGCCTCGTCAATCGTCCGGCGTCTGCCGTACATGAGCGCCTACTACTTCGCATTAACATAGAGTGAGTTAAAACGGCGATTAATTGAGGCGCTCGCCCCGCTGTCGGATCCCTGAGTAGCAGGACTCCGGTGCGGAGATTCGAGGCTCGTGCCGAGATAGTCGGACTCTTCAGATACGCGTGGCTCGCGATGCGTGCGTCACCGTTTATCCGCACAGCGCGAGCGAGGTGCCGGCACGGGTCATCCGGTTGGCCGCCGAGCGCCCCATGCACGCGTACCCCGAGACTGAGCGCGACTATTGCACGCGCAGCCTGCCTGCGATTAGTGGTAGGTCTCGGCGGTCGCCAGCTCACCGGTGTTATTGTCGCCGCCGGTTACGAGCGGCTGCCCGTTGGGTAGCACCGTGATCGTGGCCAGGCGGCGCTGAACTGTCATGTCGGCGGCGGCTGCAAGCGCGCCGCTCGCGGGATCGAATATCTCTGCCGAGGACAGATTCGCGGCATTGTTAGTCCCGCCGGCGAGCAGCACGGTGCCGTCGTCGAGGAGAGCCGCGACGTGGTATATGCGTGCCACCTGCAGGGAGCCGCTCGCCGTGAAGATACCCGTCGCCGGGTCGTACACTTGGGTGTTGGCGAGCGCATTGCCATTCAGGCTCAGCCCCCCAGCCACGAGCACCTTGCCGCTCGGCAGGAGTGTGGCCGTCTGGCCCTGCGCGGTCGCACCCGTACCACCGGTCGCCTTGAATGTTCCGGTCGCGGGCTCGTAGATCTCGGCAGTCGTCTGGTAGCCACCGGTAATCAGGACCGTGCCGTCTTTGAGCAGCGTCGCGACGTGGGTGCCGCGTGCAATGGTCATGCTGCCGGTCGCCGTAAAGGCTCCGGTCGCCGGATCGTAGAGTTCGGCACTCGCCTGGGCCGCATCGTTATCATCGAAGCCACCAGCCACGAGTACCTTGCCGTCAGGCAGCAGCGTCGCGCTCGCACCCTGGCGCGCCGCCACCATGCTCGTGCCGGCCACGAACGTGCCGGCGACTGGATCGTAGATCTCCGTCGTAGTCATCGCGCCGACACCGTTCGTCGATTGCCCACCGGCCACGAGCACCCTGCCCGAGGGCAGCAGCGTCGCGGTGTGGTTCGTACGTGCGGCTATGAGATTGCCAGTCGCCGTGAAGAGCCCGGTCGCGGGATCGAAGAGTTCGGCACTCGAGAGCGCGTTGGACTGAGTGAGGTCGTCCGCCACGCCGCCCACGACCAGGACCTTCGCGGTGCGGAGCAGCGTCATAGTGTGCAACACCCGTGTCGCCGCCATGCTGCCGGTCGCCGTGAAGCCGTGACTAAAGACCTGCAGCGTGACCGGCACGGGCGCGGAGGTTTGTGCCACGACATCGGTCGCGGTAAGGCTGAACGCGTAGGGACCGGCGGAGCCCGTCGGCGTGCCCGATAACAC
>JANXZZ010000348.1 GCA_025355245.1 Pseudomonadota bacterium | reverse complement strand
GCGGCCTGCCGCGACAGGTTCTTCTTGAGGCGCGGCAGCTCGCTCGCCGGCAGCTGCGGGCGGCGCACCACGTCCGCAAGCACCGCGACCGCAGCGGCGGCGCGCTCGGCGAGCACGTCGAGCGACACGGTCGTCTGGTCGGGGCCGGCCTGGGTCTCGAGCGCACCGCCCATTTCCGCGGCGAGCTCGGCGAGCGCCGCGCCGTCGCGCGAACCCGCGCCTTCCTTCAGCAGTTCGGCGGTGATGTCGCCGAGCCCGGTCTTGCCGCCCTCGGCGGCATTGCCGGTACGGATCACGAGCAGCAGCGTCGCCTTCGGGACACTGCCGAAGGGCACCAGCGTCGCGGCCATGCCGTTCGCGAGCCTGAGCTCGCGCTTCGACGGCAGCACGAAGGGGTGCGGTGGCCCCGCGGCAGGCGCGCTCTCGCGGCCGACGGCGCCGGTGCAGGCGATCGCGAGCAGGGCGCCGGCGAGCACGCTTGGGAGCCGCGCGCTCATGGTTTCGCTCCCGCGGGCTTGGCGCCGGCAATGAGCGCGACGCGCGTCCGGTTGCTCGCCGCGAGGTACTTGCGCGCGGTCGCGCGCAGCAGCTCCGGCGTCACCTTGCGAAACTCGCTCTCGAGGCGGTTGATCTTCGCCGGATCGTCGTCGAACAGCGCGAAGCAGGCGAGCAGATCGACGAGGCCGAAGCGGGTGGAGCTGCCGGCGACGTCGTAGAGCGAGGAGCGAATCTTGGTGATCGCCCGGTCGAGCTCGGCGGGACCGACCAGCTCGCGCTTGAGTTGCCCGATCACGTCATCCACGTCGGCCACGATCTTCGCATCGCTCGCGGAGGGATCGTGGACCAGGGAGGCCGCCCACAGCATCGGACCCTGGTAGTCGAACATGTTGCCGATGAAGTTCATGCCGCCATCGACCGAATCGGCGTAGCCGCGTTCCTGCACCAACCGCCGCCACAGGCGGCTGTCCTCGCCCTGCAGAAGGATTTGGTCGATGAGCCCGAATGCGTACCACTCGGGCGTGTTGCGTTCCGGCAGGTGGTAGCCGAAGGCGAGCGCCGGGCGCGGCGCGAGCGCATCGGTGCGCGCGGCCAGCCGCTCCTTCTGCTGCGTGGGTTCGCTGACGTCGGGCCGCGCGGGCTCGGGTCGGCTCGGCAGGGCCCCGAGGTAGCGCTCTATCTGCTCGCGGACCTGGGCGCGGTCGAAATCTCCAGCGACGACCAGCACCGCGTTCGACGGCACGTAGTAGGTGTCGTAGAAGGCGCGCACGTCCTTCAGGGTCGCGGCGTCAATGTCGCCGAAGTCACCGTAGAAGTTGTGCGCGTTGTACCAGTTGGTGTTGGCGTGCTGCGGCAGGTCGAGCCAGGGGAACGCGCCGTACGGCCGGTTGACGACATTGACGCGGACCTCGTTCTTGACGACGTCCTTCTGGTTCTGGAGGCTCGTTTCCGAGAGCACCAGTCCGCGCATGCGCTCGGCCTCGACCCAGAGTACGGGCTCGGTCACGTTGCTCGGCACCACCTGGAAGTAGTTGGTGTAGTCGAAGCGCGTCGAGCCGTTGGCGACGCCGCCGTTGCCGGCCACCAGCTTGTCCGCCTCGCCCTTGGCGAGGTTGGTCGTCTCCTGGAACATCAGGTGTTCGAAAAGGTGCGCGAAGCCCGTGCGATTGCGGGGTTCGAGCCGAAAGCCGATGTGGTAGTACATCGCGACCGTGGTCGTCGGCACCGACGGATCGCGGGACAGCACGACGCGCAGCCCGTTCGCCAGCCGGTAGTACTCGACGGCGACATTGAGCTGCGCGGTGGTCGCAGGCGCGAGCGGCACGGCTGCGGTGCGCGGCGCGGCATCGACGTTCGCGGCGCCGAGCGCGCCGAGCACGGCTGCTGTCAGGAAGAGCGGTCGCATGGAGGTGGGGCGGTCCGGCAGCTTGGGGCGGTCATTATGGCGCGCTGGCCGCGCGCGGAGAAAGAGCGGCGCGCTAGCGCGGCTGCATGCGGATCGCGCCGTCGAGGCGGATCGTCTCGCCGTTCAGCATCGGGTTCCCCGCGATAGCGACGACGAGGTCGGCGTACTCGGCGGGCCGGCCGAGGCGCGGCGGGAACGGCACCTGCGCACCGAGCGATTTCTGCAGCTCCGGTGTCATGCCGGCGACCATCGGCGTCTCGAA
>JANXZZ010000026.1 GCA_025355245.1 Pseudomonadota bacterium | reverse complement strand
CGAGGTCGAGCAGCTCGTCGCGGCGCGCATGGCGGCGCGCAAGGCGCGCGACTTCAAGGAATCGGACCGGATCCGCGACGAGCTGCTCGCGCGCGGCGTGGTGCTCGAGGACGGCCCCGCCGGCACGAGCTGGCGCTGGCGCTGAAGCGAGGGGCCCCTTACGAGGCCTTGATGCCCTGGCGCGCCATCGAGCTCTCGAGCGTGTTCTTCATGAGCGCGGCGATCGTCATGGGACCGACGCCGCCCGGTACCGGCGTAATCCAGCTCGCGCGGGTGCGGGCGCCCTCGTAGTCGACATCGCCGACGAGCTTGCCGTCGGGGAGCCTGTTCATGCCGACGTCGATGACGATCGCCCCCTCGCGCACCCAGTCGCCCGGGATGAGCGCGGGCTTGCCGGTCGCGACCACCAGGATCTCGGCGCGGCCGACCTCGGCCTTCAAGTCCGCCGTCGCGCTGTGGCACACGGTGATGGTGGCGGCGGCCATCAGCAGCTCGAGCGCCATGGGCCTACCGACGATGTTCGACTGGCCGACGATGACCGCGTTCTTGCCGCGCGGCGCGATGCCGGTCGTCGCGAGCATGATCATGATCCCGTATGGCGTGCAGGAGCGAAGGAGGGGGTTTCGAAGCGCGAGGCGCCCGACATTGTAGGGGTGGAAGCCATCGACGTCCTTCTTCGGATCGATGCGCTCGATGACGGCGTGCGGGTCGATGTGCTTCGGTAGCGGCGACTGCACCAGGATCCCGTCGATCGCAGGGTCCGCGTTCAGGCGGTCGATGAGCGCGACCAGCGTCGCCTCGGAGGTGGTCGCAGGCAGGTCGTGCGCGACCGAGACGATGCCGGTCTCCTCGCACGAGCGGCGCTTGTTGCGCACGTAGATCTCGGAGGCGGGATCCTGGCCGACCAGCACCACGGCGAGCCCCGGACGGCGCGCGCCGCGGGCGGCGAGCGCATCGGTCTCGAGGCGCACCTTGGCCTTGAGCGCCTGCGCAATCGCCTTGCCATCGAGGATCTTCGCGGTCACCTAGGGTCTCCCTGCGGGGGTCGCACGCGTTGTAAAGCCGAACATTGTCGCACGGTGCGGACGCACGGTGACGTCCTGGTTTGACGCCCCCGGGCACGGCCCGTAAGATTGCGTGTCCCGTGCGGGCCGGACGCGGGCGTGAGCCTTCACCGGGCGCCGGGTCGGTTCCTTGGCGGGGCATAGCGCAGTCTGGTAGCGCATCTGCTTTGGGAGCAGAGGGTCGGGGGTTCAAATCCCTCTGCCCCGACCATCAAGACTCCGCTGGGAGTGTTCGGTCGTTGATTCGGGAGCCGCATCGGGAGCCTTGACGCGCCCGTAGCTCAACCGGATAGAGCACCGGCCTTCTAAGCCGGCGGTTGCAGGTTCGAATCCTGCCGGGCGCACCATCCGCCGCGGGGCGGTGCGTCGGGAGGCGAGAGGGTCGGGACGAGAGGATTGTGTCGGTCGAGACGATGGTGGACGTAGCTCAGCTGGTAGAGCCCCGGATTGTGATTCCGGCCGTCGTGGGTTCGAGTCCCATCGTCCACCCCACCTTCAACGCGGATTGCCGCGAAGAGCTCCGGCGATCGCATGCCGCGAGTTGAGCGAGCGCGGACCGGGCGCGCAGCGGGGGGCTGGGCGAAGGCGAGTGGTCGGCGGCAGGCGGTGCGCGTCGACGCGGTGCGAGTTCGAGTATCGATTTGGGCCGTTAGCTCAGCTGGTAGAGCAGTTGACTCTTAATCAATTGGTCGTAGGTTCGATCCCTACACGGCCCACCAATTACTTGGAAATCTAGACCGGCGGGAGCGCCGCGGGGCTCCCGCGCCGCCGCCTGCTTTCAAGAACACGATTCGGGTCGCTGCGCTCAGCGCCAGCAGATGGGCGTCGTATCGTTGCCCAGGTTGTCGGCGGATGCCTGCGCGCCAGCCTGGGTGTAGGTGAAGGTCGTGCACGGCGTATCGTTTGCCTGATCGCCGACCGCAGTCGCAGTGACCGTATAGGTGGCCGGCACGTTCGCCGCGCCCGCGGTCACGACGACGTTGACGGTGTAGTAGCCGTTGCCGACCGCCAAGGGGAACGCGCCAGCGTAGCCGAGCGACGCAGGCAGGTTGGTATAGGCGTTGTTGGTACTGTAGTTGCGCTCTTCACGACCGCCGAAGTCGAGCAGGGCGGTCTTGGCCTCGGTGCGACGCGAATGGCGGCTTTGGTTGATGTACGACGGATAGGCAATCGCTGCCAGCACGGCGACGATCAAAATCGTCACTAACAGCTCGATCAGCGTGAAGCCGCGCGTGCGACGCCAGCCGTCTGGAAGGTGGGTTTTCATCCGGTTTGCCTCTGCTCAGCGCTTTTCGATCCAGGTCAGCCGATTGCCCGACGCATTCGCGAGCGGGTTGATGGGCAGCACGACGCCGACGCCCGACGTGGTCTGCGTCACCAGGAAGGTCCCGGCCGCCGCCCCGCCCGTCGTCACGATCGATACGCTACCCGTTCCGCTCAACGCCGCACCGCTCACGACTTTGCCGTCGACGTTGACGAAGTGTCCGCCGGAGTCGCCGAAGAACGACTGCGTGAATGCGCCGCCCGTGATGGGGGAGATCGCCATCGTCCAGCCACCGGCATTCGCGGCCTGGCAGTTGTAGGGGTTATTCGACCCCGGAATGGTCGTGTTGACGAGGAATGCGCCTACTTCGAGCACCGGGCTGTAAATGACCTGCTCGCTGGTGACCGGCAGGTCAATCGTCCAGCCGAAGGACACGTTCATTCCGGCTCCACAGGTCGTGGAGTTGTACCAGCAAACGGGCAGGGTGCTGACCGTGCGGAAGCTGCCGCCGCCCACGGTACTGATCGTCTGCGCGGTCAGGTTCGACGGCACGATGGGCGTCGACGGCACGGAGGCGACGCTGCGGTATTGCGTGGATCCCTTCGAATTCCACGAGCTCATGTTCCAGTCCCAGAAGCCGTACAGGCTCTGGACGCCCGCGGCGTAGCTGGTGGGCGTCGTGTTGGTGAGCGGGAACTGCTGGCCGGTGCCGAAGTCGACGACGACCTGCGACAGGCCCGAGGAAGCCGACGGCGGCGCGGCCGCCACGACCAGCTTCGTGGTGATCGGCTTGCCGCCGGTTGAAAACAACGGGCCGCCGGGCGAGACCGCCCAGTTGCTCGGCAGGGCGGAGGTCAGGTCGAAGCGCCACACGTTCCCCTGCACGTCGCCCGCATACACGTAGTCGACGATGTGATCGCCATCGAGGTCCGCGGGGGTCGCGTACGCGATGCCGTTGCCGGCCGAGTTCGCGGTGGCGGCCAGGTAGTAGACGGTTTTCGCGCCGCTCGCCGGATCGATCGTCAGGACGTAGATCCCGGCGGCGCCGATCGCGCTGCTGAGACCGTTGCCGAAAATGACGCCCCACATGCCGTTGTGGAGGCGGCGGACCTGCGGAACGCCGTAAGTGTTGCCGAGGTTGGCGCCGCAGCCGGCCACGTTGCTGCAGGCGAGTGACGCGGGCGTCCATTCACCGACCACCAGCGTCGCGGCATTGCCTTCGGAGAATCGCGTCGGATCGGTAATGTCGAGCGCGTAGATCGCGGGACCGCCGGCGCCGAGCCCGCCCACCAACCACGTGTGCCAGGCGCCCTGGTAATACAGATCGCCGGTGCCCGGAGGCGCGTCGACGTAGTAATTGTGGCTGTACTGCGGACTGGAGAAGTCGAGGGTCGGGTCATAGCCGGCCGGCGGCACGCTGTCGTGAATGGAATTGACGACCGCTCCTGGCATGTACGCGAGCACTTCCTTGCCGTCGTTGAGGGCGCTCTGGTAGACGTTCGTCGCCGAGTAAAACCCTGAACGGAAGGCGTGCAGCAGGCCGTCGTTGGCGCCGCTGTAGACGACGTTCAAGCGCGTCGCATTGGCGGTCGTGAAGGCCGAGTACGTGGGTCCCGCATTCTCGGGCAGGCCTCCGGCCGCGTTGATCTTGTCGCGCCAGGCTGCCGGGTACGTCAGCGAGGGCGCGCCGACCCAGGTCGGGCTTGAGTCGACAATGTCGCCGAGCACGCTCACGCGCGCGCGGAACAGGCCCGCGCCCGCCGCATTGATTTCGTTGCTGCGCTCGCCGCGCAGGTAGTTGACCCGATTCGGCGTCCCCGCCACGGCGTCGTTGTAGTCGATCGTCGCCTGTTGCGCCGCCGTCAGATTCGCGAACACGAACGGCACGCCCGTTGTGCCGTTCCACGTCAGGATCGACCGCGCCGCCGGTCCCTGCGCCGCGGTGGGGCCGGCAACTGCGGTTGCCTGGCATTTTCCGGTCGCCAGGACGCCCGTGAGCACGCACGAGGCGTCCCAGTTGGCGACCGCGGCGATGCTGACCAGGTTCGTGATCGGGTCGGTCACCAAATTCTGCGCCGTCAATGAGCCCGACCAGCTACTCGCGTTATAGAAGGCGAAATAAACCTGGGTGCCCGTCTGCAGCTGCGCCGTCTGCTTCTCGTTTAGACCCGCCGAGCTCGCGGAGGTGTCCACCGGTGCCGCCAGGAAGCACGTGACCTCGTGAATGTTGGTACTGCCGCCGGTCGATCCGGCGAATCCGAACAGGAACTTCGACGGTAACGGGCCGTTGCCCGCGGTGATGTTCTGCGCCGTGATGACGGGTAGATAGGCGCCGCCGACGCTGTATGAAAAGCTCAGCAGCCCGTTCTGCGTGATCTTGAGCAGGTACGAGATGGCCCGCGCCTGCCCGCGCGTGGTGGCGGCCTCGTTGGCGATCTTCGTCGTTGCCGGCAACACCTGGTATGCCCCCGGGATCGGCGCGTAGTCGGGGAGCGGGACGGCGGTGATCACCGGCGCGGCGGCGTTCGAGTAATCCCACTGAAAGCCGGTGCTGCAGGTGTTCTGGACGGCCGCGCCTCGCTGCGCGCCCGTCAGCGAGGACGGGTATAGAACGGGAAAGCGGGCATGCAGCGAGTCCCACGCGATGTCACCGGCACCGCGCAGTCCGATGCGGCCCGGCTGGTAGCCATAGCCGGAGGCGGTGTTGTCACCTTGGTTGAGGAAGTTTCCGTATTCGTCGATGCCGAGCCCGAGATAGGCGTTGGGCAGTCCATCGAAAGCGCGGGGGAATCCCGTCCGCGGATGGACCTTGGAGTCGTTGTTGACGTTGGAGCAGGTGTAGCCGAGGCTGCCGCCGAATGCGCCGAGGTCGGACGCCACGGTGTTGCCGTCGATCAGGAAGAAGGAGATGCCGTCGGCACCGTCGCCGCCGGCGCCGCGCGAGTCGCCCTCGTAGGTCATCGTCGTGAACGTGACCTGCAGGCCCTGGCCGGCGTCGAAAGGATTGAGGGAAATGACGCCGCCGGCCTGGTTGTAGCCGCTCGGCGCGCCGTTCGTGAAGCGCAGCGCGCCTTGGCCGAGCGGGTCGGGCAGCGTGCCGCTAAAACCGCCTACCTGCACCTGGGCGCCGTAGTACGCATTGCCAACGCACGCCGGGACCGTGCCGGTGCCGTCGCCGGCCGTCAGGCACGCGCCGAGGAACGGCTGCCATTGCGTCGTCGATCCGTTGACGAAAGTGTCCTGCACGATCGTCTGCGCGTTGGCGAGGCCCGCCACGCCGACGAGCGCTATCCCGACGAACGCTGTGGCAGCGAATTTGGTCTTCATCACGGTACTCCCAAGTCCTTGACGCCGGTGCCGACGAGGTAGGTGCTTTCCACCACCGCGACCGCATCGGAGGTACCGCCGTAGCCGACGGCGTCGATCTGGTAAACATTGCCCTGGCCCGTCGCGGCGAGGCCGAGCTGCGAAATGTAAAACCGCGGTGCCGCGTAGTACGTACCCGTGGCGGCGGTCGTGTTCACGACCATGTTCGGCGGCGTGTAGTCGGTTCCGATGGCGACCGCGCCGCTCAACCATGGCACCGTCGTCACGTTGGTGATCGACGGCAAGGTGTTCTGACAGATCTGCCCCTGGTTCAAGTTCGCATTGAGCGTCCCGGCGGCGCAGACAATTGAATTGCTTGCGTTGCCGCCGGTGGTCAACCACCACTCGGCGTACGCCTGGGCACTCTCGGCGGCCTGCAGCGCGCGGTGCTTTTCGCGCATGTTGCCGGCGATTCTTTCCTGGATGCCGAAGCTGCGGAACATGCTGACCGCGATAATCGTGATCACGACGAGCAACAGCAGGCTCGACACAAGCACGATCCCGCGCTCGGCGAACGGGCGGTAGTGGCGGGCGTCCGTCATGTCTTTGCTCCGGTCTGCGCCATGACGGCGATCACGCGCTGGAACGTGATGGTCGGCGGCTGGCCGAGGTGGTTCGACAGCGGGTTCAAGAATGTCAGCGTCACCTGTACATCCACGACGTTACTCCAGCTGCCGGTGCCGCCGTTGAGCTGGGCGGCCGTCAGGTAGCTGTCCACCGCGCCATTGTTTTGGGCGAAGTCGGTCTTGACGCCGTAGAGCACCGTCATATTCGTCAGACCCGACACCAGCGGCGTCGCAGTCGCGGCACCGTTGAGCTTGCAAGCCAGGTTGCCGCTGGCGTCGACACTCATGGCGTTTGTATAGACGAGGGGTCCAACCGTGGCATTTGATCCGCCGGTGCAATTGATGAGCCCGTCGTTTGGCGCCGTCATGAAACGCACGGTGATCGTGTCACCGGGCGGCGCCGCGCCCGGGGTGCCGACGATGCCCTGGCCCGCCGTCGCGAAGGTACCGACCACCGGCAAGGCGCTTTGCGCCGTATTGGAGGTCGGATCGGGGTAGTAGCCGGCCGACTCGATGACGTCCGCGATCAGGGACATCGCCAGGCGCTCGTTGTCCTGCAGCTGCGCCAACTGGTTTTGCGTGGTGAAAGTCGCGCGCGTGTTCTGAACGATCGTGAACAGGCCGCCGAGCAGAAACACGCCGATCGACATCGCGATCAGCAGTTCGAGCAGAGTAATTCCGCGCTCGCGAGCCGGGCCACGCCGTGCGCGATGGTGCGTGCGAGTGCTCACGGTTCCACGTACAGCAGGTAGCTGGGCCCCGTCATCGCGGCGGCGGTGTTCGTGCCCTGTTTGTTGATCGCGGCGATGTTTTCCGACCAGGTGATCTGGATCGTGCAGCTGACGGGGACGCCGACGGCGTTAGAGCAGATGACCGTCGACACCGGATTCGGAAGCAGGTTGCTGACCGCGGTCGCCCACGTCTGGACGTCGTAGGCGGCAAGCTGCAGGGGGCTGCAATCGGCGGCTGCGCCCGCCGACGTGCAAAGCTGCGCCGCCGCCAGGTTTGCATCGGAAATCGTCGTGCCGGTCACGGTAAAGCCCGGCGCGGGCGCGGCGACGCCGGATGCCCAATAGGCGCGATCGGCGTGCATCGAGGCGGCGAGACTCGAGGCTTCCAGGGCGGCGAGCGAACGCTTGCTGGCGACGCCGGTGCTTGAGAGCGCGAGCGCCTGCATTTTCGCGATGCCGAGCAGGCCAACCGAAATGATTACCACCGAGACCAGCACCTCGATAAGGCTAAAGCCGCGCGCGCGCCGCTGTTGCGCCTTGCTCATGTGCAGTTCCCGCCGTTATAGGGCACCACCTGCAGCTGGCCGACGATCGTCATCTCGAGGCAGCGCGTGTATGCCCGGTTGGCCAGCGCGTCGTGCAGCGTGATCGCCACCGCAGCACCGACGTTAAGCGCGAAGCCGTCGCGATTGAACGTGACCCACTTGAGATTGTTGTTGGCGACGAAGGTGTCGGTACCGCCGAAGCTCCGCTGCAGGCGCATCACGACCTCGGGCGGTGGTCCCGCATCGACGACGTGGTTGTTGTTTGGATCGTTGAAGACGATCCAGCCGCGCGCCCAGCTGGTCGAATTCGAGCAACTCGCACCGTCGTTCGAGCTGCAGACCGTGACGGTCTGGCCTTCTTTGATCGCCTCGGCACGGGCGAACTGCATGTCGCCGAGCAGCCCGTTGACCTCCCCGGAAATGCGATTGGCGTTAGTGATGTACCGGTACGAGGGCAGTCCGATCGACATCAGGATCGCAACGATTGTCGTCGCCACGATCATTTCTATGAGCGTGAACCCGCGCGACGCCGGGCGGCCGGGGTGCCGGGCGAGCGCTCCGCCGCCGGCAGCCGCCGTCACGGATTGGCGAGCGCCACGGGGCCCGCGGGGAACGAGGGGCGTTGAGTACATGGGTCGGCACGCTAGAAGGCCGCTCCACCGACGGCAATTCGGGCCGACGAACGGCCAAGGCCGGCGGACGGACGGACGCGCGGCCGCCGGAAATCGGACGTGCGTCACGGCCGCGGCCGGTGTGACGCGCTTCTCGTTCCGGGTCGTGCGCCGAGCCGCTCACCACTCACGGCGCGCAAGCCGTGCGCGTGGCTGGCGGCGTGCGCCGTGGCGACCGGCTGCGTACGGCGCGCGGAACGGGCAGCAATCCTCGCCGTGACGGCGCGGCCAGCGCACGCTATCGTTACGGCCGGTGGCGCGCCAGCGCCTTGCATCGAGGAGTGATCAACATGGCGGAAATTGAGATTCACCACGAGCACGGACACGTCGAGGACCCGAACTCGAAGCGGGTCGGACTCATGGTGGGTGTCATCGGTGTCGTGCTGGCCGTGGTCACGATCGCCGCGCATCGGGAGCACACGCATGCGGTGCTGCAGCGCACCGAGGCGAACGACCTGTGGGCCTACTACCAGGCCAAGAAAATCCGCGAGCACACCAGCGACGTCGGCGCCCAGCTCGTCCTGGCGCTTGGCACCGATGCCGCGAAGACGACAGCGGCCGCATCCAAGCTCGAGGCCACGCGTGCGAAGTACGGCACCGACGCCGAGGTCATCCAGGCGCAGGCCACCGCGAAGGAGTCCGAGACCGGACATGCCGAGCACTTGGCGCTGCGCTTCGATTTGGGCGAGGGATTTCTTGAACTGGGGCTCGTGTTGACCTCGCTGTATTTCCTCGGACGTCAGCGCCTGTTTCCGGTCGCGGGCGGCGCGGCGGCCCTGCTCGGCGCGGCGGTCGCCGCCTCGGCGTTCGTCGGCTGAGCGCGCATGCGCAACGAGCCCGGCGCTACGCCGCGCTGCGCATGAGCCGCGCGACCGCCCCGGACTTGGGAGCGGGCCCGCGCGCCTCACGCGGCGCCTCGCTGCTTGAGGCCTCGGTCGCGCTGCTCATCGTTTCAGTCGGGCTGCTCGGCGTCGCAGCGCTCTACCGACAAAGCGCGCTGGCGGCTCGGTCCGCGCAAATGCGCGCGACCGCGGTTCAGCTCGCGACGAATCTCGCCGAACGAATGCGCGCCAACCCCGCGGCGGGCACCGCGTACGACGATGCCCGGTCGGGCGCGGGAGGCGAGAGTTTTCCGTGCCAGCAGAACGGCGGAGGCTGCTCGCCCGAGCAGATGTCGCGCCAGGACAAGGCGGAGTGGCTGGCCACCGTCCGCGCCGATCTGCCCGCCGGAATCGGCACCGTCCGGTTCGCGGGCGCCGGGCGAACGTCTTGTACGATTTCGGTCGACTGGATCGAGCCCGTCGCCGGCCCGCAAAGTTATTCGTTGAGCCTGCAATTATGAGGGCGGAGCCCGGGGTCGGGGTCGGTCGCCGGCGCGGGGCGAGAGGCGGCCTAATCGAAATCGTCGTCGCGACGATGCTGGGACTGCTGCTGCTGGCAGGCGCGTTGACACTGTTCGTGCAGGGCAAGAATTTTTCGCGCGCGTCGGAGGCGCTGCCGCGCTCGGAGGATGCGCTGCGTGCAGGCTTCGATCCGATCGAGCGCGACCTGCGGATGGCCGGCTTCTGGGGACTCACGAACCGAACCGAGTTCGTTGCGGGCGTGGCCGCGCCGAGTGCCGCAGCGTCCGCCATCGATGCCCAGGTCGGCAACAACTGCGGCGTCAATTGGACCGCCGACCTCGGTCACTCCGTCGATGCGCGCGGGCCGGGTCGCTACGATCTCGCCTGCCCCGCCGAGCACCCCGCACCGTGGTCCGAGGTGCTGATCGTGCGCCGCGCGAACGTTGCCAGCTCGACGCCGCTGGCGGGAACGATCCAGCTGCAGACGACGCACCAGGCCGGGGCGCTGTTTGTCGACGGCGGCGTACCGCAGGCGCTGCGCGCCGCGGCCGGCTCGGAGACGCACGACCTGATCGTCAACGCCTATTACGTCGGCGAGCTCGCGCCCGGGCCCGACGGCCGGCGGCAGTGGGCCTTGCGCCGGAAGTCGCTGTCACGGGACGCATCCGGCCGACCCGTCGTCGCCGACCAGATTATCGCGCCCGGCGTCGTCAACTTGAGGATCGTGTTCGGCCTCGACACAAACGACGATGACAATGCGGACGTATACGTGCGCCCGGGCGCGGCCGAGCTGGCGCGCGGTCGCGTCGTCTCGGTAAAGGTCGCCCTCAGCGCAGCTCCGGACGGCGCCCAGTCCGGAGCGCCGATCGTGCCGTTGAACGGTTCCGCGCTGGAAGGGGGGGCCGCCGGAATTCCCCGGGCGGTGGTCGTTGAGCGAATTGTCGCGCTGCGCAATGCACACGTGCGCTGACCGACGCGACCGGCACCCCGCGCGGCGCGGCGGCCGCACGCGCGGCGCGGCGCTCGCCGTTGCGCTCGTGCTGCTGCTCGGCCTCAC
>JANXZZ010000306.1 GCA_025355245.1 Pseudomonadota bacterium | reverse complement strand
CGCACGTCTGGCACCTCGCCGACGTCGAGGAACGCGCTTTCGCGGTGCGCATCCGGCGCATCCGCGACGAGCCCGCCCCCGAGCTTGCCGATTTCGACGGCGCCGCGGCGGCGAGCGCCGGGCGCTACCACGAGCGCGAGCTCGATGCCGGGCTCGCCGCGTTCACCCGCGCGCGCGCGGGCAATCTCGCGGTGCTGCGCGCGCTGGGCGCCGCCGACTGGGACCGCCCGGCCCGGCAGGAGGGCGTCGGAGCGCTTACGCTCGGTGACCTGCCGCGGCTGATGGCCGGACACGACGCGGCGCACGCCCTCGAGCTCGACGCGCTGCGCGCGGAATTCATCCAGGAAGCGCTCGCGACCACGCCCGCCCGGCTGGGCGCGGAGCTCGGCCGCTTCGGCCCCGGGGCGCTGCGGCGCATACCTCCCGCCCCGCCCGCCGATGCGGAGCTGTTCGCGCCGATCGGCCACGCCTGTCACCTGCGGGACATCGAGCACGAGGGCTACCGCGTGCGCATCCGCCGCGTCCGCGAGGAGACCGCGCCGTTCCTCGAGAGCCTGCCGAGCGAGCAGATGGCGGTCGACCGACGCTACGAGGTCGCCGATTCCGGCGCGGTGGTCGCCGCGTTCGGGAAGGCGCGCGCCGCTACGCTCGCGACGCTGCGCGGCGTCGATGCCCGGGAGTGGTCGCGGACGGCCGAGTTCGAGGGCTACGGACCGGTGACGCTGCTCGGCCTGATCGCGATTCTCGAAGGACACGACGCGGCGCACCTTCGGGCGCTCGCGGTGCTTCCCGGTTGAGCGGGATATTGTCGCAATTACGTTCAGTATCACTTATAAGATACTGAAATATATAACATAAATATTCATATCTGTGGGCGGTGCACGCGCTCATCCTGCCGCCTCCGGCGGGACTCGACGGCCGTGCCGGCGGCGCGCTCGCGGTACTCTTAACTGCTGGCGCCCCGACGCCTCGACTCTCGAAGGGACTACGGATGACTGCGACGTTGCGACGTTCGATGACGCGGGCGGCGCTCGGCCCGCTCCTCCTCGGTGCCGCCGCCGCGCTCGCGGCCTCGCCCTCGCCCGAGCTGCAATCCTCGATCCGTGCCTCGACCTTCGAGGTCGTGATCCCGAAGGCCGCGTCGGATCTGCTGAGCTACGAGAGGCCGCTGCCGCTCGAGCTCATTCCGTTCGTGATCCGCAACGACAAGTACTGGTCGATGGGTACCGCGTTCGCGATCGCTCCCGACACCTTCGTGACGGCCGCGCACGTGCTGCGCGAGGCGATCGGCAACCAGTTCGGCCCGCCCGCGCTTCGCGATGCCGCCGCCCACGTGTACCGCATCGACCGCATCCTGGCCTATTCGGGGCACGAGGACTTCGTGCTGTTCTCCGTCGCGGGCGCGCCCGCCGCCGTGGCGCTGCCGATCGCGCCCGAGCACAAGATCGACTCGGTGGTGTTCGCGGTGGGCAACGCGCTCGGCGAGGGCGTCGTGATCCGCGACGGACTCTTGACCTCCGAGACCCCGGAAGCGCAGGACGGCCGCTGGAAGTGGCTGCGGTTCTCCGCGGCCGCTTCCCCGGGAAACAGCGGCGGCCCGCTGCTCGATGCGGACGGGCGCGTGATCGGCATCGTGCTCGCGAAGTCGCCGAACGAGAACCTCAATTTCGCGCTGCCGATCGGCCGCGCGCTCGAGGCGCGCGGCAAGCCGGGCTCCGTCGATATCCGCTACAGCGTGAAGGCGCCGTTCCTGCGCGGTAGCGCCGTGGCGACCACCAAGGCCGAGTTCAAGCTGCCGGCGAGCTACGCCGACTTCGCGCGCGACTATGCCGCGCTCAGGGCGCGCACCGCCAAGAGCGACTTCGACAAGCTGCTCGCGGAGAACGCCGCCAAGCTCTTTCCGCACGGCAAGGCCGACAAGGCGCTCGGCACCGTCTACCAGTCGCTGACCCCGTCGTTCGTGCAGCAGCAGCGCGACGATTCCTGGGACGTGCCCGCGGCGACCGACAGCCATACGCTCGAGCTGCCGCCGCACGGCCTCGTGACCACGGGTACCAGCCTCGGCATGACGACGTTCCGCCTGCGGCGCCCGTCGGGCGCGCTCGACGACGCCTTTTACGCCGACTCGCGTGCCTCGATGGACCTGCTCCTCAAGGGCCTCGATCTCGCGCGCCCGGTCGGCAGCGAGTCGATCCGCGTGACCTCGCTCGGCGCTGCCGAGCGCGACACGCCCTTCGTCGATCATTTCGGGCGCCACTGGCAGGTCCGCAGCTGGCCGCTCGGCTACGCGGATTCGCGGATGCTCGTCTTCCTGCTGCCGACGCCGGAGGGCTACGTCGGTTTCGTGGTCAAGGAGCGCTCGCCCGAATTCGAGGCCACCCTCGAGGCGCTGAAGCTCATGTCGGACTACTTCTACGTGAGCTACTCGGGCACGTTGCCGCAGTGGGCGGCGTACCTGAAGCGCAAGGCGCTGCGCGCCGCGGTCTTCGATGCGATCGACATCGACCCGGCGGTCGGGCACGTGTTCAGCTACGCATCGCACCTCATCACGGTAAAGGTACCGCCGCAGGTGATGGTGACGAGCGACGAGAGCACGCTGCTGCTCGCGATGTCCTACTTCATGAGCGGCGGCAAGCTCGCCTGGGACGTGGGCTCGCTGCGCCTGTCGCGCGAGGAGAACCAGAAGACCTTCGTGTCGGTGCGGCGTCGCCCCAAGCCCGCCACGAACAGCGATCAGCACCTCGAGGACGAGTGGACCCAGATCTCGACGCGTGCCGCGGGCTACAACGGCAGCGCCACGCACGATGCCGACTTCAAGAACTACTGGATCACCGACGTCGTGTCGGCGCCGCGGCCCTCGGCTCCGGGGGTCGATCCCGGCGCCGCGGTCCTGTACGTGATCGGCTACGGCACCGAGGCGAGCCAGGTCCCGCGCGAGCTCGCGGAGACGCTCGCGATCCTGCGGGGTGGAACGCAGGTGCTGGAGCGCTGAGTGCGCGGGTCGCGCCGCGTCGGACGCGCGGGCTCGCGGGCTCGGCTGCTCCTGATGGCGTTCGCGGGCCTGGCGGCGGCCGCGGCGCCGGCCGCGCCGCCGCCGTCAGCGCCGCC
>JANXZZ010000291.1 GCA_025355245.1 Pseudomonadota bacterium | reverse complement strand
GGTCGACGATGAGCTTGAGTTCATGCAGGCACTCGTAGTACGCGGCCTCCGGCTTGTAGCCTGCCTCGACCAGCACCTCGAAGCCCTTCACGACGAGCTCGGTCGCGCCGCCGCACAGCACCACCTGCTCGCCGAAGAGATCGGTCACCGTCTCTTCCTCGAAGGTCGTCTCGAGCACGCCGCCGCGCGTGCCGCCGATCCCGTGCGCGTAGGCGAGCGCCTGGGATTTGGCCTTCTTGCGGGGATTGCCGGCGCCGTGCTGCGCGACCGCCACGAGGCAGGGCACGCCGCGTCCCTGCTGGAACTGGCGACGCACCAGGTCGCCCGGGCCCTTCGGCGCGATCAATACGACGTCCAGGTCCTTGCGCGGCTTGATCGTGCGGAAATGGATGTTGAAGCCGTGCGCGAACAAGAGCGTCGCGCCCTTCGCGAGGTTTGCCTTGATCGCGGCGTAGAGCGCGGGCTGCGTGAGGTCGGGGGTCAAGAGCGCCACCAGCGTCGCGCCCTTGACGGCCTCCGCGGGCTCGGCGACCTCGAGGCCGTCCTTCTTCGCCTTCTTCCAGCTGGCGCCGCCGCGCCTCAGGCCCACCACCACGCGGTGACCGGAGTCCTTGAGGTTGAGGGCGTGCGCGCGTCCCTGGCTGCCGTAGCCGAGGATCGCGATGGTCGCGCCGCGAAGCGCCTTCTGGTCCACGTCTTTCGCCGAAAAAATCCGCATGTCGAATCTCCGAATCTGAAGGGAAGAGCCAAAAGAAAACCCCGCCTCGGGCGGTGCCGGTGCGGGGTTCCTGTTGTTCGGGGTGACTTAGCGTCAGCCGTGGATCCCGCACCTCGCTGTGCGAAGAAGCAGGCCGCCAAGCAGGAGCGCGCGCGCGTCGGGGCGCGGGCTGGTGGCGGTGCTCGGGGGGATCCGAATCGTGTTCATGGCCGGGCGCTTAAGGAATTCGAGTCGATAACAGCACAGCCGCGCCGAAGCTGTCAATGCACCGCATCAAAGGGCGAGGGGCCGGCACGCGGCGGGCAGGCTATCCTTCGACTCCGCCCCGCCCCCTGATACCGGATCCCCAATGCCCGCGTTCGTTGCCGAGGCCGATTCGAGCTGCCGAGCGCTCTGGCTCGTGACCGAGGCGGACGCGGAGGCCTGGACGGCGCGCGTGCCGCTCGAGCACCGCGCGAGCGCCCTCGCGTGGGCACGCGCGAACGCCTTCAAGGGGGAGCGCGGCCGGCTGCTCTTGCTGCCGCGCGCGGACGGGGAACTCCTTGGCGCCGCGCTCGGCGTCGGGCGCCTCGCGGGCCTTGCCGAGCTCACGCCTGCCGCGCTGAGCGGCGCACCCGAGCGCCTGCCGCTCGGCCAGTACCGGCTCGCCGATCGCCTCGCGCCCGCCGCCGCGACGGCCGCCGCGCTCGGCTGGGCCCTCGGTCGCTACCGCTTCGATCGCTACCGCTCGCCGTTGCCGCCGCCGCTGCCGGTGCTGGTGATGCCGCCGGGCGCGGATCCGGAAGCCGTGCGGCGTCTCGCCGAGGCCGACACGCTCGCGCGCGACCTCATCAATACGCCGGCCGGGGACCTGGGTCCCGTTGAACTCGCCGCCGCGATCGCCGCGGTCGCGCACCGCTTTGGGGCGAGCTGCCGCCAGGTCGTCGGCGCGGCGCTCATTGAAGAGGGCTTTCCCGCGATCCACGCAGTCGGCCGGGCGGCCGCGGCGGAGCCGAGGCTGGTCGAGCTTCGCTGGGGCACCGCCGGGCCGCGCGTGACGCTGGTCGGCAAAGGCGTCTGCTTCGACACGGGCGGCCTCGACCTCAAGCCCTCGAGCGGCATGCTGCTGATGAAGAAGGACATGGGCGGCGCGGCCTGCGCGCTCGCGCTCGCCCAGCTCGTCATGGATGCGGGGCTGCGGGTGCGTCTGCGGCTGCTCGTCCCCGCGGTCGAGAACAGCGTCAGCGCAAACGCCTACCGGCCGGGGGACGTGCTCGCAACGCGCAAGGGCCTCACCGTCGAGGTCACCAACACCGACGCCGAGGGCCGCCTCGTGCTCGCGGACGCACTCGCCTGCGCGGACGAGGAATCGCCGGACCTGCTCGTCGATCTCGCGACGCTGACCGGGGCCGCGCGCACCGCGCTCGGACCCGAGCTGCCGGCGCTCTACGCATCGAGCGATGCGCTCGCGGAGGAGGTACTCAAGAGCGCGCGTCGCGTGAGCGATCCCGTCTGGCACATGCCGCTGTACGCGCCTTACGAGGAGGATTTCGCGTCCAAGGTCGCCGACCTCGCCAACGCCTCGGCATCGCCCTTCGCGGGCTCGATCGTCGCGGCGCTGTTCCTCAGGCGCTTCGTCGGCGAGGCGACGCCGTGGGTGCACCTCGATCTCTACGCGTGGAACAGCAAGGACCGCCCGGGCCGCCCGGTCGGCGCCGAGGCGCAGGCGGTGCGCGCGCTGTTTGCGCTGCTCGAGGCGCGCTACGGCGGCTGAGCACCATGACCCACCTGCCGCCGCGGCACTTCGCGTTCCTGGTGCTGATCAACCTGATCTGGGGCTTCAACCTGATCGCCAGCAAGATCGGCGTCAACCACTTCCCACCGATCCTGTTCACGGCGCTCAGGTTTTCGATCCTCACGCTCGTGCTGCTGCCGTTCCTGCGCTGGCACCCGGGCCGCATGCAGCGACTCCTGGTCGCGGCCGCGCTCTCGGGCGGCCTGCAGTACGCGGTGCTGTTCATGGGCATGCGCGCGCTGCACGACGTGGGCCCCGTGGCGATCGCGAGTCAGCTGGGGGTGCCGTTCACGACACTCCTGTCGATACTCTTCCTCGGCGAGGTCGTGCACTGGCGCCGCGGGCTCGGGATCGCGCTCGCGTTCGC
>JANXZZ010000269.1 GCA_025355245.1 Pseudomonadota bacterium | reverse complement strand
GCACTTCGCCGGTCGGACCGTTGCGCTGTTTGGCGATGATGATGTCGGCGATGCCCTTGCGGGTCGTGTTCGGCTCGTACACTTCCTCGCGGTAGATCAGCAGGATCACGTCGGCGTCCTGCTCGATCGCGCCCGAGTTGTGGCTCACGATCCCATCGGCGAGCCAGCTCGCGGGGCCGGGAACCGTCAGGTCAAACACCTCTTCCGCGCCGCACGCCTCTAGCGCGACGATGCGGTCCCAATAAAATTCCGGCTCGGGCGACGTCGCCAACTCGGCGCTTGCTTCCGGATGCGCGTAAAAACCCAGTGGCGCGTCGAGAGCCGGCGGCACGCAACGCGTGGCGGCGCGGCGCCCGCGCGTCGACATTCCCGGCGCGACGATGTCGTGGCCGGCCGCGCGCACAAGCTCCCCGAGTTCGTGGTCGGTGCCCGCGAGCCCAAGCGCCGCAACTTCGCTGGCATCGACTCGACCGATCGCCAGGCGGTCGTCGCTCGTCAATTCCCCTACCGAGCGCCAACCTGCATCCGTGAACAGGCGATGCTTAGCCGTGGCGCGGATCGCCCGGCCGCTCGCGAGACTCACGCGGACCACCGGCTTCACGCCGACCGACCAGACGAGATCCGACTGCGCCGCAACCCGCTTGTGGTTCGCGTCCATCGCCCACACTTGCGGCCGCGAACCCACCAGCTCGCGGATCGGGACGCGCGTGCCATCGACGAGGCAGACGAGCGTATCGCCCGTCACGCACTCGCGCAGGTCGCTCATGACCGGCTTCTTCTCGACGCGCTGCTCGACCGCCCGATTGAGCTGCGAAAGCGCGATCACCGGTAGGTGCAGCTCCTTGGCGAGCGCCTTGAGCGAACGGGAGATCTCCGAAATCTCGGTCGCCCGGTTCTCCTTGGTTCCGGCCACCGACATGAGCTGCAGGTAGTCGACCACGATGAGGCCGAGCCCCTTCTCGCGCTTGAGGCGGCGCGCACGCGCGCGGATCTCGGTCGGCGTCAGCGCCGGGGTCTCGTCGATGTAGACCGGCGCCTGCGAGAGCACCTCGGTCGCGCTCGTGATGCGCGGCCAGTCCTCCGCCGAAAGTGCGCCGGTGCGCAGCTGGCTCTGGCTGACCCGGCCGAGCGAGGAAATCATGCGCAGCGTGACCTGTTCGGCGGACATTTCCATCGAGAAGATTGCGGACGGCACCTTGTGCTCGATCGCGGCGTTCTCGGCGATGTTGACCGCGAGCGCGGTCTTGCCCATCGACGGGCGGCCCGCGATCACGATGAGATCGCCCGGCTGCAGCCCGGCCGTCATGCGATCGAGCTCGGCGTAGCCGGTCGGCACGCCCGTGAACGCGCCCGGGTTCTGATGCAGCATGTCGATGCGGTCGATCGTCGCCGGCAGCACGTCCTTCACCGACTGGAAGCCGCCACGCGAGCGCGTGCCGCGCTCGGCGATCTCGAACACCCGCCGCTCAGCCTCCTCGACCAGCTCGGAGGGCGCACGGCCGCGGGTGTCGAGCGCGTTCGAGGCGATCTCGCCGCCCGCCGTCACCAGCAGGCGCAGGAGCGCGTGGTCGCGGACGATCCCGGCGTAGGCGCGGACGTTGGCGGCGCTCGGCGTGTCACGGGTCAGGCGCGCGAGATAGGCGAGCCCGCCGACCTCATCGACGATGCCCCTCGAGGACAGCACCTCGGAGACCGTCACCGCATCGCAGGGGCTCTGCTTCTCGACGAGCTGGGCGATCGCCTCGAAGACCAGCTGGTGGTCGCGGCGATAGAAATCGGAAGCGCGGATGATGTCGGCGACGCTGTCCCAGGCGGACGCATCGATCATCAGACCGCCGAGCACGGCCTGTTCCGCCTCGACCGAGTGCGGTGGGAGCCGAAGACCGTCGCCGGTCTCCGGCGAGCGGCGCGGTGTGCCGGCGAGCGCCATCGGGTACCTCGGAAAATCGAGCGGAGCGGCCGATTCTACCCAGTTCGTCGGCGAAGGCGAGGCGGCCGCTAAAACGGCCGCCAGCGCCCGGAAATCACTCCGCGCCGACCACGATCACGGTCACGTCGACGTTGACGTCCGTGTGCAGGTGGATCGCCAGGACCTGCTCGCCGGTCACCCGGATCGGGCCTGCCGGCATGCGCACTTCGGAGCGCTCGACCGCGTGGCCTTCGCGCGTCAGCGCCTCGGCGACATCGCTCGTGCCGATGGAGCCGAACAGCTTGCCCTCGCTGCCCGCCTTGGCAGTGATGGTCAGGCGGAAGTCCTTGAGCGCGGCAGCCCGCGTCTCGGCATTCTTGAGGTCGGCCGCCGCCTTCTTCTCGAGTTCCGAGCGCTGCGCCTCGAACTTCGCGATGTTGCTGACCGTCGCCAGCGTCGCCTGGCCCTGCGGCAGGAGGAAATTCCGGCCGTACCCCGACTTCACGCTGACGCGATCGCCGATGTTGCCGAGATTCGCCACTTTCTTGAGGAGGATCACTTCCATGGAAGCACCTGTAGGTTCATTGATCGACTAAAGACTACGAAAATCTGCCGGCGCGGCTCAGCCGCGCCGACCCTTGTCGCGCGCCGCCAGCGCAGCCAATCGGCCCCGCAGCGGCAAGAAGTTATCCAGAAACCCGACCACCACGAGCGCGCTCTCGACCGCGAGCGCCGCGAACGGCACGAACAGCAGCACGTAGGTTCCGACCAGCCAGCTGCCGCTGAAGCCGAGGATCTCGCGCGCCGCGTGCACGAGCGCCAGCCCCTGCAGCGCCAGGGCGCCGACCAGCAGGCGCTGTGCGTCGCTCGCGAGGTCCCAGTGCAGCGTCATCGCCAGCACCATCGCCACGATCGCAACGCCGGCCAGCGTGCGGCCCGCCTGCAGCGCCCGAAACGCCGGCCCGAGCAGCGCCGCGCGCGTCTGGCGACCGTAGGCCCACAGGCCGACCGCTGCCGCGACGACCGTATTGACGAGAAACAGCCACGTCACCACGCCCCAGTTCACGACCGCCGAGGCCGCCTCGCGCAGCTCCGCGGGCGAGAGGCGCCTGTCGTTGTCGGGGGCCGCCATCATCGTCGCCGTGCGGTCGAGCACGCCGGCGAGGCGCTCGACGAAGGGCCGCCACACGCCCGGCGGATCCACCAGCACCAGGTGCACCACGACCAGCATCACGACCGCCGCCAGCGTCGAAAACTGGAACGCGAGCGACAGCGAGCCGCCGCGCGCCAGCAGGCGCCCGACCAGCAGCGGCGGCACGACGATGCCGACCGCCACCAGCGCCGCCGGCAGCGGCCCCGCGCTCATCGAGACGAACAGCCACCAGCCGAGCGTCAGTACCGACAGGAGCGCCGCCTGCCAGTCCGCGGCGGGCTTCCCGGCACGCAGCGCGAGCAACACGATCAGGGCGCCCGGCACCCACATGAACACGATCAACGCGTAGCCGAGCGGCGCGAGCAGCGCCGCCGCCAGAAGCACGCGGACGGGAGAAGCCGTCAGCCAGTCGACGAAGCGCTGCATGCTGGTGCGGCGCCGGGCGAGCCCGGCAACCGCGCTCCGTCAATGCTGGTCGGTGTACGGCAGGAGCGCCAGGAAGCGCGCCCGCTTCACGGCTTCCGCCAGCTGCCGCTGGTAGAACGACCGCGTGCCGGTGATCCGGCTCGGTACGATCTTGCCGGTCTCGGTGACGTAGTTCTTGAGCGTGCCGAGATCCTTGTAATCGATCGTCTCGACGCCGTCGGCGGTGAACTTGCAGAATTTCTTGCGGCGGAAATAACGCGCCATGTTCGTGCTCCTCTTTACTCGCGGCTGCTGCGGTCGTCGCGGTCACGGCCACCGCGGTCACCGCGGTCGCCACGATCACCCCGATCGCCCCGGTCGCCGCGATCACCGCGGTCCCCACGATCGCCCCGGTCGCCGCGATCACCGCGGTCGTCGCGGTCGTCACGGTCGCCGCGGTCACGGCCCTCGTCACCCTTGTCCTCGCCCGCCTTGGCCATGGGCGAGGGTTCGGTGACGGCGGAGTCGACGCGCGTCGTCAGGTGACGGATCACGGCGTCGGAGAAGCGGAACGAGCCCTCGAGTTCGGCCAACGTCTTGTTGTCGCACTCGATGTTGAGCAGAACGTAGTGGGCCTTGTGGACCTTGGCGATCGGGTACGTCAGCTGCCGACGACCCCAGTCCTCGAAGCGATGCACGGCTCCGCCACCGGCAGTGATCATGCCCTGGTAGCGCTCGACCATCGCCGGGACCTGCTCGCTCTGGTCCGGATGGACCAGGAAAACGATCTCATAGTGTCTCATTGTCACTCCCTGTGGGATTGAGCCACCCGGCTGAGACGGCCGGTGTGGCAAGGAGAATCAGTAACTTAGCAACGATTCCTGACCGCGAGGGCCGGTCGGAAGGGCGCGTAGTGTAGTGGCAGGCCCGAGGGCGCGCAAGCCGTCCTCAGCGGCCGCCGGGGGCCGGCGACACCGTGCCCCGCTGGCGCAGCGCCTCGTAGAGCACGATCCCGGTCGCGACCGAGACGTTGAGGCTCTCGACCGCCCCCAGCATCGGCAGGCGAACGACCACGTCGCAGTGCTCGCGGGTGAGGCGTCGCATCCCGCCCGCCTCGGCCCCGAGCACGACCGCGAGCGGGCCCTTCATGTCGGCGCTGTAGTGGAGCGCCTCCGCCGCGCCGTCGGTGCCGACGATCCACAGGCCCGCGTCCTTGAGTCCGCGCATGAAGCGGGCGAGGTTGGTGACCTGCGCGAACGCGACCGTCTCGGCAGCGCCCGCGGCAACCTTGCGCACCACCGGTGTCAAGCCGACCGCGCGGTCGCGAGGCACGACGACGGCGTCGGCGCCGGCGGCGTCGGCGGTGCGCAGGCACGCGCCGAGGTTATGCGGGTCCTGGACGCCGTCGAGCACCAGCACCAGCGCCGGTCGGCTCAGGCCATCGAGCCGGATCAAGAGCTCGTCCTCGTCGAGCGGTGCCGCTGCCTCGACGCGCGCCGCCGCGCCCTGGTGAACGCCGCCGCCCGCGAGCGCATCGAGCTCGGCGCCGGGGCGCGTCTCGATCGCGATCGCGTGGCTGCGCGCGAGCTCGGCGAGCTCCTGGGCGCGCTTGTCGGTGCGTCCCGCCTGCAGGATGACCCGCCGCACGGCCTTGGGGCGCCGCTCGAGGAGTGCCCGCACCGCGTGCAGGCCGTAGACGATTTCCTCGCTCATCGCTTGCCTCGCTTGCGGGGCTGCCTGGCGGGGCGCTTGCTCTTGCCGCCGGGCGCGCCCGCGGTCGGGCCGACCGGCGACTTGCTGCCGGGCTTGCGCCGCGGGTGGAAGGCAACCTCGAGCTGCTCGACGAGCTCGAAGTCGATCTTGCGCTCCGACGGGTCGACGCGCGTGACGCGAACCCTGAGGCGATCGCCGAGCGTGAAGCGCTGGCCGCTGCGCTCCCCGACCAGCGCACGCCGGTCCTCCTCGAAACGGTAGTAGTCGCGCCCGAGCGTCGCAACGTGCACCAGCCCGTCGACCTGCATGCCCTCGAGCTGCACGAACAGGCCGAAGTCGGTGACGCCGGTGACGACGCCCTCGAAGCTCTCGCCCACCCGCTCGCGCATGTACTCGCACTTGAGAAACGCGACCACGTCGCGTGCCGCCTCGTCCGCGCGCCGCTCGCGCATCGAGCACTCCTGGCCGAGCACTTCCATCTCGCGGGCCGGGTGCTCGAAGCTCTCGGGCGTGCCGGCGTCGAGCGCGTGGCGGATCGCGCGGTGCACGAGGAGATCCGGGTAGCGCCGGATCGGCGACGTGAAGTGAGCGTATTCGCCGAGCGCGAGCCCGAAGTGACCGATGTTCTCCGGCTGGTACACCGCCTGCGCCAGCGAGCGGATGATCATGCCCTCGAGCATCGCGGCGTCGGGGCGCCCCTGCACCTGCTTGAGGAGCTGTGCCAGCTTCATCGGGTCGATCTCGCCGTCGGTCTCGAGCAACAGGCCGCGCGTCGCGAGGAAGCGCTTGAGCTCGAGGATGCGCTCCTCGGCGGGCTGCGCGTGCACGCGAAACAGCGCCGGCATCTTGTGCTTCTTGAGGAACCCCGCCGCCTCGACGTTGGCGGCGATCATGCATTCCTCGATGAGCCGGTGCGCGTCGTTGCGCGGGTAGGCCTTGAGGCCCGCCACGTGGCCGTCGGCCCCGATCACGACCTTCACTTCGGCCGACTCGAAGTCGAGCGCGCCGCGCGCCTCGCGCCGCGTGCGCAGCGCCTTGTACACCTCGTGCAGCGACTCGAGCGAGGCGAGCACGGCAGCGGACAGCTCGGCGCGGATTCCCGGCACGCGCTCGAAGAGCGCGGCGGCGGCGCGGGTGTAGCTGAGGCGCGCGGCCGAGCGCATCACGGCGGCGTAGAACTTCGAGCGCGTCACCCGTCCTTCGCGGCTGACGCTGATCTCGGCGACCATGCAGGCGCGGTCGACCTCCGGCATCAGCGAGCAGAGGTGGTTCGAGAGCTCCTCCGGGAGCATCGGAATGACCCGGTTGGGGAAATAGACACTGGTCGCGCGCAGCCGCGCCTCGGCGTCGAGCTCCATGCCGGGGCGGACGTAGTGGCTGACATCGGCGATCGCGACCACGAGGCGCCAGCCCGTGCGGGTCGCCTCCGCGAACACCGCATCGTCGAAGTCGCGCGCATCCTCGCCATCGATGGTCACGAGCGGAATGCCGCGCAAGTCGAGCCGCGCGCCGAGCGCGCCGCCCTCGACGGTCTTGCCGTAGCGCCGCGCCTCGCGCACGACCGCGGCCGGGAACTCGTGCGGCAGCTGGTGCGAGGCGATGGCGAGCTCGACCGCGGTCTGGGCGATGCCCTCCTCCGGCAGCACGCGCGTGATGCGGCCGACCGCCTCGGCGTGCTTGGTCGGCGGCTGCACGATCTCGGCGACCACCAGCGAGCCGTTGACCGCGCCGCCGCGCTCGCGCTCCGGGATCACGACCCGCTGGCTGATGCGGCGGTTGTCGGGCTCGACGAAGCCGACGTCGCGCTCGAGGTGGAAGCGGCCGGCGACCTGGTGCGTGCGCCGCTCGAGGACCTCGACCACGGCACCCTCCTTGCGGTTGCGCGCATCGGTGCCCACCACGCGCGCGGCGACCCGATCGCCGTGCATGACGCCGCGCATCTGCGCCGGTGGCAGGAACAGGTCGTCGGAGCCATCGTCGGGCACCAGGAAGCCGAAGCCGTCGCGATGCCCGGTCACCTGTCCGGTGCGGATGCCGACCTTGTCGACCAGCAGGTACTCGTCGCGCCGGTTGCGGAGCAGCTGGCCGTCGCGGACCATGGCGGCGAGGCGCTTGTCGAGGGCGGCGCGGAGGCCCTCGTCCTTGAGCTCGAGTTCGAGCGCGAGGCCGTCGGCCGTGACCGGGGTACCGATCTTGCCAAGGGTCGCGAGCAGGTATTCGCGGCTCGGGATCGGGCGCTCATAACGCTCGGCCTCGTCCGCTTGGCGCGCGTCGCCGCGACGCCAGTGGGTATTCTTTGACATGTTAAATTCCGGGACCCGCCGTGGGGCCCTGTGAGGGGGTCTATTGTGACCCTGCAACGCCTGTATGGGGGCGCAGAGCGTACATTGACAGGGTCAGGGGCTCTGCGTAGATTTCCGCGCTCCCGCTCCCGGGCCGCAGTAGCCTTGAAGCGCACCTTGCCCAGGTGGCGGAATTGGTAGACGCACTAGTTTCAGGTACTAGCGGGTAACACCGTGGAGGTTCGAGTCCTCTCCTGGGCACCAGCTTTCGGATCAACGCGCCATAGCGTGGCGCCGGAGTGGCAATCGTGAAGATGAATGTTCTCCCAACGCTGGCCGCGTCGCTCGTGCTCGCGGCCTGCGCGTCGAGCCCGACGGCGACTGCGCCCGTCGCCGCGGCGCCCGCCGTCGCTGCGGCACCCGCCGCCGCGGCGGCCGGGGCCACCGCGCCGCAGACGACCGAGCAGTCGACGCTGCTCGATCTGCAGAAGTTCGCGCGCAGCAACGGCTACAAGCCGCAGATGAACAACGGCAAGGCGTACTGGTGCAAGAGCGAGCCGCCGCTCGGCTCGCACCTGACTGCGAAGCCGCAGTGCGTGCCCGAAGACGCACTTGCCGACCTCGAGCGCCGCACGAAGGAAACGCAGGACGAGATCGCCCGCACCCAGAAGGGCTGCATGAGCAGTAACTGCGCCAACCACTAGCGCGCTCGCGCCGGGCGGGCGAGCGAAGTGGCGCGCCGACTCGGCGCGCGCCGCTCAGTCAAAGGGATGGCGGCGGATGATCGTGTGCTCGCGATCGGCGCCGGTACTGACGATGTCGAGCGGCACGCCGGCGAGCGCCTCGATCCTCTCGAGGTAGCGCCGCGCCGCCGCCGGCAGGCCCGCATCGGCGGTGACGCCCACGGTCGATTCCTTCCAGCCCGGCATGTCCTCGTACACGGGCTCGCAATCCGCGTAGTGATCGGCCAAGAGTGGCGGCTCGTCGCTGACCGCGCCGCGCATCCGGTAGCCCGTGCACAGCCGAATCACGTCGAGGCCGTCGAGCACGTCGAGCTTCGTGACGCAGAGCCCGCTCACGCTGTTGTGCAGGATCGCGCGGCGCAGCGCCACCGCGTCGAACCAGCCCGTGCGCCGGCGTCGCCCGGTCACCGCACCGAACTCGTGGCCGACCCTCGAGAGGTGCTCGCCGTACTCGTCGAAGAGTTCCGTCGGGAACGGACCCGAGCCGACGCGCGTCGTGTAGGCCTTCACGATGCCGAGCACGTAGCTGAAGGCGCGCGGCCCGATGCCCGTGCCGGTGCCGGCGTTGCCGGCGGTCGTGTTCGAGGACGTGACGTAGGGATAGGTGCCGAGGTCGACGTCGAGGAGCGCGCCCTGCGCGCCCTCGAACAGGATGTTCTTGCCGGCGCGGTGCAGGTTCCTGAGCAGCAGGCTGACGTCATCGACGAGCGGCTTGACGCGCTCGCCCTGCGCGAGCGTCTCGTCGAGCACCTGCTGGAAATCGACGGTCTCGGCGCCGTAGTAGTGGCGCAGCATGAAATTGTGCAGGTCGAGCACTTCGCCGAGCTTCGAGGCGAGGCGCTCGCGCTGGAACAGGTCGGCGATGCGCAGCGCCCGCCGCGACACCTTGTCCTCGTAGGCGGGACCGATGCCGCGCCCGGTGGTGCCGATCGCATTGACCCCGCGCGCACGCTCGCGCGCGCGGTCGAGAGCGACGTGCGAGGGCAGGATCAGCGGGCAGGCGGGACTCACCTTCAGGCGCTCGAACACGGGCACGCCGCGCGCGACCAGCATGTCCGCTTCGCTCAGCAGCGCCGGCAATGCCACGACCACGCCGTTGCCGATCAGGCACAGCGAGTCCTCGCGCAGGATCCCCGACGGGATCAGCGACAGCACCGTCTTCTCGCCGTCGATCACGAGCGTGTGGCCGGCGTTGTGGCCGCCCTGGAAGCGCGCAACCGCCGCCGCCCGCTCCGTCAGCAGGTCGACGATCTTGCCCTTGCCCTCATCGCCCCACTGGGTACCGATTACGACGACGTTTTTGCCCATGTGGCTTAAGGTTCCGTGACGTGGCTCAGTTGCGAACCATGAAGAGGAGCACGCAGCCCGCGACCATGCTCGACAGGCCGATGATCCGGATCTGCGCGCCCGGCGCCTGCGACATCGTCAGGAACAGCCGCTTCGCCGCCGCCGGGTTCAGGAACGGCACCATGCCCTCGAGCACGAGGTACAGGGCGAACGCAGTTCCGAGGTCGTGCCAGTCGATGCTCATGGAAGCGTGGCGCAGAGGCAGGCCGCGGCGAGCGCCTACTTGGGCGCGCCCGGCTGCTGCAGGTACTTGAAGAACTGGCTGTCGAGCGACAGGATCATCACGTCGCCGTCCCGGCCCACCGTGCGCTTGTAGGCCTGCAGGCTGCGGTAGAACCCGTAGAACTCCGGGTTCTTGGAGGTCGCCGCCGCGAAGATCGCGGCCGCCTGCGCGTCACCCTCACCGCGGGTCTTGGCGGCATCGCGCGCGGCGTTCGACAGGATCTCGGTCTTCTGGCGGTCGGCGTCGGCGCGGATCTGGATCGACTGCTCCTCGCCCTCGGCGCGCAGCTGAGTCGCCTGGCGCGTGAACTCCTTGCTCATGCGGTTGTAGACCGAGGCGCTGACGTCCTCGGGCAACTCAATGCGCTTGACGCGGACGTCCACCAGCGTGACGCCGAGCTTCTTGACGGTCGAGCCCGCGAAGTTGAGCACGTCGGCGATCAGCTCCGCGCGCTCGGCGGTGACGACCTGCTGCCAGGTGCGCTTGGCGATCGTACCCTTCAGGCCATCCTTGACGAGCTCGGCGAGGCGCTCGGCGGCGTTGTCCTCGACGCCACCGGTCGAGCGGTAATACTGGCTGACGTCGGCGATGCGCCACTTCACGTAGAAGTCGACGTTGAGGATCTTGCCCTCGCTGGTCAGGAACTGCTCCTTCGGGTAGGTGCGCGTCATCAGCCGCTTCTCGAACTTCTCGATGCTCTGCACGAACGGCAGCTTAAAGTGCAGCCCCGGCTCGTAGTCGGCGCGCACCAGCTCGCCGATCTGCAGGTTGATCGCGACCTCGGTCTCCTTGACCGTGAACACGCTCTGGCTCGCGACGACCACGGCGAGCACGGTGCCGGCCGCGATGGCGACGGTGCGGGAGTTCATCAGCGGTTCCCCTGCGCGCGGCTGCGCGCATCGGCGGCGGCATCGTTGCCGTCACCGCGCTGCGCGCCCGGCGTCACCGTGACGTCCGGCAGGGTCGTTGCCGGCCGCATCAGCTCCTGGCCGCGCTTCTCGAGCAGCTTGTCGAGCGGCAGGTAGATCATGTTGCCGGTGCCCTTGACGTCGACCAGCACCTTGCTCGAGGTCGACAGCACCTGCTCCATCGTCTCGATGTAGAGGCGCTGGCGCGTCACCGCCGGCGCCTTCTCGTAGGCGGCGGCGAGCAGCGCGAAGCGCGAACTCTCGCCCTCGGCGCCCGCGACGATCTGCTGCTTGTAGGCCGCGGCGTCGAGCAGCTGGCGCTGCGCGTCGCCGCGCGCCGGCGGCAGGATCTGGCTCGAGTAGGTCTGCGCCTCGACGCTCATCCTGACCTTGTCTTCGCGTGCCTTGATCGAATCCTTTTGCGACTCGGCGACCGCCTCGGGCACCTTGACGTCCTGCAGGTTCACGCTGATGACCTCGAGGCCGGTCTTGTAGCCGTCGAGCGTGCGCTGGATCAGCTGGCGGGTGCGCACGGCAATGTCCTGGCGGCCCTTCTCGAGCACCGCGTCGAGCGTGCTCTGGCCGACCGCCTCGCGAATCGCGCTCTCGGAGGCCTCGCCGAGCGTCTGCTCGGGGTCGATGATGCTGAACATGAACGCGCGCGGATCGGCGCGGCGGTACTGCACGGCGACGTTGATCTCCACGAGCGCCGCGTCCTGCGTCAGCATCCGCGTGTGGTCGGTGAAGCTCAGGAACACCTGCGTGTTGATGATCTGCTCGGCCTCGATCGGCCAGGGCATGCGCCAGTTCATGCCACCCTCGGTGACGCCGACGAAGCGCCCGAAGCGGGTCACGACCGCGATCTCGGCCGGGCCGACCTTGTAGGTACCGCTCGCGAGCCATACGCCGACCAGCACCGCCATCACGTAGCCGAACTTGAGAACGCCGCCGGCGCCGCTGCCGCCGGCCGGCGCGCTGCGCTGCCCGAACAGGTTGGCGAGCTTGCGCCTCAGGTTGCGGACGATGTCATCGAGATCGGGGGGGCCGCCCTCGGGCTTGCGATCCCAGGGATTGCGGGGACCCGGGTTCTTGTTGCCGCCCGATTCATTCCAGGACATGGGGATTTCCGTTCGGGACGAGGTCGCCGTCTGCGCTCACGGCGAGGGTGCTGCCGCGGGCCGTGATTGTAGGAACCCACCCTCGCCGAGACAAGGCGCACCGACCGCGGCCACCGGAACCGCGAGGCCCTCGCGGCGGCACAGATCCTTGAGGTCGCGCTCGGCGAGTTCGACCTCGACGTCCCAGCCGCCGTCCTCGGCGGTGGTCTCGGACAGCACCGCCCCGCGCCGGAACAGCTCCGCGCGGGCCCGGCCGTGGCGCGGGAAGAGGTGCAGGACCACCCGGGCGAGGCGTGCGCCGAAGCGCTCGGCGAGCGCGTCCCGCAGCAGTTCGAGCCCCGCTCCCGTCGCCGCCGACAGCCAGACGCGGCTGACGAGGCCCGCCTCGTCGCGCTCCAGGTGCGGGGCCTCGCCCAGCAAGTCGACCTTGTTGTAGATCTCGAGTTGCGGGATGTGATCGGCGCCGATGCTCGCCAGCACCTCGTTGACCTGCTCTATGCGCTCGCTGCGCTCGGGGTCGGCCGCGTCGATGACGTGCAGGTGCAGGTCGGCTTCGCGCGCCTCGAGCAGCGTGGAGCGAAACGCGGCCACCAGCTCGTGCGGCAGCGCACGGATGAAGCCGACGGTGTCGGCGAGCACGATCTCGGGCGCATGCGGGAGCTTCAAGCGCCGGACCGTCGGATCGAGTGTCGCGAACAGCTGGTCGGCCGCGTAGCTGGTGGCGCCCGTGAGCACGTTGAAGAGCGTCGACTTGCCGGCGTTGGTGTAGCCGACGAGCGCGGCGCTCGGGATCGGCACTTCCTTGCGCGTCTGCCGACCGGTAGCGCGCTGCAGCGCGAGGCGCTCGAGGCGGCGGTTCAGGGTGCGGATCCGGTTGCTGATGAGGCGGCGGTCGGATTCGAGCTGGGTCTCGCCCGGGCCGCGCAGGCCGATGCCGCCCTTCTGGCGTTCGAGGTGGGTCCAGCCGCGCACCAGGCGCGTCGACAGGTGCTTCAACTGCGCGAGCTCCACCTGCAGCTTGCCTTCGTGGCTGCGCGCGCGCTGCGCGAAGATGTCGAGGATCAGGCCGCTTCTGTCGAGCACGCGCCGCTCGGTGAGCTTCTCGAGGTTGCGCTCCTGGCTCGGCGACAGCGCGTGGTCGATGAGGATGAGCTCGGCACCGGCCTCGATCGCGCGCGTCTTGAGCTCCTCGGCCTTGCCGCTGCCGACGAAGAAGCGCGGGTCGGGCCGTGAGCGCGAGCCCGTGACGGTCCCGACCGGGAGCGCGCCCGCGGACAACGCGAGCGCCTCGAATTCCGCCAGTTCCGCCGGCACCACGGCGGCACCGAGGCCGATGCGGACGAGCAACGCGCGTTCGCCACTCCGCGGGCGCTCAAACAATGCGGCGCACCGGGGTAACCGGACGGCCGGGCGCGGTCATTCGACGACGGGCTCCCCGCTGCTCTCGCCGTCCTCGCCCGTCGGCAGGCGCACGTTGCGCGCCGGAACCACGGTGGAGATGGCGTGCTTGTAGACCATCTGGCTGACGCTGTTACGGAGCAGCACGACGAATTGGTCGAAGGAATCGATATGGCCTTGCAGCTTGATGCCGTTCACAAGGTAGATCGAGACCGGCACGCGCTCCTTGCGCAGCGCGTTCAAGAAAGGGTCCTGTAAGGACTGGCCTTTGGCCATCGTCGTATCTCCTTGTTTTTAATATACTAATCTGCGACTGCGACCGAAGCCTTCCGTAGCTTTCGCCAGCCAGTCAGCCGCCGCGCATCCGGATAGTGGGGCCGGATCACAAAAATACTAGCACGAGAATTCTTACGCTTTGCAGTGCGTCAAAATCCACCCGTCGACCCGGGCCAACAGCCGGTCGAGAACCCCTTCCGCCCCGCCGTCGAGCCAGCTGGCCCCGGGCTCCGCCCGCAGCCACGTGAACTGCCGCTTGGCGAGCTGCCGGGTGGCCTTAAGGGCCGCCGCGCGCGCGCCGTCGAGGTCCACCTCCCCGGCCAGGTGCGCCCACAGCTGCCGGTAGCCGACCGCGCGCATCGAGGGCAGCGAGGGATCGAGGTCGCCGCGGGCGCGCAGCGCCGCGACTTCGGCCAGAAACCCCGCGCGCAGCATCGCATCGAAGCGCAGTTCGAGCCGGGCGCCCAGCGTCGCGCGCTCGGCGGGCGCGAGCACCAGGGTGAGGCAGCTCGCGAGCGCCGCGCCGCGCAGGTTCTCGCGCTGCAGCGTGCTCAACGCGGTCCCCGTCAGCGCGTGCACCTCGAGGGCGCGCTGGATGCGCTGCGCGTCCTGCGGGCGGATACGCAGCGCCGCGGCGGGGTCGATGCGCGCGAGTTCCGCGTGCAGCGCGGGCCAGCCCTCCTCTGCCCCGCGCGCATTGAGTGCGGCACGCAGCGCAGGATCGGCGCAAGGGAGCTCGGCGAGCCCCGACTGCAGTGCGCGGAAGTACAACATCGTGCCGCCGACCAGCAGCGGCATGCGTCCGCGCGCATGGCTCGCCGCGATCGCGAGGGTCGCCTCGCGCAGGAACTCGCCGACCGAGAAGCGCTCGGCGGGATCGCGGATGTCGATCAGCGCGTGCGGCACGCGCGCGCGCAGCGCCGCGGGCGGCTTCGCGGTGCCGATGTCGAGCGCGCGATAGACCATCGCCGAGTCGACGCTGACGATGTCGACGGGCAGGCGCTCGGCGAGCGCGAGCGCGGCATCGGTCTTGCCGGCGCCGGTCGGGCCCATCAGCAGGATCGCGGCCTGCGGCAGTCAGCGGCCGCGCAGGAACAGGCGGTCGAGTTCCTCGAGCGTCAGGCGCACCCAGGTCGGCCGGCCGTGGTTGCACTGGTCGGCGC
>JANXZZ010000022.1 GCA_025355245.1 Pseudomonadota bacterium | reverse complement strand
GCGCCCGGCGGCGCGCGCGCCCGGGTACTAGCTCAGGGCTTCTTCGCCCAGACCATGCACCAGCCGTTGCCTTCGACCTGCTTGCCCGCGAACAGGTTGCAGCCGGCGACCGCATCGGTCGCCTTGCCCTGGTACTGCGCGCAGTTCGTGCACTTCTGCTCGGGCTTGTGGTTCGGGTTCGTCTTGGCGTCGACCTTGGTCGTGACGATCGTGTAGTGCAGCGCCTTCGCCTGGGCGTCGTTGGGATCGAGCTTCACGGGCGCGGCGGCCGCGGCGGCCTCGGCGCGCGAGACGCCGGCGACGACCGGGATCGAAGCGAGCGCGGCGAGCGCGCCCTTGAGAATCGTGCGTCGCGGCAGCTTCTGGTCAAACATCGTGTCACTCCTCGGGACGGCGGGATTCGCCAACGAATGCATCGGCGGTGCGCCGCGCGTGCGGTGACCGACGTGTAGCAATTCTAAGGGGGTGGAGCCTGAGCTGTCTCGCGCGATGCGTGCGCGCAGTTGAGAATGATTCGCGATTGGGTCGCGGCGCCGCGCGGCGAACCGCATGCCGGCCGTCCGCGTCCCGCGCGCCGACGACCTTAATTTTTATTAACGCTCGTCGCGCACGGCCGGCGGCACGACCGGCGCATCGATGATGGTCGCGTATTCCTCGTCCGTCTCGATGATCCGGTAGCCGTGGCCGATCACGCTCGCCGGGATCGGCAGCGCGCTCACGATGGACGCTGCGACCGCCGACAGGTACGGGATCGACTGCACCACCATCACCAGAACCCAGGCGCGCAGGTCCGGGCTGTCCATGCGCATGCGGTTGAAGCTCGAGTCGCCGAGACCGACCGTCACCGCCCACGCGGAGAGCAGGAGCCCGACCGCCATCAGCCCTTCCTCGCGACACGCCTGCAGCGCGCCGATGATGCTCTGCGCGTGCGCGTTCTTGGGCGTCCTGAAGAAGGGCTCGTTGTTGGTCAGGAGGCCCTTCAGCACCGCAAAGCCGATCGTGTGCGCGAGTCCGAGGCCCGCGATCGAGGCCGCGATCGTCTGGCGCACGCCCGCGCCGACCCTGACCCGATAAAGGTGCATCAGCTTCGCGAGCTTGAACACGAACAGCGACAGCGGCAGCACCGAGAAGATCGCCATCGGCGCATCGACCTTGTCGGGGAAATAAATCATCGCCAGCGACCAGCCGAGCGCGCACAGGTTGAAGATAACGTTGAGCCCGTCGGCGAACCACGGCAGCCAGCCGGCGAGGAAGTGGTAGCGCTGGCCGGCCGTCAGTTCCTTGGGGCTGCGCCCGAACAACTCCGCCGCGTGAACGCGCAGGATCTGCATCGCGCCATAGGCCCAGCGGAAGCGCTGCTTCTTGTAGTCGATGAAGGTGTCCGGCATCACGCCCTTGCCGTAGCTGTGCGGGATGTAGGTCGCCTCGTAGCCTGCCTCGAATACGCGAAGGCCGAGCTCGGCGTCCTCCGTGATGCACCACTCGGCCCAGCCGCCGAGGCGCTCGAGCACCGTGCGCCTCACCATCGTCATCGTGCCGTGCTGGATGATGGCGTTGCGCTCGTTCCTCGTGATCATGCCGATGTGGAAGAAGCCGCGGTACTCGGCGTGGCACATCGCCTTGAACGCGTTCTGCTGGTCGTCGCGATAGTCCTGCGGCGCTTGTACGATCGCGATCTTCGCGGCGCTGAAGGTGGGCGCGAGGTCTTTCAGCCAGTTGGGCTCGACGATGTAGTCGCTGTCGATGGCCGCGACGATCTCGGCGTCGGCTGCCGTGTTCCTGAGCGCGAAGTTGAGCGCTCCCGCCTTGAAACCCGCCAGCGGGCTTACGTGGAAGAAACGGAAGCGCGGCCCGAGCTTGGCGCAATGCGCTTCGACCGGGCGCCACACCGCCTCGTCCTTGGTGTTGTTGTCGATCACCAGCACCTCGAAGTCGCGGTACTCGAGGCGGGCGAGTGCATCGAGCGTCTCGATGAGCATGTCGGGCGGCTCGTTGTAGGCCGGCACGTGGATCGAGGTCTTCGGGCGGTAGCCGCCGTCGGTTCCCTCCGCGGCAGGGCCCACCAGCAGGCGGCGCCGCAGGCGCACCCAGTGGGCCTCCGCCCACTCGTGCGCCTCGGCGAGCAGCACCGCGATCACGCCGAGCATGCCGATGAAGAGGAGCACGCCGACCGTGACGCTGATGACGGTCAGGTACTGCTGCGAGTAGCTGTAGATGATCCAGGTCGTGATCGGCGAGGTCGGCTGGCCCTCGAACGGCCGCACGCGCGAGAAGGCGGTGGCCTCGGATGCGAACGAGGCGCTGTTCCTCAGGCGCTTC
>JANXZZ010000243.1 GCA_025355245.1 Pseudomonadota bacterium | reverse complement strand
CGGTGCCTCGCGCGGCGCGCACTCGAGCGAGTGCTTGAGCCCGAGCACCTCGCCGAGCGTGCGCGCCGCCGTCAGCGTCACGACGATGGTCGCGACCAGCGCCGAGCCGGTCATGCCGAGCCCAAAGAGGATTTTGCCGGTGCCGGCGCCGAGGAAGGGCACGATTGCCTGCGCGATCTGCTCGACCGTGTCGAGCGAGGCGTGATGGCCGGAGACGCCGAGCGTCGCCGCCGTCGCCACCAGCACGCAGGCCATGATGACCTGCGTGATGATCGCGCCGATCGCGGTGTCCCAGCGCGCCGCCGCGAGGTCGTCGGTGGTGAGGCCTTTCTCGACCACCGCCGATTGCTGGTAGAACACCATCCACGGCATGATGACCGCGCCGATGTTGGCGGCGACAAGGTAGAGGTACTGCGGGTCCCGCCACGGGATGCTGAGCGCACCCGCCGTCATCGCGCCGACGTCGGGGTGCGCACGCCACGCGACCAGGAGGAACACGAGCTCGAAGGCGCCGATCGCCATCGCGATCCGCTCGACCGACAGGTAGGAACCCGTGTACGCCATCAGCGTGAGGCCGGTGACGACAATCGTCATCGTGATCCACGCGGGCACGCCGAACAGGAGCCCGACGCCGGCGAGGCCGGAAAGCTCGGAGAGCAGCGCGCCGACGCAGGCGACGACCAGGGTCCCCACCGACACCCACGCCCAGCCCGCGCCGTACTGTTCGCGGATCAGCTCGCCGTGGCCGCGGCGGCTGACGACGCCGAGCCGGACGGTGAGTTCCTGGACGATGAACAGGATCGGCACCAGCACCAGCTGCAAGAGCAGCAGGCGGTAGCTCCACTGCGCGCCGCTTTGCGCGGCCGTGATGATGCTGCCGGCGTCGGTGTCGGCGAGCATCACGACCATGCCGGGACCCGCCACCAGCGCGAAACGGGCCCAGCGCGACTTGAGCGTCAGGCGGGAACTCGGCGGTGCGGTGCGGTGCATGGGGTCGGCGGATCCTGTCGTGGGCGCTGCGTACGTTAGCGGGAGCCGGGGCGCCCGGCCAGCGCTGGCGCGAATCGGGGCCACTTCCCCGACCCGCCGGCGCCGTCGGCTCAGAACGCGAGTCCGAGGCCGAGGTCGATGCGGCTGAAATCCTTGTTCACGTCGAAGCTCTGGTAGTCGAGCTTGAACACCACGTTCGGGGTCACGTACAGGTTGGCGCCGACCGTGAACACGCGGTCGTAGCCCTGCGGCCAGGCGCCGGAGTCGCCGGGCGTCGAGGACAGCGACACCGACCCGCTCGGGATCGAGGGCGCCGCGCCCGCATACGCGGCGCCGAGGTTGTAGTACTCGTAGCGCGCGAACGGCGCGAGCCGGTAGTGGTTGAGGTCGAAGCCGTCCGCGTAGGCCGCCTGCAGGAAGTAGCCGTCGAACGCCGCGGGCAGCGGGGTGGGCGTGCCCGGGTTCGCGAGGTTGGCGCCCGCGGTGTTGCTGACCGCGCCGCGCGCGTAGACCGCCGACAGGTCGAAGCCCGCCGGCTGCCAGCGCGCATGGCCCTCCCACAGCGTCACGCGCATCGCACCCGCAAGCGGCGCATTCGGCGGCGCCGGCACGCCGACCGCATCGCCCGAGAAGAGCGCGGCGCCGAGGCGCAGTCCCGGGATGCCGGTGTAGTTGAGCGCCACGTGGCCGGAGGCGTGCGCGCCGTTCGCGAGCGCGAGCTCCTGGTGGGTCGCCTGCAGGGGCGCGACGCCGTTGTCCTCGAGCGTGAGCGCGTTACGGTACGGCGGGAACTGCGGTGCGAAGTCCCACTTCGACAGGTCAAATCCCGTCGTCACGCCGAGGCTGAGCGCGAGCCCCGAGATGCTGCGCGTGTTGAGCTCGACGCCGCCCTCGCGCCAGGTGCTCGGGACGATCAACGTCTCGACGAAGTTGCGCTGCACGCCGTAGAAGTTGGTCGGCTCGTGGTGCTCGTTGAGCAGGCCAAAAGGCATCAGGAACAGGCCCGCGCGCAGCGACGCCCACGGCGCCAGCTGGTGGTCGATGAAGAACTGCTCGACCTCGAACTCGCCGGGGTCCGAGGCCGAGGCGACGGCGTGCTCGACCTCGTACTCGGAATTGAAGCTGGTGCGCGCGTCGAACTGGTAGCCGATGCCGAACACCGCGCGCGCGAGGTCGACCTGGCTCTCGCCCGACACGTGCGTCGGGTGCGTGAGGTAGACCTCGCCGTAGCCCCACAGGTTGAGCTTGCCGAAGGGCGCGCCCGTGTCGGTCGCGGCAGTGACCGCGACGGGTGCGGCGGGCGCGCTGGCGGCCGGGTTCGCGGGCGGCGTCGCCGCCGCGGCGCGCTCGGCCTTCATGCGGAGGAGCTCCGACTGCACGGCCTGCAGCTGCTCGGCGAGCTCCTGCACGCGCTGCTCGAGGCGTTGCTCGGCGGGCGACTCCGCGGTCGTGTCGGCGAGCGCGGCGCCGGCGAAGGCGAGTGCCGCGGGCAGGAGGAGCGCGCGCGCAAGCGCCCGCGCGCGCGGACGCGGGGCGGAGGTGAAGCGAAGTTTCACGGTCGGGACCTTGCGATTCAATGGACGGCCGCTGGCGCGACGGCCGGGCACGGCGCGGAAAGGACGTAGGCCACCGGATGGGCAGGATCGAACCCATCCGTCAGCGTGCGCAGGAAGGCGACCACCGCGTCGATCCCGGCGCTCGCCAGCGTCGGCGCCTCGCCGCCGTCCGCGCGCGGCGGTGTGTACGGCCGTTCGCCGACGTTCACGTTCCCGTCCAAGGCCTGCGGCAGGTCGTTGTAGAGGAGCGCATCCGCCGAGCCGTCGGCGGCGAGGTAGCAGCTGCCGGCCGGCAGGTACCGATTCACCTCGGGGTCGGGGTTGTTCGCCGGGTTGATCCCCGGGTTAATCGCGAGGTCGCGGGTCACGTACCCGCGAATCACCCGGCGAAACGTCGCGAACACGCCTTGGTGGAAGAGGGGGCCGCCGAGTGGCACCTCGAGGCCGTCCGCTGCCGCGAACCCATGGGCCCTGTCGCGGCAGGTCGGGCAGGACGGCTGCCCCGACGCCGAGAGCGCGGCGTCGTTGAACAGGGGGTCGCCGACCGCGGCCGCGTTCGACAGGGCACCCGCGGGCGCTCGCGTGCTCGAG
>JANXZZ010000226.1 GCA_025355245.1 Pseudomonadota bacterium | reverse complement strand
AGATTGCCCGTCGGTTCGTCCGCAACGACGAGCGGCGGGTCGTTCGCGAGCGCGCGCGCGATCGCGGCCCGCTGCTGTTGGCCTCCTGAGAGGGTCGCGGGTAGCTTGTCCGCCTGCTCGGCAATTCCCATCTCGGCGAGCAACGCGAGGGCGCGCGCGCGCCGTGCTCTGGCCGGATAGGTGTTGCAGAAGTCCATAGGAAGCATGACGTTCTCGGCGACCGTCAGTGTCGGCAACAGCTGAAAGAACTGGAACACGATGCCGACAGCGCGTCCGCGCCAACTTGCGAGAGCCTCCTGTCCAAGCGCGTCGATGCGAGTGTCGCCGACGCGAATCTCGCCGGAGGACGGTGAATCGATGCCCGTCAACAGATTGATGAGCGTGCTCTTGCCGCTCCCGGACTTGCCGATGACCGCGACGAATTCACCGGAGTGAACATCGAGGCTCACTTCGCGAAGTGCGCTCACTCGTCCGGCGGGACTTTCGAAGTGCTTGGAAACGTCGCGCAGGGATATTAGCGGGACATTCGCGGCGGTGAGACTCATCACGACTCCTCGAGTCCGAACGCCATACGAGTGGCGTCCGGTTAGCCTAGGTTCGCAGCGGGATCGGCGCGAGTGATTCGGGGTATCCGGAGGGAGTCAGGGGCGACCGGGACTCAGCGACCCGTACGTGCGAATAGCCCAGCCGCGAACCGGCGGCTCAGCCTGAAAGTGCGGCCTGAGCGGAGTCGTAGCTCGTAGTCGCCTTTGAATAGCGGAGAGAGCGCTTCAATGTCATTGATATTGACAGCAGCTGACTTGTGGATGCGGATAAACCGGCCATCGCCCAGCTGACGAAGTAGATCCTGGAGAGTCCTGCGCAGGAGGTACGCGCCGCCGGAGGTTTGGACGTGAACGTAGTTCCCGTCCGCTTCGAGCGACTCTATGGTTGCGCTGTCGATCAAACGCAGTTCGTCGCCGCTGGGCACCAGCAGGCGCTCCGCGGGTCCGAGCTGCGCGCGTGCGAGGGTGACCGCTCCAGCCCGCCCGGCTGGCGGCAGCAACAGGCGCTCCCGCACTCGCTCCATGGCGCGGCGGAATCGCTCCTCGTCGTAGGGTTTCAGAATGTAGTCAACGGCGCCCAGATCGAATGCTGACACGGCGTGCACGTCAAAAGCGGTCACGAATACAATGCACGGCGCCGATGCGGTCTCGAGTTGCGCGGCGACATCAAGCCCGCTCATACCGGGCATCTGTACGTCGAGAAATACAACGTCCGGGCTTAGCGTCACAATCGCCTGCGCGGCACTCGGGCCGTCGGCACGTTCGCCGACTATTTCAAGCTCATCCTGTGCACTCAGCAAGAGCCTGAGCTTCGCACGGGCAGGCACCTCGTCGTCGACGATAAGCGCGCGGATCATAGTGCCGCTCGACGGGCCGGTAGCACGACACGCGCGACGACACTACCATCGTCCTCGCCGAACAGAAGGCAGGACGCGCTCGAACCGTAGTGCACGCGCAATCGCTCCCGGCAATTCGCAAGACCCAGGCCATCCTGCCAGCCGGCAGAAAGATTCGATCCGGTGTTTCGGATCTCAAGCCGCAGAACGTTGGATTCAACGCGTGCAATCACCTCGACGCAAGATGCGCCCATGGTGCGTTCGATGCCGTGCTTGAATGCGTTTTCGATCAGAGGCTGCATTAAAAGTGCTGGAATCTCGAGCTCCAGCGTCCCATCGGGGATGTCCCAGACGAGTTCGAGACGTCCCCCGAAGCGCTCGACCATTATCTCCGCGTATAGTCTTAGGAGCCGGAGTTCCTCGCGCAACGAGGTCGTGTCGTGCCGCCCGGCCGCCAGGCTCGCGCGCAACAATTCGCCCAGCCGCGCCAGCACGCGGTCTGCGCGCGCAACATCGGCATGCATCAGCGATGAGACGGTATTGAGCGTGTTGAACAGAAAGTGCGGCCGCAGCTGCGCCTGCAGCCGTTCGAGCTGCGCATCGGCAAGAACTTTCTGTACTGCAACGAGGCGGGCGCTCTGCTCCCGCCATTGCAGGAGCCCCAGCGTTCCGAAGACCAAACCGAGCCAAAGACAGTAGAAGAGGGAGACTTTTACGAATTCATAGAAAATGTGCGCTGGCCAAGGAAGATGCTGATATTCAATGCCGAGCGCGGATGTGATTGCCACGCGCAGGCCGGTCACCACGGCAAAGTAGCCAATTGCCAGCGCCGGAAGGCGCCGAAGTTGGTACGAGAACCAGATGCGGGGTGGGTCGAGCGCTTGTCGGACGTAGCGGGTCGACCTCAAATCAAGCGCCAACCAGAGCACCACGGCCAACGTCGAAGGGGCAAGCAGTATGGCTACGTGCCACCAGGGAATGCGCGAGTCGTGCAGATAGCGCTGTAACTCAACGAGGGATAGCAGCGTCCACAACGTCGTGCACAGGACCCCGAGTGCGACGAGGGGCGAGTGCGTCCACTTAGACGGCGAGTTGCTGTGCGGCTGATTCACTGCGGGGCCGACTGGGTGTTCGATGGCGACGCCGGCTCGAGTTCGGCCGTCGACGGGCAGGGTCGCGCTTCGACGCGCTGCGGAGGTCGAGTGTACTCATTCACCGCCATCGGTCGACGGGCTTGGGACCACCGGGATTTGTGACAGCCTTGAGCGGTTCAGGATTGCATTTCGAGTCCGAAGGAGTGGCACTCCGTCGACCCGAGGGGCCGGGAAAGCTGCGCACCGTGGTCGCGCCCGGAGATCCGTATCTAGCTGACAGCGCTATAAGGTTCTGAATCCACGCGGAATCCGTGCTCGCGATCCTCGCTCTGCGTCCCTGGTGATCTGGGGCCTCCAGCGCGCCCTGCTACGCGCTGCGGCGTATTTGCGCGGTCACGGATCCGCGACGTCCCGCTATCCCGTATCCGTCGGACCGCGCTACGCTCGGCAGCCGCGCTTCGCCGCGGGTCACCGAGACAATGCCCATGGACCGAGAGATCGCGCAATGGCGCGCCGACACGCCGGGCACGGCGAATCGCGTACACCTCAACAATGCGGGGGCGGGCCTGATGCCTTCTCCGGTGCTGAATGCCATCACTGCGCACGTGCAGCGGGAGGCGGCGATCGGTGGCTACGAAAGCGCGGACGAGGCCGCGGAGGCCGTCCAGTCCGCCTATGCGGCCGTTGCGGCGATGCTCAACGCAAAACCCTCGAACGTAGCGATCGTCGAGAACGCGACGGTCGCATTCTTCCAGGCGCTTTCGGCATTCGACTTCCGGTCCGGCGACATCATCGTCACGACCCGCAATGACTACATTTCGAACCAGATCGCGTATCTCTCCCTCGCACAGCGACTTGGCGTCGAGATCCGCCGCGCGGAGGATATGCCGAGCGGCGGCGTGGATCCGGAATCAGTCCGTTCGCTGCTGCGGGACAAACGCGTGCGGTTGCTCGCCGTCACGTGGATTCCGACTAATTCGGGTCTTATCCAGCCGGTTGCCGCGCTCGGCGCGATCGCCGAGACGGCCGGCGTCCCGTACCTGATCGATGCGTGCCAGGCGGCTGGCGAGATTCCGATCGACGTCTTCGCGCTGCGCTGCGACTTCCTCTCGGCGACCGCCCGCAAGTTCCTGCGGGGCCCGCGCGGCATCGGCTTCCTCTACGTGTCCGACCGCGCGCTAAGCCGCGGACTGTTCCCGCTCTACCTCGACATGCGCGGCGGGGAGTGGAAGAGCGCGGATACCTTTACCCTGGTGCCCGATGCGCGGCGCTTCGAGAATTGGGAGTTTTCCTATGCGCTGCTGCTTGGTCTCGGCGAAGCGGCGCGCTACGCGGCCGGCGTCGGCATCGCCGCCGGTGGCCGGCGCGCCCGGCGACTAGCGGCCGATCTGCGCAGGCAGCTGGCAGCCACACCGGGCTTTCGAGTGCTCGACCGGGGAATCGAGCTCGCCGCCATCGTCACGACGGAGGTCGCGGGCTGGGGAGCGACGGATCTGGTGCGGGCGCTGCACCTGCGCGGCATCAACACTTCCGCGTCCATGCGCGAATACGCGGTCATCGATATGGACGAAAAGCAGGCCGTGACGGCGCTTCGAGTATCGCCCCACTACTACAATACGGAGGCGGAGATCGACACCCTCGTCGAGACGCTTCGATCCCTGGTTCCGGCCAGCACTCTGCGCTGACAACCCCTCGCGGGACGTAGTGCCGCGCGGGCGCCAGTTACGGCCTATTCGCTCTGCGCCACGGCCGGGCCCTTGAGGTAGCGCTCGAAGAAGTTGAACAGTTTGAGAAACGCGTAGCGCGTCTGCGCCGTGCCCTGCGTATCCCAGCCGTGCGGCGCATTCGGCAGCGCCACCAGGTCGATGTCCTTCCCCTGCAGAATCAACCGTTCCTCTAGCGTGACGGAGTCCTTGAACAGCACGACTTCGTCTTTCATCCCGTGGATGATCATGAGGTGGCCCGCGAGCCCGCCGGACTTGAGGAACGCGGATGAGCGCGCGTACTGATCCAAGTGGTCCTGCGGTGCCATCATCGTGCGCATTTCGCCCGTGAGCGCGTGAAAAAGACTCGTTGCCGGCGCCCCGGCGACGCCCGCCTGAAATACACCCGGTCGCGCAAAGAGCGCCGTGGTCGTCAGCAGCCCCCCGTAGCTGCTTCCCCAGATTCCGATCCGGCCGTCATCTACGAATCCTTGCGCCGTGAGATAGGCGGCGGCGCTGTAGAGGTCCTCCACGTCGACGCCGCCGTAGTCTTCGCGAATGCGCTGGCGGAAGTCCTTCCCGTGACCGGAGCTGCCGCTGATGTCCACGTTCATGATCACGTAGCCCTGCTGGGCCAAGTACTGGTCGAT
>JANXZZ010000224.1 GCA_025355245.1 Pseudomonadota bacterium | reverse complement strand
CCGCCGCGGCGGCCGCGCACGCTCATGACGAGTCGCAAGTCGCCGATGTGACGCCCGGCTGGTGGCCTGAATTCGGTGGACATTCGATCGGACCGGACGGCCGCCCGGGCGTCGCGCGGACGCTGTGCGCCGATTGTATCGCGCTGTTTCGATTGGCCATCTTCTGGGCACAAATCTTCATCAGCGCGATTGCGAAGTCGATGAACTGATCGTCTCGTTCCAGCGTCACACTCCAGGAAGCGCAAGAGCCCGTCCATAGTTCGCCGGGCCGGAGCGATGTGTATGCCGCCGCATAGAGAAGCGAGGTCGAATATGTCAGCCACGGTCGGCGCCGCTGAGGCCGCGCTCGTCGAGGGCAATCCGCATGGCTCGTCAGGGGCACTCGCTCGAGTGTCGCGGCGTGCCGTCCCGGTCCTGCCCCGGCGAGTGCGACCTGAGCGGCGTCGACACGCGCTGCCAGCGTCGGGCGCGGTGGATTGATGCGCCCTGGCGGAGGCTTCGTGCGGGGTCCGTGCTGATTGTCGAGGCAAGCGGAGGTGAATCATGAATCTTGATCCGACTGGCAGCACCGACGAGCTGCGACATCGGCGCCCTCTTGCACGCGCCGCGTCAAGACGCAAGCTCCCGGACGTCCCCAGCATGGACGATTTCGCCGCCGCGGCATGGGTTCAGGCGTACGACGCCGCCTGGCTTGGACAGGACTGGCAACGCCTCGCGCGATACCTGGCGGCGGACGTAAGCTTTGTGCCGAATGACTCTGGCTCGGCGTTGATTGGACGAAAGGCGACGATCGCGCACCTTCGAGCATTCCTCGCGCGCTCCGAGGTGCACGAGTACAACGCCACCGACGTGCTCGCCCGCGCGGCCCGAGGTGTCGGCTTCATCAGCTATCGCTGGCAGCTGGATTGGACAGACACCGGGCGCCGTCGCGTCGCAGATGGTCGGGACCTGCTTTCGTTGCGGTTCATCGATGGAGGCTGGCGGATGATCTGGCGGCTGCAGCTTCGGCCATGACGCTAGGGGCGGCGGGTATGTCAACAAGATGCGGCGCGGGGTCGCGAGGGCGGCCGCGATACACGCCAAACGTCGTAGCGCCCTGAGCGGGAAAGTCGAGCTGGCGCGGACGGCCGGATGGCCTGACATCCCCGCTAACGGGCTGCGCGAAAGACTTCGCGGCTCTCTGGTGCTCGGTCGCGCGTCGCTGCTGGCCTGGTTTGCGGTGGCCGTACTGACGGCTGGATGCGTGAGCAGTTCGCGCAGAGAAGCGCCACGTGGCGACCTCAGCACAGTCGTGCCCATTGGATTCCCAGGGACTATCCGCAGTGTTGGCGAAACCCGGCACCGATTCGAGACGCAGGCAAGACCACTTCTTGCCGCGCTACGGGCGGCGGCACGAGACGGCCCCATCAATATTCTAGCTTTGTCCGGTGGTGGGGCCGGCGGCGCGTACGGTGCAGGAGTTCTGGTCGGTTTGAGCCGCCAAGGCACTCGTCCGCAGTTCAATGTTGTCACCGGCGTCAGTGCAGGCGCGCTGATAGCGCCGTTCGCGTTCCTGGGCCCGTCTTGGGATTGTCGACTGGCCGACGCCTTTTCCGGCCGCAACACGAGGAACTTGCTGAAGCTCCGGTGGGCAAGTGGGTTTGTTGACGGAAGTGTCTATCGGGGCGAACCGCTGGCCGAGCTCGTCGACCGCTTCGTCACCGACCAGATGGTACACGAAGTGGCCGCAGAGGCGGCCAAGGGCCGCATCCTGCTGGTAGCGACGACGGATCTGGACCGTGCGCAGACCGTCGTCTGGAACCTCGGCGCCATAGCCTTGAACGGCGAGTCCGGCGCCCGCGCCCTTTTCCGCGACGTGTTGCTGGCTTCCGCCAGTATCCCCGGGCTGTTTCCTCCCGTCCTCATTCGGGTGAGAGGGGCACGCGGCGAATACGACGAGATGCATGTGGACGGTGGTACGACGGGGTCGCTATTCGTCGCGCCCGAGATCGCCGCAATCGTGCCGAATGCACTGGACGACTTGAAGAGCGCCAACGTCTACGTTCTGGTCAACGGCCAGTTCGGCACGGTTGCCCAGACGACACCGCTGCGCACGATTCCCATCTTGCGACGCAGCGTGACGGCCAGTTTGGAGAGTGAGGCGCGCAGGTCCGTTGATTACGCATCGTCCCTGGCGCAGCACTACGATATGCACGTACGGGTCACGGATATCCCTGACGACTACCCTTATCTCGGTCCGCTAGATCTCGAGCCGGCCCACATGGAAGCGCTTTTCGGCTTCGCGGCCCGATGCGCTGAAGAAGGTGCGACATGGACGACGCCAGTGGACGTGCTCGACCGCGCGGAGCATGCGCAGCTCAGGACGGCCGGCGGCCCAGCGCGATGTCCCGGGGGGGAGGGGCCAGACCTGGTGCCTGTATCGTCTCACTAGCCCGAGAGCGGTCACGTGATCGCACTGCAACACGGCAATGCCGCGCATCGCGCCACCTCGCGGCCAGGCGTCGATCGTGTGAGGGGCGCGGTCCCCGCAGCTAGGGAAACTCTGATTTACCGGTATGGTCTGACTGACCATTCGAGGTCATGCGAGCGTGACGATGAAGCAGCAGACGCTGACGGGCTTTGAGAAGTACGGGAAGACGACGCGCCGAGCGCAGTTCCTAGCGGACATGGACAAGATCATTCC
>JANXZZ010000210.1 GCA_025355245.1 Pseudomonadota bacterium | reverse complement strand
CATGCCGCCGATGATCGCGACGACACAGGCCCACTGCAGGCGGTTGATGCGCTCCTTGAGGATGATCGCGGCGAAGGCGAGCGTGACGACCGGGTAGGCCCCCGTCATCGGCGTCACGATCGAGATCGGTCCCCAGCGGTTCGCGATGATGACGCCGAGATCGCCGCTCGCCATCATGCCCATCGGAATCAGCGAATGCGTCCATTCCTTCACGGAATGGCTTCCCTGCCGCCCACGGGTGAGCCCGTAGACGCCGAGCGAGAGCGCGCCGCCGATCGTCATGCACAGCGAGAGGTTGACCTCGCTCGCCTCGGGAAAACCGTAGGCGTACTTGACGATCGTTTGCGCCGCCGCCCACGCGACCAGCGCGCCGAAGGACAGCGGGATCCAGCGCTTGCCGATGATCTTGGACTCGCTCCCGGCCGGCGAGTAGGAGAGCCCGAGGCAGCCGCAGATGACCACCGTCACCGCCACGTACTGCACGGCCGTCAGCTGCTCGCCGAGGAAGACGTGCGCGAACACGACCGTGAGCGCGGGATAGGCGGCCGAGAGTGTGCCGACGATCGTGATCGGGCCGGCGATGATCGACTCGAAGTAGAGGATCCAGCCCGTACCGTCGAGGAGGTAGGCGAACACTCCGAGTTCGAGGAAGTGCACGCCGTCCGCGGCACCGAGGGCCGGGTGCTCGTTCGTAAAGAAAAATCCAAGCGCGACGATCGAGCGCGCGAGCGCGAAATACAGGCAGAAACGCGCCGGCGACACCTCGCCGATCCATTTCTTCACCAGCCCCTGGCCGATGCCGTACAAGAACAGCGCGGCGAGCGCCGGCGCGAGCCAGCTGACGAGCGGAGCGTGGGCGCTGGCGGGTTCCATCCGGCATTGTCGCTGGTCGGCAAGCGCTGCGCTACCGGCCGGTCACGCCCTTCGGGCATGATGACGGCCCTTGGTGCGGCTTCCAGGAACAGTCCGTGGAACAGATCCTGATCAACGGCGCGTGGGTCGATGCGCTTGCCCGCGACTCGCGGGCCATCCACAACCCCGCGACGCTCGAACTCGTGGGCTCGGTCCCCGAGTGCGCTGCCGCCGATGTCGCGCGCGCGGTCGCGGCGGCACGTGAGGCGCAGCGCGCGTGGTGGAAGGTGCCCGGCGTCGACAAGGCGCGGCTGCTGAGGCAAATCGGCACGCGCATCCGCGCGCTCGAGCACGAACTCGCCGAGCTCATGTGCCTCGAGACGGGCAAGCCCCTGTGCGAGTCGACCGACTGCATCGACTGGGTCGCGGCCTGCTTCGAGTACTACGCGGAGGTTGCGCGTTCGAGCTACGGCAATTCGATCCCACCGGTCGCGCCGCACCAGCTCAACTTCACGATCAAGGAGCCCTTCGGCGTGGTCGCCGCGATCGTGCCCTTCAACTTCCCGCTGCTGTTGATGGCGTGGAAAGTGGCGCCGGCGATCGCGGCCGGGAACACCGTCGTCTGCAAGCCCCCGCACCAGAACCCGCTGTCGAATCTGCGCCTTGCGCGCGTCTTCGACGGGCTGCCGCCCGGCGTCGTCAACGTGCTGACCGGCGCGGAGGCGGCCGGCACCGCCCTCGTCGAGCATCCGGACGTCGACATGATTGCCTTCACCGGCTCGACCGCGGTCGGGCGGCGCATCGCCGCGAGCGCGGGCCAACAGCTCAAGAAGGTCAACCTCGAGTTGGGGTCCGTCGATCCGTTCATCGTGTTCCGGGACGCCGACCTCGACGTCGCGGTTGCCGGCGTCGTCTGGGCGCGCATGTTGAACGCGGGCCAGGTCTGCACCTCGCCAAAACGGATCTACGTCGAGGCGCCGCTCGCGGCGGAGTTCATCCGGCGCGCCGACGCCGCGCTCGGTGCGCTCATCGTCGGCGATCCCCGGTGCACCGACACCGACGTGGGACCGCTCATCTCGGCGGCCGCCGCCGCCAAGGTCGAGGCGCAGGTCGCGGGCGCGGTGGCCGCGGGCGCGCGCCTCGCGCGCGGCGGCCGCCGCTTTCAGCCCGGCGGCCTGGCCGGGCATTTCTTCGAGCCGACACTGCTCACGCACGTCGTGCACGGCAGCCTGCCGACGCGCGAGGAGATCTTCGGGCCGGTGCTGTCGGTGACGGTGGTCAAGGACGCGGACGAGGCCATCCACATGGCGAACGACTCCGAATTCGGGCTCGGCGCCTCGATCTACACCAAGGACCTCGGCATCGCGATGCGGGCGATGGAGTTCATCAAGGCCGGAACCTTCTGGATTAACGACCCGCTCACCGACAACGATGCCGGGCCCTTCGGCGGCATGCGCCACAGCGGCATCGGCCGCGAGCTCGGCGCGGAGGGCCTCGATGCGTTTCGCGAGCCCAAGCACGTGCACATCGACTACGTGATGGAGCGCAAGCCGTGGTGGTACCCGTACCGCAACCGGCGGCCGCCCGGCGGCGCGGGCGGATGAGCTTCGCGCCCGACTACGCGCCGACCTGCCTGTGGGCGGACGATGTCGCCCACCCCGCGGGTTCCACCGCGGCGTTGCCACGGGCGGCTGACGTCGTGATCGTCGGCGCTGGCTACACGGGACTTAGCGCCGCGCGCGAGACCGCGCTCGCCGGGCGTTCGACGCTGGTGCTCGACGCGGGCCCGATCGGCGGCGGCTGCTCCTCGCGCAACGGCGGCCAGGTCGCCTTCAGCCTCAAGCCCGAGCTCGGCGCGCTCGCGCGCCGCCACGGCACGGCGACGGCCACGCGGCTGTACCGCGAGGGCTTCGAGGCGATCGCGGAGCTACGCGCGCTCGCGCGGCTGCCGGGGGTCGACGTCGACTGGCGCGACGACGGTTGCTTCTTCGGCGCGCACACGCGCCGCCACTTCGAGCGGCTGAAGCGCGCGGTCGACGCCCAGCCGCGCGGCTTCGAGGTGCCGATCCGGGTCATCGAGCCCGCGGCGCTCGCGGCGCAGACCGGGAGTCGCCTCTACCACGGCGGCTTCGTCTATCCGGAGGACGCGGCGCTGCAGCCGCTGCGCCTCGTGAATGTGCTCCATTCGCGCGCGCTCGAGGCGGGCGCCGTCGTGTACGCGGGCTGCGAGGTGCGTGCGCTCGAGCGCACGGGCGCGGGCTTCGTGCTCGAGACGCCGCAGGGCAGCGTGCGTGCACGGCAGGTATTGCTCGCGACTAACGGCTACACGGGGCCGCTCTCGCCCTGGCATCGGCGCCGGGTGATTCCGATCGGCAGCTACATCATCGCCACCGAGCTGCTCGAGCCCGCGCTGGTCGCGCGGCTGCTGCCGCACGGCCGCAATCTCGTCGACACGCGCCACGTCGTCATGTACGTGAGGCCCTCGCCGGACGGGCGGCGGGTGGTCTTCGGCGGGCGCGCCTCGGCGGCGGAGACGGACGCAACCGCGTGCGTGCCGCGGCTCAAGTCGATGCTGACCGAACTCTTTCCGGAGCTCGAGCGGGTGCGGATCAGCCGCGCGTGGATGGGATTCGTCGCCTACACCTTCGATACGCTGCCGCACCTGGGCGCGCAGGACGGGCTGTTCCATTGCATGGGCTACTGCGGGCAGGGAGTGCCGCTCGCGACCTACTACGGGCGGCGCATCGGCCTCAAGATGGTCGGCGCGGCCGAAGGCGCGACGGCGCTCGACGGGCTGCGGTTCCCGACGCGCCCGTTCTACTCGGGGCGTCCGTGGTTCCTGCCGGCGGCGATCATGACCTATCGCCTGCGGGATGCACTCGGCTGGTGAGGGAGGGATGCACGTGAGTACCGACGCCGCAAAGCGCCGCGGGGCGGTGCGCCACGCAGACGGAAAATGGCGCTGCGCGTGGTGCGCGGACGACCCGCTGTACGTGCGCTACCACGACACCGAATGGGGCGTCGCGCGCAAGGACGACCAGCACCTCTTCGAGATGCTGTGCCTCGAGGGCGCGCAAGCGGGCCTGTCGTGGATCACGGTGCTCAGGAAGCGCGCGGCCTATCGCCGCGCCTTCGCCGGATTCGATGCCGTGAAGATGGCGCGGTTCAGTGTCGCGCGCCGCAAGCGCCTGATGCAGGACGCCGGTATCGTGCGCAACCGGCTCAAGATCGAGGCCTTCGTGCTGAACGCGCAGGCCTACCTGCGCCTGCGCAAAGAGGAGGGCGCATTCTCCGAGTACCTGTGGCGCTTCGCGCCCAAGGGCCGGCGCGCGCGCCCGCGCTACCTCGGCGACCTGCCGCCGGCGACGGCCGATAGCGAGGCACTGAGCCGCGACCTCAGGCGCCGCGGTTTCAAGTTCGTCGGCGCGACGATCTGCTACGCCTTCATGCAGGCGGTCGGCATCGTCGATGATCACCAGCAGCGCTGCTTCGCCGCGGGCCGGCGCCGCCGTCGCTGATGGCGTTGCGCGCGCGCCCGAACGCCAGCTAGCGGCGCGTCGTCGCCAGAGTTGGCGCGGCGACGCTGGGCGCCGTGGCCGCGGAAATGCTGGTCGCGCCGAACACCTCGACTGAGACGCTGAACATGCGTTGCTCGAGCGGCTCGAGCGCGCCGACGCTGACGACCTGGCGCTTGAGCTCCTCGCCCGCGTCGTTGCGGATCGAGACGACCACCGCGTACTCCCACTGGCGGACTTCCTCCGGGTTGCGGATCACGCCCTCGACCCGAAACGCCGGCACGCTCGGCGACACCGCCGGCTGTGCGGACGCATCGAAGCGCAGGTAGTGGCGGCAGGCCGGGCAGACGCTCGCACTCTCGAGGATCGTCGCCTTGCAGTGAGGACACGCGCGCGTCTTGCCCGCCGGTGACGGGCGCTGCGCGGTCATGCCGAACCGTGGCCCTTGGCATGCTCCGAGCGTCCCTCGCCCTTCTCGTCCCAGCCGAATTCGACCTGGCCGCGCATGTGCGAGCCCGCGGCGACGGTCAAGGAGCCCGCCTTGAGATCGCCGACCAGCACGCCCGACTCGAGGAGCTCGACGCGCTGTGCGCTCTCGATGTTGCCGTGCAGCTCGCCGCTGACGATCACGTGGCGCGCCTTCACCTGGCCGGTGAGGTGTGCGCCCTGGTCGAGCGTCAGGTTGCCCTGCACGTGTACGTCGCCCTTGAAGCGCCCGGCGATGCGCACGTTGCCGACGCCCTCGATCTTGCCGTCGATCGCGAGCTCGGCGGCGATGAAGGATTCCTTGAGGTCGGTGCGCGCTTCAGCGCGCGGCTCGGCGCGCTCCGGTGCGCGTCGCGGCACCTCGGTGATGGGTGTGGGAGCTGCCACGCGCTCAATGTCCCGCGGCGGAACGCTGCGCGCGGGCATACCCTGGTCTTTCGGTGCCGCGACCGTATCCTTGAAAAATGACATGCTGATTTTCCCCTGGCCGATGAATTGGCGAGACGACGGTACGGGCACGGGCGGATGCCGTCAAAAAGCGTCGTCAGCTGGAGACAACTGCCGTTAATCCTACACGCTCGCGGCGAGGGGCCGTGGCGCTCGTATTGCAATGCAGCGTCGACGGCGGGCGAGTCCGTTGCGCGCCGCGGCGAGGCGCGCCGGCGGGATTCGCGCTCAGCGGGCCGCGCCGTGCGCGCCGCTGCCGCTGCGAGGCCGATTCGCCTCGTACACGCCGCGCGCAAAGGCACGCGCCATGCAATCCGCCGCCGCGGAGCCGAGGCGCGCGACGTGCGCGGCGCGGCGTCGGTCCTCCGCGAGCGCCGCGCTCCCCGTGGCGAGGGCGAATACCACGTCGCCGTCGAAGGGCGTGTGTGCGGGGCGCACCGCGCGCGCGATGCCGTCGTGGGCCATGACCGCGATCCGACGGCACTCGGTTTGCGTGAGCGGCGCGGAGGTCGCGACGATGCCGATCACGGTGCTGCTGCCGGGCTCGAGCTCGCCGAGCATCGCGAGGCGCGAGTCGGCGGGCGCCGGATCGACCGCCGCCGGTCCCGGCGCCGGGCGCCGGCCGCCGAATTCCGCATCGATCTCGAACGGCCAGGCCCAGAACGTGCGGCCGTCCGGGAGAAACACGCTGCCGATCGAGTTGACGGCGACGAGTGCACCGACCACGAGTCCCGCGCCGAGGTCGAGCGAGGCCGAGCCCACGCCGCCCGCGACGAGCCCGGCGCGCGCACCGCGACCGGCACCGACCGCGCCGAGCGCGAACTCGACGCCCGCCGCGCCGAGCGACTCGCCACCCAGGCGGTGGTAGGGCGCCTCCGCCCAGTCCTTGTCACCCGCGCCCGCGAGGTCGTGCAGCACCGCCGCCGGCACGATCGGAATCGCGCGCGTGTGCCCGGCGAGGCGGATGCCCACACCCTCGGCCGAGAGTCGGGTCGCGACCGCATCCGCGGCCGCGAGCCCGAACACCGAGCCGCCCGCGAGCACGATCGCGTGCGCGTGGCCGATCAGTGCATCGGGGCTAAGCGTGTCGGTTTCGCGCACGCCGGGCGCGCCGCCGCGTACGTCGACCGCCGCGACCAGCGGCCCGGCGCCGCGCAGCACCGTGATGCCGGTCGCCGCGCGTTCGTCAGTCGCGTGCCCGACGCTGAGGCCGGCGACGTCGGTAATGAGATTGAGCTTTCCAGGACGGATTGGCGGCTCCCGGCCCTAGTCAACGACCGGTCCGCGCATCGCGACGATCGCGAGGCCCGACAGCACGAGGTCGGCAACGACCTCGCTGCGATGGCTCAGGTGCGGCTCGATGAGCCGTGCATCGCCGCCGGTCAGGAACACGCGCGGGGCGGTCGCGCCCTGCGCCGCGAACTCGTCGATGGACCGGTCCGCGAGCGCCGCGAGCAGGCGCGGGACGTAGTCGGCCGGTGCCGCGCCCACCGCGGAACCCGCGAACTCGTCCTCGGGCAGGAAGTCGGCGTCGGCGCCGAAGCGCGCACGCGCATCGCGCATCATGCTGACCCCCGGCACGATGAGACCGCCGGCGTGGCGGCCGCGAGCGTCGAGCGTGTCGATCGTGAGCGCGGTGCCGCCGCTGACGATGACGGCGGCCTCGGGACTCCGGCTCCAGGCGCTGATGAGACCGAGCCAGCGGTCGACGCCGAGCGCGGCGGGGCGCGCGTAGGCGTTCGCGACGCCGCACATCGAGGCGCTCGCGGTCACGAACTCGGGTTCCAGGCGGTAGTGGTCGCGCGACCAGAGCGTCAGCGCCGCGCGAAACGCCGGTCCCGCGACGCTCGCGACCACGATGCGGTGCGGTCGCAATCCGTCCGCCTCGATTTCGCGCTGCCAGCTGCGGTGCGTCGCGTCGTGCGCGACCGCGCCGGCAGGCGCGAGCTCGGGCGCTTCGAGCCACGCCCACTTCAGGCGCGTGTTGCCGACGTCGAGGAGCAGGATCATGGTCGCCGAGTCTAGGCGATCTCGCGACGCGCTGCGGCAACCGGCGCGAGGGTCGCGTCGATCGCAAGGGATGAACGGTTGGAAAGCTGAGAGGTCGGGCCCTGCAATGGAAAGGCCGCCGCGGAGGCCAACAACTCCCCCGCGGCGGCGTGGATCGCGGGCAACCGCGTCAGTGCGATTGCCGGCCGTACCATCACCAGGTCAACCAAGTCACCCTGACCGCGCCATCCGGGCGCCTGACGGGGTGACGGCGACAGGATATAAAGAGGCGCCTGCGAATACCCCACGAGCCGATCACATTTTGCGTCCATTATGTCAATCGCGAACTCCGTCACAGCTCCCCGCCTCGAACTGGTCGCGGCGCTGGCCCGCAACCGGGTCATCGGCCGCGGCAACGCCCTGCCCTGGCACCTCCCCGAGGACCTGCGCTTCTTCAAGCGCCTGACGCTCGGTCAGCCCGTGCTGATGGGGCGGCGCACCTGGGACAGCATCGGGCGGCCGCTCCCCGGGCGGCAAAACCTGGTACTGACGCGCGCGCTCGATTTCGCGCCGGCCGGGGTCACGGTCGTGCACTCGCTCGAGGAGGCGCTCAGCGCCGCGGGGGTGGTCGCGGCGCTGCGCGTGATCGGCGGCGCCGAGCTCTACCGGCTGTGCCTGCCGCGCGCGAGCGTGATGTACCTCACCGAGATCGACGCGCTGGTCGCGGGCGATGTGTACTTTCCCGAGTGGCGCCGCGATGACTGGCAGGAGCTCTCGCGCGAGGCGCACCCGGCGGATGAGCGCCACGCCTATCCCTACGCCTTCGTCACGCTCGAACGGCAGGTGCGCTGACCGGCGACAGGCGCTTCACGACGGCGGTCTCGAGCGCATTGAGGTCGATGTCGCCGAGGCTCAGGTGGCCGCGGGTCGCCTCCTCGAGCAGCACGCTCTGCAAGGCGCCGCGGCGCTCCGCCTCCGCGTAGGCGATCTCGTCGTGGAACATGACCATCGAGTAGCGCGGGATGAACCGGTCCGGCTGGCGGCGCTCGAGTTCGAGCGACAGCTCCTTCTGCAGCGCGAACACCGGATCGCGGACGGTATCGCGCATCTCGGTGTAGTTCTCGACCGCCATGCGCGCGATTGCCAGCGTGTCCTCGCGCCGCAGTTCGTCGAAGCGCGCAAACACCTCCGACCAGTCGCCGCCGAGGGCGATGAGATCATCGAGCACGCGACAGTCCTCGAACGCGCAGTTCATCCCCTGGCCGTGGAAGGGGACGATGCCGTGGGCCGCATCGCCGACGAGCAGCGCCTGGCCGCCGACGCGCCACGGCGCCGCGTAGATCGTCGACATGTGACCGGTGGGATTTGCCGTGAACTCCGACTCGAGGTCGGGGACCAGCGGCAGCACGTCGCCGAACTGCGCGGCGAAGAATTCACGGACCGCGCGTCCCGAGGTCAGCGCCGCGAAGCTGACCGGCCCGCCGCTGGCGGCGAGGAACAGCGTCGCCGTGAAGCTGCCATCGACGTTCGGCAGCGCAATCAGCATGTAGCCGCCGCGCGGCCAGATGTGCAGCGCGCCCGGGTCGAAGACGTGCGAGCCGTCCGCGCGCGCCGGGATCGAGATCTCCTTGTACAGGTGCTCGAGCGCTTCCTCGCGCGCGCTGCCGCGCCCCGCCGCGACCATGGCGCTGCGCAGCGTCGAGCCCGCGCCGTCCGCGCCGAACACCGGGCTCATCGCGACCTCGAAGCGGCGCCCGTTCGCGAGGTCCTCGAGCTCGAGCGTTCCCTTGTCGAAGTCCGCGCGCCGCGCGGCGTGCTCGAAGTGAAACTCGACGCCGCGCGCCTCGGCGGCATCCGTGAGCACCCGGTTGAGCCCGAGCCGCGGCACCGACCACAAGAGCTCGTGCGGCCGCTGCCCGTAGGGCAGGAAGCGCGTGCCGCCGGCGAGATCGTGCACGATCCGACCGCGCATCGGCACCAACAGCGGACGAATCGCGTCCATGAGGCCGGCGCGCTCGAGCCCGGCGAGGCCGCGCGCCGCGAGCGCGAGGTTGATCGAGCGTCCGCCGGCGAGGCGCATGCGGCGCACGTCCGGCCGGCGCTCGAAGATGCGCACCGCTGCGTGGCGCTCCGCCAGCAGCGTCGCGAGGAGCGGCCCGGTGCAGCCGGCGCCGAGGATCGTGATCGGTTCTGTCATGGCGTCTCGAGCGCGACGGTGAGGTGCCGGACGGCACTCTCGACCTCGGTAAAGCGGTTATACAGGGGCGCGGGCGCGAGGCGGATGACGTCGGGCTCGCGCCAGTCGCCGACGACCCCGGCCGCGGCGAGGCGCTCGAACACACGCCGACCGCGGCCCCCGCGGACGCGCAGCGAGAGCTGCGCGCCGTGCTCGGCGGCGGCGGCGGGCGTGACAATCTCGATGCGTCCGGCCGTGTTGCGCTCGATGAGCTCGCGGGCGAAGTCCGTCAGCGCGAGCGATTTCTCGCGCAGGCGCCCGAGGCCCGCGGCATCGAAGAGCTCAAGCGCCGCCGCGAGCGGCGCGAGCGCCAGCAGCGGCGGGTTCGACAGCTGCCAGCCCTCGGCGCCCGGCATCGCGTGGAAGTCGGGGCCCATGTCGAAGCGGCTCGCGGCATCGTGGCCCCACCAGCCCGCGAGGCGTGGCAGCCCGCGCTCGCGCGCGTGGCGCTCGTGCACGAACACGCCGGCGACGGCGCCGGGTCCCCCGCACAGGTACTTGTAGCTGCACCACGCCGCGAAGTCGGCGCCGGAGTCGTGCAGCGCGAGCGGCACGTTGCCGATGGCGTGCGCAAGGTCCCAGCCGACCGCGGCCCCGGCACGGCGCGCGGCGGCGCTGAGCGCGGCGACGTCGAGCACCTGGCCCGTCAGGTACTGGACGCCGGGCAGCAGCACGAGCGCGAGCGAGGGGCCGGCGCGCTCGATCGCCGCGATGAGATCGGCGGTCGCGAGCACGTCCGCGCCCGCGCGCGGGCCCACCTCGACGAGGGACTCCTCGGCGCTGCGGCCGTGCCAGCGCAGCTGCGAGACGATGGCGTAGCGATCGGAGGGAAACGCGGACGCCTCGATCAGGATCCGGTGGCGCCCGGCCGCGGGCCGATAGAAGCTCGCCAGCATCAGGTGCAGGTTGACCGTCAGCGAGTTCATCGCGACGACCTCCGCGGGCGCGGCGCCGACCAGGCGCGCGAGCGGCGCGGCGAAGCGCGCGTGGAAGTCGACCCAGGGCGCCTGGCCCGCGTGATGGGCGCCGACGGCGAGTCCCGCCCAGTCCTCGAGGACCGTGCGCACCGCCGCCTCGGCCGCGACCGGCATCGGCCCGAGCGAATTACCGCACAGGTAGATCGCGGCTGCGCCGTTGGGCGCGCGCGGTAGCCGGAAGCGCTCGCGAAACGCCGCGAGCGCGTCGGCCGCATCGAGCGCGCGCGCGCGCTCGGGGATCCCGGGCGCCTCAGTCATGCGGACGTACGGGGTAGAGCAGCGGCCTGCTGGGCGCCGCATCGCTCATGAATGCCGGCAACTGCAGGTCGAGCATGTACCAGCCGTCGCGGACGGTCGGTGCGATCCAGGCGAGCTCGGTGATGGTTGCCTCGCGTCGCGTCGCGTCGTGCGCGCGCGTGGCGCCCGCCGGCATGCCCCAGAAGATGCGATGCGCTGCGAGGCGCCCGTGATCGGCCGCGCGATCGATCGAGGGCAGGTCGACGACGAGGTGGCGCACCCCGTGCGCAACCAGCGCGCGCGCGGCCTCGGGGGTGAGGTACGGCGCAGGCGCGCCGCCCAGGTAGCGCCGCGACAGCTTGGTCGCATCGTTCGGCAGCGTGCGCACGATCAGCGCCTCGGAGCTGCCCTCGAGTCCCCGGAGCGCCCCCTCGAGCGCGTGCGCGGTCACGACCGTCTCGTCCGCCTCGGCATCGGGATCGGCCGTCTCGCCGCGCGCCGCGGCCGTTTCCGGGCGCACCGACACCAGCCGCGCGATCTGCAGGCCGCCGCGCAGCACCTCGTGCACCGCGATCCGGTCGGTCGTGACGTGGCCGACGCACTCGGTGTGCGTGCCGTTGCAGTGGGGCACGAGCTCGAGCACCTCGCAGTTGACGCTGCCGCCGGCGCGCACGTCGCCGACGAAGGAGCCTGCCTCGAGCGGACGGGCGTGCGCGCGCTGCGCCCCGAAATGGTTGGGCTGCACGCCGTCGAAATCGAGCGGCATCGCGATCGACAGCGGGTCCGAGAGGTCCGCCGCGTAGCGATGACCGCCGAAGGAGAGCAGGACCTCGCTCACGGGGTGCCGGCCGCGCCGGGTCGCCCGAGGACCGTCCCGCAGCGATGGCAGGTCAAGCGCGCCGGGTGCGCGTACAGGCGCTCGAAGATCGGCGGGAATTGCGTCTCGATGTCGGTGAGCTCGAAGAATTCCTCGTAGAGGAGCGCCTGGCAGCCCGGGCAGTACCACTGGAAGCCGTCGCGCTCCTCGGCCGTGCGGCGGCGCTCGACGACCAGCCCGATGGAGCCCGCCGGGCGCTGCGGGGAGTGCGGCACGAGGGGTGGCAGCAGGAACACGTCGCCCGCGCGCACCGCGTAGTCGATCGCCCGGCCGTCCTGGACGGTCTTCAGGGTCAGCGTGCCCTCGAGCTGATAAAAAAACTCGGCACCCGGGTCAACGTGGTAGTCGTTGCGCGCGTTGGGTCCCCCGACGACCATGATCACGAAGTCGCCGGCCGGGAATACCTGCCGGTTGGCGACGGGCGGCCTCAGCTCCGCGCGATGCTCGTCGATGAAGCGCTGCAGGTGGAAAGGGGGGGCGGGGTGCATGAGCGGCTCCCGGTCCATTATACCGGGGCGGATCGGGGCCCCGCCGGAACTGTCGGCTCGACCGGGGGTCCACTTGAGTTGTCCGTTGCCACTCGGGAGAAACGCAATGAAACGTCCGTTAGCCCTGCTGGTAGCGGCTGCCGGCCTCGCGCTCGGCAGCCCCGCATTCGCCGCCGGCGATGCGCCGCCGGTCGATGGCACGTGGCAGCAGCACCACGATTACTTCACCTTCATGGGCTTTACCTCGCGCTATTCGTGCGAGGGCTTGCGGGAGAAGCTCACGCTGCTGCTGACCATGAGCGGCGCGCGCCCGGGGTTCAAGGTCGACAGCACCTGCGCGGCACCCTCCGGCGTCCCGGACCGAATGGCCTCCGCCCGACTCACGTTCTGGACGCTGACGCCGGCGGGTAGCGTCGCGCCGCCCGCCGCGAAGCCGGACGCCAAGGCGCCCGCGGCGCCGGAACCCGGCGTCGGCGCATGGCGCACGGTCGAGTGGCGGGCGGGCTCGCCGCGCGAACTCGACGGCGGCGATTGCGAGCTGGTGGAGCAGTTCTCGCGCGAGATCCTGCCCATGTTCACGACGCGCAGCCTCGAGAGTCGGATGAACTGCGTGCCTCACCAGGCGAATCCGCAGGGCATTGCACTCAAGTTCGACGTGCTCGGCGCGATCCCCGAACCCAAGCACGCGGTCGCGAGTGCCCACTAGGACTCGGGCGCCTCGAAGGGGCGCACCGTGCGACAGGGCAGGTGCACCGGCGGCGCCGGTGCATCGAGCCTGATCGCGCTCAGCGCCCCGCCCCACGCGCAACCCGTGTCGAGGCCGACCACGCCCTCGCCCTCGTAGTAGCCGAGCGCCGACCAGTGGCCGAAGACGATCCGGGATCCGGCGCTTTGGCGCCCCGGCACCCGGAACCAGGGCAGTGATCCCGCGGGCGCCCTCGCGAGGGGTCCCTTGTGGCCCAGCAGCAGTCGCCCGTCGGGTGCGCAGATCCTGAGGCGCGTCAGGCAGTTGACCGTGAAACGCAGGCGCTCGACGCCGTCGAGCCCCTCCGACCACCGATCCGGCTCATCGCCGTACATCGCGCCGAGGAACGCGGCGGGAGCGGCGCGAAGCGCTGCCTCCACCTCGCCCGCCCGGCGGCACGCCGCGGGGATGTCCCACTCGGGCGGCAGGCCCGCGTGAACCATCGTCCAGCCGAGCGCGGCGTCGGTGTGCAGGAGCGGCCGCCGCGCCAGCCAGCCGAGCAGCTCGTCGCGATCGGGGGCGCCCAGCACCGCCGCGAGCGTGTCGCTGCGCCTGAGTGCCCGGCGCGGATCGTGGGCGACGGCAAGCAGGTGCAGGTCGTGGTTGCCGAGCACCACGGTTGCGGCGTCCCCCAGCGAGCGGACGAAGCGCAGCACCTCGAGGGAATCCGGTCCCCGGTTCACGAGGTCGCCCGTGAGCCACACCCGGTCGCCGCCGGGCTCGAAGGCTAGGAGGTCCAGCAGTTCGCGAAATTCGTCGTAGCAGCCCTGCAGGTCGCCGATCGCGTAGACGGCCATGGAGCCGTCAGTGAACGACGCCCGGCATCGCGAGCGAGAAGGGGGCGATCGGCGCATCGAAACGCTTGCCGTCGTCCGCGACCATTTCGTAGCTGCCCTGCATCGCGCCGACCGGCGTCTCGAGCACCGCACCGCTTGAGTAGCGAAATCCCTGGCCGGGCTTCAGGTGCGGCTGCTCGCCGACCACCCCCTCGCCATGCACTTCCTGCACCTTGCCGTTCGCATCGGTGATGATCCAGTGCCGGTTCATCAGCCGCGCCGGCATCTCGCCCTCGTTCTTGATCGTGATCGTGTACGCGAACACGAAGCGCTTCTCGCGCGGGTCGGATTGCTCCTCGACGTAGGAGGTCGCGACGGCGACGACGATGCGTGGATTTTGCTCTTGCATGGCGCTACTTGAGGCGCACGGCCAGCACATCGCAGGGTGCGGCGTGCAGGACCGTGTCCTCGGTCAGATTGACGAGAATCGAGAATCCGTGGCGCTCGCGGCTACCGATCACGACGAGGTCGCTGCCGGTTTCGGTCGCGACGCGGACGATTTCGGCCTTGATGCTGCCGGCCTCGACGCGGCACGGGCTGTCGGCGAGGCCAAGCTCGCGCCCGAGCTCGCTGAGGCGCGTGCGCGCGCGCCTGATGAGTTCCTCCTCGACCTCGATGGCCGGGAGCAGGGTCTCGCCCATGGGTTCCACCGGCACGTATTCGACCACGTGCAGCAGCGAGAGCTCCGCCCCGCAGGCCGCGGCGATGGCGCGCGCGCGGGCACCGATCGTCCGGCTGTCCTCGCTGAGGTCGAGAACCAGCAGGATGCGACGGTAGAGGCTCGGTGCGGGTGTCGGCTGCGTCATCGGTCGGTTCCGGAGGCCAGCGACGATTATAGCGGTGCCGGCGCCGCCGTCGCGGCCAGCTGGGCAAACTCCTGCGGCGTCAAGGTTTCGGCGCGCCGGCCAGCGTCGATGCCGGTCGCCGCGAATCCCTGCGCGTCAACCACCTCCCGCAGAGAGTTGCGCAGCGTCTTCCTGCGCTGGCCGAACGCGCGCCCGACGACCTCTGCGAAGCGGCGGGAGTCTGCAATCGGAAAGGGCGGAGCCGGGTGGGGGACGAGGCGGACGATCGAGGAGGTGACGCGGGGTGGCGGCCGAAACGCCCCCGGGCCCACGTCGAAGAGGTGCTCGACCCGGCAGTGCACCGCGAGCATGACCGTGAGCCGCCCGTAGTCGCCGCTGTCCGGGCTTGCCGCCATGCGCGCGACGACCTCTTTCTGCAGCATGAAGTGCATGTCGATCAGTCGCGGCGCTGCCTCGAGCACGTGGAACAGGAGCGGCGTCGAGATGTTGTAGGGCAGGTTGCCGCAGAGCCTGAGCGAGCGCCCGGGGTCGGCGAGCGTCGCAAAGTCGATCTCGAGCACGTCGGCCTCGTGCACGGTGAGCGTGCCGCGACCCGCCGCGTGCTCGCGCAGCACCGGGATCACGTCGCGGTCGATCTCGATGACCTCGAGGTGGCGGATGCGGTCGAGCAGCGGCAGCGTCAGGGCGCCGTGGCCGGGGCCGATCTCGATGAGCCGCTCGCCGGGCCGGGGATCGATGGCCTCGACGATGCGGCGGATCACGCCCGGATCGTGCAGGAAATGCTGACCGAAGCGCCTGCGCGCCCGGAACCGCGGTCGCTCCTCGGCGCCGTCGGTCATCCGATGCGCGTACAGGCGAGCGCGAGCTCGAGTGCCGCCGCGAGGCTGCCCGCGTCCGCTCGCCCGGTACCGGCCAGGTCGAGCGCCGTGCCGTGGTCGACCGAGGTGCGGATGATCGGCAGGCCGAGCGTCACGTTCACCGCGTGCCCGAAGCCGGCGTACTTGAGCACCGGCAGGCCCTGGTCGTGGTACATCGCGACGACGGCGTCGGCGTCGGTGAGCTGGCGCGGCGTGAAGGCGGTGTCGGCGGGCATGGGACCGCGGGCGGCGATGCCGCTCGCGACCGCGCGCGCGATCGCCGGGGCGATGACGTCAAGCTCCTCGCGCCCGAGATGACCCGATTCGCCGGCGTGCGGGTTGAGGCCGAGCACGAGGATGCGGGGCCGGACGAGACCGAAGCGCTCGCGCAGCCCCTGCGCAAGCACGCCGAGCGTCTCGAGGAGTCCCGCCTCGGTGATCGCATCCGGCACCGCTCGCAGCGGCAGGTGCGTCGTCGCGAGCGCGACGCGGAGCTTTCCCGACACCAGCAGCATGACCGGGTGCGCCGCACCCGTCAGCGCCGCGAGGTACTCGGTGTGACCGCTGAAGGGCACGCCCGATTCGATGATCACGCTTTTCTGGACCGGCGCCGTGACCATCGCGGCGAATGAGCCGTCCATGCAGCCCGCGGTCGCGACGTTGAGGAGTTCGAGGACGTAGCCGGAATTGCCAGTGTCGAGGCGCCCGGCGACGACGGCCACTGGCGCGCGGTGCGGCAGTACCTGCAGGATGCCGGGCGCGTGGGGCTGCACGGTGGCGGGCGTGACGGTTCGCAGCTCGAGCTTGCGGCCGAGATCGGCCGCGCGCGCTGCGAGCAGTTCCGGGTCCGCCGCGAACGCGAGGCGGCAGGGCCACTCGCGCTCGGCGAGCATCAGGCACAGGTCCGGCCCGATGCCGGCCGGCTCACCCGAGGTGACGACCAGCGTCTTCAGGGCGTCCTTGGAGTCCGCGGGCATGCGCCCCCGTCAGCTGCGGTAGTCGACGAAGGCCTCATCGCGAAGGCGGCGGAGCCAGAGCTCGGTCTCCTCGTCCGCCTTGCTCGCGCGAATCTGCTCAAAGGCCTTGCGCTTGCGCTCGTCGCTGCTCATGTCCTGCGTGCGCTTGCCGAGCATCTGCGCGATATGCCAGCCGTATTGCGTGTGGAACGGCTGGCTGATCTCGTTCTCGTCGAGCTTGCCGAGCGCGGTCTCGAAATCTGGCACGAAGGTCGAGGGACTCGTCCAGCCGAGATCACCGCCTTCGGTGGCCGAGCCCGGGTCCTCCGAGACCGCCTTCGCGATCGCGCCGAAGTCGTCGGCGCTGCTCGCGATGCGATCGCGGATGATCTGCAGGCGTCCGCGCACCGTCTCATCGTCCTGCAGCTCGTTGGTCTTGATCAGGATGTGGCGCGCGTGGATCTGCTCGACCAGCAGCGGCTGGGTGTCGTTGCGCTGCGCGTTCAGGCGAATGATGTGGAAGCCCGAGGGCGTACGCACCGGCGCGGCGACCTCGCCCGGCTGCAGTGTCGCGACCACGTCCGCCATGAAGGACGGCAGCTCGTTGCCTTTGCGCCAGCCGATCGCGCCGCGCTCGAGCGCGGACTGCGCCTGCGAATTGGCGACGGCCAGCTGGCCGAAATCCTCGCCGTTCTTGGCGCGCTGGTAGATTTCCCCGGCGTGCTTCTCGACCTGCTCGAGCTGGCCAGGCGATGCGGCCTCGGGCAGCGTCAGCAGGATGTGCGAGACGTCGTACTCGACGCGTCCGGTCTTGTCGGCCGCCTGCTTGGTGACGAACTGGTCGAGCTCGCGCGGGCTGACATAAATATGGGAGTAGACGTCGCGCTGGCGCAGCAGCGACAGGGTCATCTCGCGGCGGATCTGCTCGCGGTACTCGGAGTACACGATGCCCTCGCGCGCGAGCGCGTCGGGCAGGCGGCTGAACTCGATCTTGTTCTGGACGGCGACGTCGCGAAGCGCGTTGTTGAGCGCCTCGTCGGTGACCCTGAGGCCAAGCTTCTGGGCGCGCTGCAGCTGGATTTCCTGCAGGATGAGCCGCTCGGTGATCTGCTGCTTGAGCACCGAGGGCGCCGGCAGCGGGGTGCCCTGGTCCTTGAGGCGCGCCGCGACGATGGTCACCTGGGCGTCGATCTGGCTCTGCAGCACCACGCCGTCGTTGACCACCACCGCGATGCGGTCGAGAAGCTCGCCGCGACCGCCGATATCCCGTGTCTGGGCGTGCGCGCCGAAGCTGGCGCACGCGCAGCAAAACAGCACGAATTTGAGAAGTCGACGCATGTCAGGGGTCACTCTGGCCCGGAATCGGACGGGGTCGCGGAGTATCCCCGAATAGACCGCCCGAGGAAAGCATCCGCCCGTTCTCCGACACTCGAAAGGCCGTTGAGTTCCAGCTGCAGGGAGATGCCGGTATCGCGCGTGCCGGTGAAGCTGCTGACGTAGCGCCGCGCGACCAGCCGCACCCGCCAGCAGCAGGCCTGGTACTCGAAACCGCCCAGGGACTCGATCGCCGCGTGGTCCCGGATCGAGTACACGTGCCGGGCGTAGACGTTCCAGGCGTTCCTGATCGGCCAGGCGAACGAGCCCTCGATCTGGTCGAGCAGTCCGCGCCGGTAGCGGTAGCCAAAGTTGGCGACCCGGTCCCAGGTCGGCTTGTACTGGAGTCGCAGCTCGCTGAGGTCGGAGCGCTGCGTGTGCGGGTCCCACTGCTCGCCGAGCAGCACGTTCCAGTGCTTGTATGCCGAGATGTCGACCTGGCTCACGAGGTCGGAGGTGCTTCCGGGCGCAGTGGTCTCGGTCGGCAGCTGCACGCGTGGCGGCGTGAAGTAGTAGATCTGGCCGAGCGTCGCCGACACGAGCTGCTTGCCCGAGGCGAGGTCGACGTAGCGGGTGGTCGCGCCGAGCGCAAGCTGGTTCGCGTCGCCGATCCGGTCACCACCGACGTAGCGCTCGCTGCGGAACAGCTGCACCAGGTTGAGATCGGGGAGCCCGGTGTCGAAGAGCGGCAGCGAGGACTGGTCGCGGTACGGGATGTAGGTATAGAGCGCGCGCGGCTCGAAGGTCTGCAGCGTGGTGCCGGTCGTGCGCTCGAAGGTGAGGCCCGAGTCGAGCGTCGCAATCGGTGCCGCCAGCGAGGGCGAGGTGTCCGCGCCCGGATCGTCGCGCAGTGCATAGCGCGTCGCGTGCCAGCCGACGGCGGGGATCAGGAACACGCCCGGCGCGCGGAACGCCCAGCTCGCGGTCGGCTCGAGGTCGTAGCGGCCGCCCTGGTAGCCGGTGTTGCGCGTGAAGTTCACGGCCTCCGCGCGCACCTCGAAGCCGGGACCGTTGCCGTCGTTCCAGCGGCCGTCGACGCTCAACTGCGGCGCGCGCGTGTACGGCCGATCGCTGTCGGCGACCGTCTGGTCGATCGTCTGGAACTGCTGGACGAGCCCAACCGCGGTCCAGTGACTGTCGAGGAAGCTGAGTCGCGCGATGCGCGACAGGTAGGTGACGCTGGTGCCTTCGGGGCCCTGCCCGAAGTCCTCGAAATAGGAGCTGTCGCTCGCGTAGTTGACGTTGGTGTCGAAACGCAGCCGCGAGGTGAAGTCGGTGCGCTCGGTGAACTTGAGGAAGTCGCGGTCGCGGCCGGCGTTGGAGTCGTACGGCACCCAGTCGTCCTGGAAGTCGCCCTTGGAATGGTCCGTCAGGAAGCGAAACTCCGTGCCGAGCGTCGCGCCGCGCTTGCTCATGTAGCCGGGCGTGATCGTCGCATCGTAGTTGGGCGCGAGGTTCCAGTAGTAGGGCGCGGCGACCTCGAAACCGTTGCGTCCCGACTGGCCAAAGGTCGGAAACAGGAAGCCGGATTTGCGCGCATCGCCGACCGGAAAGGACACGATCGGCAGGTACAGGATCGGTACGCCCATGAAGTCGAGGCGCACGTTGCGACCGAAGCCCTCCTGCGCGTCCTGGTCGATGTCGATGCGCCGGGCGTGCAGCACCCAGTCGCGATGCTCGGCGGGGCAGGCGGTGTAGTCGACGTGATCGAGTTCGAGCCGCCCCTTGGCATCGACCTCGATCGAGTCGGCGTGGCCACGCGCGGGTCGCGCCGGGATCTCGAAATCGGCGTTGCCGAACTCACCGCCGCCGTTCGGCCGCCAGTTGGCGGTGTCGCCCGAGACCTTGAGCTGCGGGTCGTGGTAGACGACGTTGCCGGTCACGACGAAGGACTGCGTATCGGGATCGAAAGTCGCCGCGCGCGCCGTCAGCGTGCGGTCGCCCTGCTTGACGGTGACCGGCCCCTTCAGGGTCGCGAGGCCCCCTTCCAGCACTTCAGCGCCGGCAGTCGACACGGTGACCTGGGTGGACGCGGCGGGCGCCGCGTCCGCAGCCGTGCCCGGCAGCGCCGGAACCGGTGGCGTCGCGGCGGGCGGCGCGGGGCAGGTCGGGTCCGCGCGGGCGGCAGTCGCCGCGAGCAGCACTACGCAGAGCACAAAGCCGGAGGGCGCGCGACGGGCGGTGCGAAAATCTGACGGTGGCAACAGCGCGGCCTGGTGGTTGCGGGCGGAACACCGCCGCGGTATCGACGGGCTGGCGCATTATAATCCGCCGTTCATGCCTCCCGTCACCGCTTCACCCGCCGATGCCCGCCTGGCGCTTCTCGATTCGTGGCTGCGCGAGGATCTCGCGATGGTCCCCGAGCGCATGGCGCCGGCGTCGGCCGATGCGAGTTTCCGCCGGTATTTTCGCATCCACGCGCGCGGCACGAGCTACGTCGCGATGGACGCACCGCCCGACCGGGAGGACGTCGCGCCGTTCGTCGCCATCGCTGCCGCGCTCGGCGCCATCGGCGTCAACGTGCCGACCGTGCTCGAGAGCGACCGCGCGCGCGGCTTCCTGCTGCTCTCCGACCTCGGTTCCACGCACTACCTCGCGGCGCTGTCGGCGGG
>JANXZZ010000198.1 GCA_025355245.1 Pseudomonadota bacterium | reverse complement strand
CCGGCTCGGCGGGTCGATCCGCTCAGGGCGCGGCGCCTTGCCTGCTGCTGGCCGGTCACGGGCACGGTGGGTGTGGTCCGCCGCAAAAGGCCCGTGTCACCTGTGTCACCTCGAAAAGCACGTTTTCCGTATAGCTCTATAGAAAAGTGTCCCCCCTTAGGCGATAACCGGAAACTATGGTTTTCGAGGTGACACAGGTGACACGGACCACTTTTCATGGCCGTACCCCCCAGATTCGCGTGACCACGGACCTCGAGCCACGACTGCCGAGCCGAGTCTTGTCTTTCCGAAAACTCGGCACTGCCCGCGCCAGCTCGGCGGGTCGATCCGCTCAGGGCGCGGCGCCTTCCGCCGCGGGGGCTGTACCGACGCACGCCTCAGAGTCGTGGGGGGGCTGACGAGGCGACTTGCGGGTGTGCTTGAGCCTGTCCGACCCAATCTGCAAAAAACTGTGAGTTCGTTCGTCTTCGGCTCTAGGCATGCTTTTTCTGCTCTATCTACTAGATAGATAGAGCAGAGAAAGCATCGATGCCGGTGCTCTAAAAGCTCTAAAGCGCTCTTAAAGCATTTAGAGCGTTTCACTGGAGCGCCCTCACGGTGTCGTTCTCGACCATCAGGTGCCCCGCCGCCTGCAGGGCGTTCAATGCCTGCCTCGCATGCCCACGCCGCTGGTCGCGACCATCAGCTTTGGCGATACGGCTAGCGGCGAGCGCGACCACCGCCTCGACGGAGGCCGTCCCGTCGGCCGACAAAGCGCATTCGCTGAACGCGGTCAGCACGATCCGCTGGTTCGTGCCGGTGGGTTCGCGGCCCCGATTCGGAGTCGTCGGCACCTCCGAGCTGCGCAAAGCGAGACTGGTGACCGGCCGCCCACGCTTGTCGTTGCGCCCGAGGTCGACGGTCACCGCCTCGTATCCGAGCGGCGGCAGCGCAGGCGTGTCCTTGAACCTCGCCCGGGTCACGCTTACGAGCGGTCCTGTCGGGTTCGTGCGAGCAACCACGTACTCCGCATCCGGGTTCGCCATCAGGCTCGACGCGCCGCGCGGGCGGTTCTGGTCGCTGTGGCCCGTGTGTGCCACCAAGAGGAAAGTCGCCTTCATGGCATCGCGCACCGCGGCCAGCCCCGACAGGAATGCGGCGACCTCCGAGTTGTCGTTCTCATCGAGGCCGGCCGCGTACTTGCTGAACGTATCCACGACGACAAGGTCGACGGCCCACGCCAGCCCGCGAATCGCCACGACCAGATCCTTGAGCGTGTCCTTGACGTTCAGGTTCACCGCCCGCTCGAAGGCGACAATGCGGAGCGCCGAGACCTCTGTGCCGGGCGCGTGATGCTTGAAGAAGGCGTCCATTCGGCGGTCGAGCCCGGCGCCTTCGCCGCTCAGAATCGCGACCCCTTTGCCGGCGAGCGCACAGCGCATCGCCCAGTCGAGGACGATGAAGCTTTTGAACGATCCGCGTGGGCCGGCGAGCAGGGCCAGCACCCGTGCCTCGAGCGTGTCGTCAATCAGCCATTCGGCCTCGCGCCGCTCCGCGATGATCTCGGCGCCCGTCTGCCACCTGAAGATTCGGGACGTGGACTTGGCTGTCGGCGCGTCGCCGCCCGTGACGTCGGTGGCAGTGAGGTCGCTGAAGTCCGCCTCGGTCGCAACGGCGCCCGCCGCCCTGGTATCGCCGAATTTGTCGACCGCGCTGTCCGCGATGCCTGCCACCCGGGCACGGAGGTCGATGCCATCGGCGTTCTCTGCGCCTTTGCCCGCGCCGTCGATGAGCGCCTCAAGGTTGGCAGCGATGTCGTCCGCCGCCATTCCGCGGGCCGCCCACCGGGACGACAGCTTGAGCATTGCGGTGTAGCGATCCTCTCCACGCTCGAAGGCGCCGCGCAGGTCCGCATCGGTCGTGGCGTCGCGCTCGCCGGCCGGTGTCGTCTTGCCGGCGGGGTACAGCGGCTCGATGTCCCCGACCCGGTCGATAGGCCGGCCTTCGGCCTCGAGTACCTGGTACTCGACGCTCGCCACGCGGCCGACGTAGTAGCTCTGACTCAACGTGAACGATTCGCGCGAGGCGACGCCGCCGAGGATGCGGTTCGCCCGCCCCGCGAGCTCGCGGCGCTGCTCGGGTGCGACCGGTGCGCTGAGCGGCAGGTACGCCCGCCAGCGCGGCGCCTTGGGCTTATGGCTGGCGCTGGTGACGACTACAGCCAGGACGCCCGCCATCTGGAGTGCCTCGGCCGCCTCCTCGGGCGACATCAGCTCAGCGTCGTAGTCGATCTCGATGCCGTGAGCGGCGAGGACGTTATCGGCGTGGCGAATCGAGCCCTTGGTGGTGACCTCGTCGCCGTATGCGCAGAGCGAGATCAAGGGGCAGGCACGCTTGGTGCGGTAGGTCGGGATCGCCCGCAGTCGGGCGACGAACTCGGGCCACGACTCGGTGATCTCGGTCTTGGTGTGCGGCGTGACGCTTGGGAATTGCGTGAAGGTGAGGGTTGTCATGCCGCCACCTCGTATAGGGCGAGGCACGCACCCCATTCGACGTGCTGCTGGATCTGTGGCCAGTACTTCCGGACCAGCGCGATGGTGCCGCG
>JANXZZ010000192.1 GCA_025355245.1 Pseudomonadota bacterium | reverse complement strand
ATCGAGCAGGTCTCGAACCAGATTGCGAGCCTCATGCAGAACATCTCGGCGAGCGCACGCCAGCAGGCCGCCGTGTCCGCCAACATCTCGAGGAGCATGCAGGTGCTCAGGGAGATCAGCACGCAGACCGCCGAAGGCACCACCGGCATGTCGCAGTCGATCGGCAAGCTCGCGGACCTCTCGGCGCAGCTCAGGAAGTCGGTGTCGGGATTCCGCCTGCCGGAGGTGCCGCCGCCGAAGCTGAAGCCCGTGAAGCTGCTCAAGCCCGAGGAACCCGCCCGGGCGCCGGCGGCAGCGCCCGCGGCGGCCCGCAAGGCCAGCGGCGCGAAGGTCTGATCGATGGCGGAGGTGGCCGAACAGACCCTGCACGTCGTCGCCAAGGAGCTGAATGCGACCTTGGCCGAGGCGCGCATTGCGCTCGAGGCCTTCGCCGAGAAGACCGACGACCCCTCGCTGCTCGGCAAGTGCGTCATCGCGCTCCATGAAGTCCACGGCGTGCTCAGGCTGGTGGAGGTCTACGGCGCTGCGCTGCTCGCCGAGGAGATGGAGCACGTCGCCCGCTACCTGATCGAAAACGCCAGCGAGAACCGCAACCAGCCGGAGAGCCTCGATGCGCTGATGCGCGCGATGGTGCAGCTGCCCGCCTACCTCGAGCGGGTACTGGGTGGCGGACGCGACCTGGCGCTCGTGCTGTTGCCGCTCCTCAATGACCTCAGGGCGGTGCGTGGCAACGCGCTCCTCTCCGAGGGCACGTTGTTACTCCTCAACCTCACGTCCGACCGCCAGCCGCAGCCCGCGAGCCAGCAGTCGGGCGAGGCGCCGATGACGGCGGCGCAGTGGGCGCGACGCCTGCGGCCCCGCTTCCAGACCGGGCTGCTCGGCTGGATTCGCGGCCAGCGTCCGGCGCAGCACCTCGAGATCCTCGCCGTCGTCGCCGAGCGCCTCGAACAGGTCGCGACGCGCCAGCCCGTGTTCCAGCTGTGGTGGGTCGTGGGCGCGGTCATCGAGGCGCTGCGCGAGGGCGGCCTCGAGGGCACCGCGACGCTGAAGCGCCTGCTCGGCCAGGCGGACCGCGAGCTCAAGAAGCTGTACGAGACCGGCGAGCCGCGCTACGCGGAAGCGCCCTCGCTCGACCTGCTCAACAACCTCCTTTATTACGTCGCGCGTGCGACCAGCACCGGCCCGCGCACGGTGTCGGTGCGCGCCTCGTTCAAGCTGCAGGAACTGCTGCCGGTCTCCGAGCAGGTCGAGCAGGAGCGCGAGAGCCTGTCGGCGCCCTCGGTCAAGCTCATGGAAACCGTCGGGGCCGCGATCAAGGAGGACCTGTCGCGCGTCAAGGACGTCCTCGACATCTTCGTCCGCAAGGGCGGGGCGCAGGTCGAGGAGCTCGGCGTGCAGCTCGAGATGCTGCGCAAGATCAGCGACACCCTCGGCGTCCTCGGCCTCGGTGGCCTGCGCGCGAAGGTGCAGGCGCAGATCCAGCGCCTCACCGACATCGTCGCGCACAAGACCCCGCCGACCGACAGCGTGCTCGTAGACATCGCGGCGACGCTGATCAGCGTCGAGGACAACCTCGATCCGCAGCTGGTGCGGCTTATCATGCCGAACCGGAGCGCCGCCGCCGACGGCGACCAGGATGCCGAGTTCCTGCAGGTGCAGAACGCGGTGCTGCGCGAGTGCATCGTCAACCTCGCGCGCATCAAGGAGACGATCGCGGCGGTCGTCGCCAGGCACGAGCCCTCGGGCGCCGACCAGGTGCCGCACCTGCTGCACGGCATGACCTCAGGGCTCCTGATGCTCGGCCGCGCGCGCGCGGTCGAGGTGGTGGAGGCCTTGAGCCACCACGTGAACGACATCCTTGTACCGAACAGGAAGATCCCGCGCGGCCGGCTCGACCGCCTCGCGGATGCGATCGTCTCGCTTGAGTACTACATGGAGACGCTGCAGAGCGGTCGCAGCGATCCGTGGTACATGCTCGACAACGCCGAGACCTGCGTGCGCGCGCTTGCCGAGCCCGTCGACATGCCGCCGGTTCCGGAAGAGAGCGGCGAGCACGTCGCCACCGACGTCTACGGCAGCACGCTGCGACTCGAGCCGACCACCGCCGACGGCGGCGGCCAGCGCACCGAGGTGCTGCCACGCCCCGCCAGCGCCGAGCCCGCGGCGCCGGTCGCGGTCCCCGATCCCGATCTGGTCGCGCTGTTCATCGAGGAAGCGCGCGAGGAGATCGCCAAGGTCAGCGAACTGTTCCCGCGCTGGTATGAGAACCCGCTCGACCAGGACGCGCTCGCGCGCATGCGCCGCTCGTTCCACACCTTGAAGGGCAGCGGCCGCATGGTCGGCGCGCGCCAGATCGGCGAGTTCGCGTGGGCGATCGAGAATCTGCTCAACCGCATCATCAGCGGCACGCTGTCGCGCACGCCCGGCATGCTGAGCATGCTGCGCGAGTCGGTGGCAATGCTTCCCCAGCTGGCCGACCAGCTGGAGACGGGGCGCGCACCGCCTGCCGAGGCGGGCCTGCTCATTGGCCGGGCGCATGCCTTCGCCGAAGGCCGCGACGTCGAACAGGGACTCGCGCCGCGTGCCGAGGCGCCGCCGCGCGCGCCCGACCCGGATCCGCTGTTTCCGCCGCCGCCGGATCCCCGCCTCGCCGACTCGCCCTCGCTGATCGCGACCGAAGTGCTGATGACGAACGACCCGGCCGTGCCCGCGCCGGCGCCGCGCTCGCCGCACGCGCCCAAAGTGGCCGCGCCCGCGCCGCCGAAGGCAGCGGCGCCGCTGCCGACCTCCTCGAGCGGTGCGATTCTCGAGATCCCGTCGCGCTTCGTGCGCATCACCGACGAGCCCTCGCCGCGCGCCGAGCGCGAGCTCAGGAACGCACCGCCGCCGCCACCGCCGAGCGGTTCGGAGTTCACGGTCGGGCCGCCCGACCTCGCCTCCGCGACCGCCGATCCCGTGCTCGTCGACATCTACCGGGGCGAGGTCTCGAGCCACGTGACGGCGGTGCGTCAGTTCATCGACGCCTGCACCGGCCGCTTCGCGCCTTTCCAGGTGACGGAGACGCTGCACCGCGCCTGCCACACGCTCGCCGGCGCCTCGAAGATGGCGGACGCGCGCCAGGGCATCAAACTCGCCGAGCCGCTCAACCTCTACATCCGCAAGCTCTACGACCACGGCCTCGGGCTTTCCGAGTCCGGCCGGCGCGTGATGGCTGACTTCGTCGCCGCGATGGACCACGTCGCGGCGAACTTCGATGAGACGACGCAGTTCTTCACGACCCACGCCGAACTGCTCACGCGCCTCGCCTGGCTCGACGGCGACGCCGACCGCGAGATCGCGACGGGCGGCCTGCAGCCGCTCGCCGACGGCGATGCGAGCGGCATGCTGGCGGGCGGTGCGGACCTGCTCGCCGCCGATGACATGCTGAGCTCGCAGGCGATTGCCCCGGCGGCCCAGGCGGCTCCGGCGCCCGCCGCCGCACCCGCCGCGCCACCGCGGCCCGCGACGCCCGAGCCCGACAGTGCGGAGGATTTCGATGCCGAGATCGCCGTCATCTTCAGCGAGGAGGCGACCGAGCTCCTCGAGATCGCCGAGCGCACGAGCGCCGCGTTCCGGGCCGATGCGCGCGATGCGAGCAAGGTAACGGAACTGAAGCGCGTGCTGCACACGCTCAAGGGCGGCGCGCGCATGGCGGGCGTGACCGCGATGGGCGATCTCGCGCACGAGGTCGAGTCGCTGCTGACGCAGGGCGAGGCCGACGGCACGGCCGCCGACGCGCGCACCCTCGAGGTGCTGCAGGCAAGCCTCGATGAACTCAACCGCATGCGCGACACCGTCAGCGCGGGCCGCCGCGTGACGCCGGCGCGCGACCTCGTGACGCGCATCCGCGCGCTCTCGCGCGGCATCGCCGGCCCGCCGGTCCTCAAGAGCGTCGCCAACGACCAGCCGCTGCCCCCGCCGGCCGCGCCCGCGGTTGCCGCGGCCGCCGCCGCGGCCGCCGAGGCCGCGCCCAGCTACCCACCGCCGATCGTGCGCGATATCGCCGCGACCGCACGCGTGCCCGCGCTCGAGCTGCCGCCGCCGGTGCCGGCCGCGGTCGCGGGCGCTCCGCCCGCCGCGGCCGCGTCGGTCATCGCGCCAACGCCGGCCCCCGCGCCGGAGCCGGTCGGCGCCGAGCTGTCGCTGACCACGAGCTCGGAGTCGCTGTCGCAGTCGGCCTTCGAGGAATCGCGCTCGATCATCATGCCGCCGGGACGCGAGGCGGGGCCGCGCGAGGACCGCCAGGAACTCGCGCGCGTCGACGCCGACCTCCTCGACAGCCTGCTCAACAGCGCGGGTGAAGTCAGCATCTACCGCGCGCGCCTCGAGCAGCAGTTCTCCTCGGTCGAGTTCAACCTGGCCGAGCTCAATCGCGTCGTGCAGCGCCTCAAGGAGCAGCTCAGGAACCTCGAACTCGAGACCGAGGTACAGATCCTCAATCGCCACCAGGACGACGGCAAGCGACGCGATGACTTCGACCCGCTCGAGATGGACCGCTACTCCTCGCTGCAGCAGTACTCGCGCGCGCTCGCCGAGTCGACCGGCGACGTCGGCAGCGTGCAGAGCCTGCTTGAGACGCAGACGCGCGAGGCGCAGAACCTGCTGATGCAGCAGGCGCGCGTCGTGACCGACCTGCAGAACGGCCTGATGCGCACGCGCATGGTGCCCTTCCAGCGGCACGTGCCGCGTCTCACCCGCACCGTGCGCCAGGTGGCGAGCGAGACCGGCAAGAGGGTCGACCTGATCGTGACGGGCGCCACCGGTGAACTCGACCGCCAGGTGCTCGAGCGCATGCTGCCGCCCTTCGAGCACATGCTCAGGAACGCGGTCGTGCACGGCATCGAGGCGCCGGCCGAGCGCGTGCAGCGCGGCAAGCCCGAGACCGGCCGCATCGAGGTCGCGGTGCGGCGCGAGGGTGCGGAGGTCGTCATCGTCGTCACCGACGACGGCGCCGGCATGAACCTGCGCGCGATCCGCGACAAGGCGCTGGCGCTCGGGCTCATTGAGCCCAAGCACGCGATGTCGGACGAGGCGGCGATGCAGCTCATCCTCGAACCCGGCTTCTCAACCGCCAGCAGCCTCACGCAGGCCGCCGGGCGCGGCGTCGGCATGGACGTGGTCGCGACCGGGATCAAACGGCTCGGCGGCGCACTGCAGATGGACACCACCACCGGACGCGGCACCCGCTTCACGATCCGCCTGCCGTTCACGCTCGCGATCTCGCAGGCGCTGATCGTGCGCACCGGCGATGAGCTGTACGCATTGCCGCTGCCGACCGTCGAGAGCGTCGTGCGCCTGCCGCGCGCCGAGGTGCAGAAGCACCTCGCCGCCGACAGCGCGAGCTTCGACTACGGCGGCCAGCGCTACCGCTTCCAGCACCTCGGCACCTTCATCGG
>JANXZZ010000105.1 GCA_025355245.1 Pseudomonadota bacterium | reverse complement strand
CGGCGCTACTCGACCGCGACCGGGATGCCGCTGATTCGCGCCTGCCACTCGCGCGGACCCGATTCGTGCACCGACTCGCCGTTCGCGTCGACCGCGACCGTCACGGGCATGTCACGAACCTCGAACTCGTAGACGGCCTCCATGCCGAGCTCCCCGAATGCGACCACGCGGCTCGCGCGTATCGCCTTCGAGACGAGGAAGGCCGCGCCGCCGACCGCGATCAGGTAGGCACTGCGGTGGCGACGAATGACCTCGACCGCCTCCGGGCCGCGTTCCGCCTTGCCGATCATCGCGAGGAGGCCGGCCTTGCCGAGCATCGTCTCGGTGAAGCGGTCCATGCGATTCGCGGTGGTGGGACCGGCCGGTCCGACCACCTCGGTCCCCACCGGATCGACCGGCCCGACGTAGTAGATCACGCGGTCCCCGAACGAGAGGCCGTCCGGCAGCGGCTGGCCGGCCTCGAGCAGCGCACAGATGCGCTTGTGTGCGGCGTCGCGGCCGGTCAGCAGCCGGCCCGACAGCAGCAGGCGCTCGCCCGGCTTCCAGCTGGCGACCTGCTCGCGCGTCAGGCCGTCGAGCTGCACGCGGCGCACGCCGGGGCCCGGCGCCCAGGCGACCTGCGGCCAGCTTGCGAGGTCGGGAGGCTCGAGCCGCGCGGGTCCGCTGCCGTCGAGGTGGAAGTGCACATGGCGCGTCGCGGCGCAGTTCGGAATGACCGCGACCGGCAGCGACGCCGCGTGCGTGGGGTAGTCGCGCACTTTCACGTCGAGCACGGTGGTGAGGCCGCCGAGGCCCTGTGCACCGATGCCGAGCGCATTGACGCGATCGAAGATCTCCATGCGCAGCTCCTCGAGGTGCGTGCGCGGCCCACGCGCCTTGAGCTCCGGCATGTCGATGGTCTCGAGCAGCGATTCCTTGGCGAGCAGCATGGCCTTCTCGGCGCTGCCGCCGATGCCAACGCCGAGCATGCCCGGCGGGCACCAGCCCGCGCCCATCTCCGGCACGCGCGCGAGCACCCAGTCGGCCACCGAGTCCGACGGGTTGAGCATCTCGAACATGGACTTGTTCTCGCTGCCGCCGCCCTTGGCCGCGACCGTGACGTCGACTCCCTCCCCGGGCACGAGTTCGGCGTGCACGACGGCCGGCGTGTTGTCGCGCGTGTTGCCGCGCTTGCCCGCGGGGTCGGCGACGATCGAGGCGCGCAGCCGGTTGTCCGGGTCGAGGTAGGCGCGCCGCACGCCCTCGTCGATCATGTCCGCGAGCGAACGCTGGCCGGTGAAGCGCGCGCCCATGCCGACCTTGACGAAGGCCACGACGATGCCCGTGTCCTGGCAGATCGGCCGGTGGCCCTCGGCGCACAGGCGCGAGTTGGCGAGGATCTGCGCGATCGCATCGCGCGCCGCCGGGCTCTGCTCAAGCTCGAAGGCGCGCCCCATCGCGGCGATGAAATCCGGCGAATGATAGAAGGAGATGTACTGCAGCGCGTCGGCGACGCTCCCGATCAGATCGTCCTCGCGAATGAGGGCCATGGCAGCGCATCCGGCGGTTGCTGGTAGGGCGGCACTCTAGCAGGGCCGGGCCCGGCGCCGACGCCGCGCGCAGCGGAGGCCGGCGCACCCGCGGCGGCTGCGGGTATGTCCTACTGGCAGCGCGCGCCCGAATCCGCTCTGCTACAAGAAAGCTTCGCCGCCCGCGGCCGGGTTCAGCGCTTGCCCACGGATGAGGAGACAACCATGAACGTCGAAGAGCTCTGCAGTCGTGATGTCGTGACGGTCGCCGCAACCACCGGGCTCGTCGAGGCCGCACAGGCAATGCGCTCGCGGCACGTCGGGTTCCTGGTCGTGACCGGTGACGGCGCGCCCGACGGCATCCCGATCGGCGTGCTCACGGATCGCGACATCGTCGTCGAGGTCGTGAGCAAGGGCATCGACCCGCGCAGCCTCACGACCGGCGACGTCATGACACGCGACCCGCTCGTCACGGGCGTGGCGGCGCGCCCCGAGCACGCGCTCAAGCAGATGCGCATTTTCGGCGTGCGCCGCACGCCCGTTACGAACGCTCAGGGCCGACTGGCCGGCGTGCTCGCGCTCGACGACCTGCTCGAGTGGCTCGCCAGCACGCTCGCCGACGCAGCGAGCGTCGTACGGCGCGAGCAGCGGCTGGAGCGCCAGCTGCGCGCCTGACGCCGATCAGCTGCTACGCAGAGCGGCTGCCAC
>JANXZZ010000091.1 GCA_025355245.1 Pseudomonadota bacterium | reverse complement strand
CACTACGAGATCCTGCTGCGCATGCGCGACGAGCAGGGCAAGATCATCACGCCCGACAACTTCATCGCTGCCGCCGAGCGCTACGGGCTCACGCCTTCGATCGACCGCTGGGTGGTCGAGAACACGCTGCGCTGGCTGGTCTCGGAGGCCGATGAGCGCGACAAGCTCGCGATGTGCTCGATCAACCTGTCGGGGCAGAGCCTGGGCGATGACAAGTTCCTGCCCTTCGTCATCGAGCAGTTCCACCGCACCGGGCTCGATGCGCGGCGCATCTGCTTCGAGATCACGGAGACCGCTGCGATCGCCAGCTTCTCGCAGGCTAACCGTTTCATCCAGGCGCTCAAGGAACTTGGCTGCAAGTTCGCGCTCGATGACTTCGGCACGGGGCTTTCGTCGTTCGGCTATCTCAAGCACTTCCCGGTCGATTTCCTCAAGATCGACGGCAGCTTCGTGAAGGAGATCCTCCACGACCCGATCGACCGCGAGATGGTCCGCTCGATCAACGAGATCGGCCACCTGACGAACAAGAAGACGATCGCCGAGTTTGCGGAGAACGAGGACATCATCACGATGCTCAGGAACCTCGGCGTCGATTACGCCCAGGGCTACGGCGTCGCGCGCCCGCAGAAGATCCAGCGCGGGCCGGCAGAACGCAGCGTCAGCGGCGAGCCTTAAGCCGCTCAGGTCTCGAGCGCGAGGCGCATCGACAGGTCGATCGCGCGCACGTGCTTGGTGATCGATCCCACCGATATGAAATCGACGCCGGTCGCCGCGATCGCCCCGATGCTCGTCAAGTCGATTCCGCCGGATGCCTCGAGCCCGAGCGGCCGCGTCCGGGCGCGGTTGCGCGCGACCGCGGTCGCGAGGTCGGCCAACGAGAACTCATCGAGGAGCGCAAGGTCCGCATCCGCGGCGAAGGCCTCCTCGAGTTCCGCGAGCGTCTCGACCTCGACTTCCACCGGCACCTTGCCGCAGAGCGTGCGCGCCTGTGCTACCGCGCCGCCGATCGAGCCCGCGGCCGCGATGTGGTTTTCCTTGATCAGGATGCCGTCGAAGAGCCCGATGCGGTGATTACGCCCGCCGCCGCAACGGACCGCATACTTCTGCGCAAGCCGCAGGCCCGGCAGGGTCTTGCGCGTGTCGAGGATCCGGCAGCCCGTGCCGCGGATCGCCTCGACGTAGCGATGCGCCGCGCTCGCGGTCGCCGACAGCGTCTGCAGAAAATTGAGCGCAGTGCGCTCGCCGGTCAGGAGTGCACGCGCGGGCCCCACCGCCTCGAACAGGAGCTCGTTCGCGGCGACGCTCGCGCCCTCGGCGGCATGCCAGCGGACCTTGACGGCCGGGTCGAGCTGGCGGAACACCTCGTCGACCCACGGGGCGCCGCACACGACCGCGGCCTCACGCGTGATCACGCGGGCGTGCGCGCGTGCCGTCGCCGGCACCAACGCGGCGGTGAGGTCGCCCGCGCCCACGTCTTCGGCGAGCGCACGTGCGACGCAGGCGGCAAGGTCGGGGGGCAGGGCTTCGCTCACGCGTACAGGGTTGCATGGCTCCCCTGAAAAGAAAACCCGGCCGCGCCTGCGGGGCTCGGTTGAGCGCCGCGCTGAAACCGGCCGCCCCGCCCGCGCGTATATACCGATGACGCCCGGCCTACCGCCGCGGAGGTACCGCCATGAAACTCGCGAGCATCGCGCTGACAGCCCTTTTCTGCGCCGTTCCCGCTGCCGCGGCGGAACGCTCCGTCAGCCGCGTGCTGGGATCGATCGACATCGCGGCCAACGACACCGTCGGCAGTGTCTCGACCGTGAACGGCGCCATCGAGATCGGGCCGCATGCCAGCGCCGCGAACGTCGACACGGTGAACGGGCACCTCAGGCTCGGCGCCGGCGCATCGGCGAATTCGCTCAGCACGGTGAACGGTGGCATCACGCTCGAGCAGGACGCGCACGTGAAAGGCGGGGTCAGCACCGTCAACGGCGGGCTGCACCTCACCCCGGGCGCCGAGGTCGGTGGCACGCTCAGCAATGTGAACGGCGATGTGCTCCTGATCGGCGCACACGTTGCGGGCGTCCTGAGCACGAACACGGGCTCCATCCAGGTCATGAACGGCACGCGCCTCGACGGCGGCATCCACATCGAACGCACCGAGCACAACTGGGGGATCTTCGGCTGGCGGACGCCGCGGGTCGTGATCGGCCCGGGGGCGGTCGTCGCGGGTCCGCTCACCTTCGACCGCAAGGTCGTGCTCTACGTCAGCGACCGAGCGGTGGTCACGGGTGCGATCGCCGGCGCGACGCCGATCCGCTATTCGGGCAATCTCGCGCCCGAATGAGCCTCGCCGGGAGTGGCCGGTCGGCCCTGCGCGCCAATCGCGTGCAGGGCCC
>JANXZZ010000049.1 GCA_025355245.1 Pseudomonadota bacterium | reverse complement strand
GACGCGGCCGCGCCGCCCGGCTTGGACACGTTGCGATCAAAAAATCGGCCTGAGGGGAACACCATGGCGAGCCCAAGCACGATCAACTGGAGCGCGGTCATCGCGGATCCGCGGTTCCAGAAGCTTCACCGCCGCAAGGTCACCGTGCTGTGGGGGCTGATGGCGATCTCGGTGCTCTACTACTTCCTGCTGCCGGTGGGTGCCGCGTACTACCAGGACATCTTCAAGGTGAAGGTGTGGGGCGTGATCAACGTGGGGCTCCTGTTCGCGTTAAGCGAGTTCGTGGTGGCCTGGGCGATTGCGGTTTTCTATTCGCGCCTCGCCAACCGCGAGTTCGACACGCTGGCGGCGGAAATCGCCGCCGACTACACCAAGCGCGCGGGAGCCGGCTCATGAAAATCACCGCCCCGCGTAACTGGGCCTTGGCGCTCGCCGCGCTGCTCGCCGCCGCCGCCGTTCCCGCGCACGCCGAAGGCGGCGGCGCGGGCTCGTACCGGTGGCTGACCTTCACCGTGTTCGCCGCGGTCATCGCGCTCACGATGTACATCACCTACCTCGCCTCCAAGCGCGTCAAGTCGGCGTCCGACTTCTACACCGCGGGCGGTGGCATCTCGGGCTTCCAGAACGGCTGGGCGATCGCCGGTGACTACCTGTCCGCGGCCTCCTTCCTCGGCATCGCCGGGCTCATCTCTCTGTACGGCTACGACGGCTTCATGTATTCGGTCGGCTGGCTGGTCGCCTACATCACGGTGCTGCTGCTGATCGCGGAGCCGTGCCGGAACATCGGCAAGTACACGCTCTCCGACATCCTCGCCTACCGCAACGACCCAAAGAAGACGCGCGTGGTCGGGGCGCTCTCCGTGATCACCGTGTCGACCTTCTACCTGACCGCACAGATGGTCGGTGGCGGCGTGCTCGTCAAGACGCTGATCGGCATCGACTACGAGGTGTCGGTCATCGCGGTCGGCGTGCTGATGCTGAGCTACGTGCTGTTCGGCGGCATGGTCGCGACCACTTGGGTGCAGATCATCAAGGCGATCCTGCTGGTGGTCGCCTCGATCGTAATCGTGATGCTGGTCTGGACGCCGTACGGGTTCTCGCTGCCCGCCTTCATGCAGGACGTGGTCTCCGATCCCAAGGTGCAGGCGCGCGTCGCGACGCTGCTCGGCGATCCCGCCAAGACCATGAGTGCCGCGGAACTCGGCCAGCGCTTCCTTGAGCCCGGGCTCTACTTCAAGGCGCCGATCGACCAGATCTCGCTCGGCATGGCGCTCGTCTTTGGCACCGCGGGGCTGCCGCACATCCTGATGCGCTTCTTCACGGTCCCGACGGCGCAGGCAGCGCGCAAGTCGGTCGTCTGGGCGATGGTGATCATCGGCGGCTTCTACGTGCTGACGCTGTTCCTCGGCTTCGGCGCCGCCAAGCACGTCGGTCCCGCCGTGATCGCCGGCGTCGACGCCGGCGGCAACATGGCCGGTCCCCTGCTCGCGCAGTACATCGGCGGCGGTGCGGATTCCTTCCTCGGTAACTTCATGCTCGCGTTCGTCTCCGCGGTCGCCTTCGCGACGATCGTGGCGGTCGTGGCGGGCCTCGTGCTCGCCGCCGCCTCGGCGATCGCGCACGACCTCTACGTCGGCGTCATCCACGGCGGCGAGACGGTGGCGCCGGCGCAGCAGGTTCGGGCGGCGCGCGTGGCGACGGTGGTGGTCGGCGCTATGGCGATCGCGATCGGCATCGCCGCGAAGGGCCAGAACGTCGCGGTGCTGGTCGGCCTCGCCTTCGCGGTGGCGGCGAGCGCCAATTTCCCCTGCGTGCTGCTGACGCTCTACTGGAAGCGCTGCAACACCACGGGCGTCGTGGCCGGCATGATCGTCGGTACCGTCGCGGCCGTCGGGCTCACGCTCGTGTCGCCGAACCTCACCTACCCGAAGGCCGTGCGCGCGGCGTCCCACAAGGTGCTCGATGCCGAGGCCGGGAAGCGCGCCGGCATCGCGGCGGACCTCGCCTCCGGCGACGCCGACGCGGCCTCGAAGGCGGCGAAGACGGACGCGGCGCTCGACAAGGCCGTCGCCAAGGCAAAGGCGGACATGGCCAAGGTCGAGGGCCAGGAAACCTCGTTCATGGGTCTCGAGAAGCCGCTTTTCGAGCTCAAGAACCCGGGGCTGTTTTCGATCCCGCTCGGGTTCCTGGCGGTGCTGCTGGGATCGCTGCTCCGCCGCGACAAGCGTTCCGAGGACATGTGGGACGAGGTCTACGCCCGCCAAAACACGGGGCTGCTCGTGTCGAAGGCGCAAGGCCACTGATTCTCGGCGACGAGGCGGCGCGCCCCGCGCGCCGCCCGGCCCGTGTCCGCGCGCCTCCTCGGGGCTGGCGCCCGCTCGCCTGTATCATGGCTCCTCCTCACCGCCGCCCGGTCGGTCGGCTCCCGGGCGTCGCGCCGCGCAACTTCGGGAGCATTGCGATTGTCTACGGGCGGGGGTCGGGACTGTTGCGGAGAGCTGATATGCCTCGATTTGGAACTCGGCCGGTATGGACCGCCACGATGCTGGCGGCGATGGCGGTTGCGGGCTGCGGGCGGGAGCCGGCCAAGCTCGCCCGGGATGCGCTGGCGACGGCCCCGGCGCCGCTCGTCCAGGCGCCCGGACCCGGCACCGCGGCGGCGGCCGCCCGCGGACTTCCGGACTTCACCGACCTGGTCGCGCAGGCGGGACCGGCGGTCGTCAACGTCACCGTCGTCGAGCGTGCGCGCCCCGCGACCCTCGAGGACGACGGCCAGGACAATTCCCTGCAGGACTTCCTGCGCCGCTTCGGCGGCGGCGCGGCGCCGCGCGGCGGCTCGCAGCCTCCGTCGCGGGGCGAGGGCTCGGGCTTCATCATTGCGCCGGACGGCTTCATCCTCACGAATGCGCACGTGGTCGCGGACGCGAGCGAGGTGACGGTGCGGCTGACCGACCGGCGCGAGTTCACGGCGAAGGTCATCGGCGTCGATCGTCGCACCGACGTCGCGCTCATCAAGATTGCTGGCAAGGACTTGCCGATCGTGAAGATCGGCGATGCCTCGAAGCTGCGTGCCGGCGAGTGGGTGATCGCGATCGGCTCGCCCTTCGGCTTCGACAACAGCGTGACGGCCGGCATCGTCAGCGCGATCTCGCGCTCGGTGCCGGACAGCCAGTACACGCCCTTCATTCAGACCGACGCCGCGGTCAATCCCGGCAACTCCGGGGGACCCCTGTTCAACATGGCGGGCGAGGTCGTCGGCATCAACTCGCAGATCTACAGCCGCACCGGCGGCTACATGGGCATCTCCTTCGCGATCCCGATCGACATCGCGATGGGCGTCAAGGCCCAGCTCGTCGCGACCGGCCACGTGCAGCGCGGCCGCATCGGCGTCGTGATCCAGGAAGTCGGGCAGCAGCTGGCCGATTCCTTCGGGCTCGACCGGCCGCGCGGTGCGCTCGTGAGCCAGGTCGATGCGAGCGGCCCGGCCGCCAAGGCCGGCGTCCGGGCGGGCGACGTGATCCTGTCGGCGAACGGCGCCGCGATCGAGCGCTCGGGGCAGCTGTCGGCGATCGTCTCGCAGCTGAAGCCGGGGGCGCATGTCGTCCTCGACGTCTGGCGGGAGCGCAGCAGCCGCAAGCTCAGCGTCGATGTGAGCGAGCTGGAGGAAGGGCGCGTCGCGAGCGCCGACAGTCCCGCCGCGCGGCCGGGCGCCAGGCTCGGCCTCGCGGTGCGCCCGCTCTCGGCCGACGAGAAGCGCGCGCTGCACCTGGACGGCGGCCTCCTGGTTGAGGACGTCGACGGCCCGGCGGTCGAGGCGGGCCTGCGGCCGGGGGACGTGATTCTCGGCGCCAACGGCCAGCGCGTCGCCTCCGTCACCGAACTCGAAGGGCTCGCGGATCGCTCCAGGCGCAGCATCGCGCTGCTCGTGAAGCGCGAGAATGCGACGATTTTCGTGCCGCTCAAGCTGGGCGGCTGAGGTGCGGGTCGTCGTCAAACAGAACAATCCGAAGCCAGCCATCGTCCGCGCCGCGGCGCTCGCGGCGCTGATCCTCGGGGGATTTCTCATGACCGCGTCTGCGGCGGAGCCGCCGGCACCGACGCGCGACTGCCCGGACTGCCCGGAAATGCTGCGGGTGCCCGCGGGTACTTTCGTGATGGGAACGCCGACCGCGGACGCGCGCTCGCCTGCGACGCGCGCCGAATCGCAGGCGGCCATCGTCAGCATCGCCAAGCCCTTCGCGCTCGGGCGGGTCGAGGTGACGCGGCGCGAGTACCGCGCCTTCGTCAACGATGCGGGCTACGACGTTCGCGGTCCCTGCCGCAGTTGGGACGAGACGCTCGCGCGCTTCAGCGACGACCGCGCCCGCGGCTGGGAGAATCCGGGCCGGCCGCGCGAGGCGCGCGACGACCATCCGGTCGCATGCGTGAGCTGGAACGACGCCAAGGCCTACGTGCAATGGCTCGCGCACCGCACCGGCAAGGCCTATCGCCTGCCGTCCGAAGCGGAATGGGAATACGCGGCGCGCGCCGGCAGCAATGCACTGCGGCCGTGGGGCGACGCCGCGACCGATGGCTGCGATTTCGCGAACCTCTACGACCTTGCGAGCCGCGAGGTCTATGCATTCGGCTGGGAACCGGTCCGCTGCCGCGACGGCTACCCGGACCTCGCGCCGGTCGGCGCGCTGCGCGCAAACGCCTTCGGGCTCTATGACATGATCGGCAACGTGGCGGAGTGGGTGGAAGACTGTGCGACCGATAGCTACGTCGGACGGCCGCGCGATGCCCGCGCCTGGGTCTGGACCGGCGGCTGCAATCGTCGTGTGCAGCGCGGCGGCAGTTGGGTGTCGCCCGCCGAACGCGCACGCAGCGCGTTCCGTGATTCCGGGGAAGCGACCGAACGCACGGACTACGTGGGTTTTCGCGTGGCGCTCGACCTCGACGGCCGCGCCGAGGCGCGCTGAGGTGCGCACCATCACGCTGCTCCTCGGACTTTTCGCGTTCGCGGCGCTCGCGCAGCCGCCGCAGGCGCCCGCTGGCAAGGCGGCGCCCGCCGCGGCGGCCGCGGTGTCCTCCGGATTTCGCGACTGTCCCCGGTGTCCGGAGGTGGTCACGGTACCTGCGGGCACCTTTGAGCTCGGCACCTCCGTCGATGAAACCGAGACCGAGCGCGACCGCGGCGAGTCACCGCCGCTCGCGGTGTCGATGACCCGTGCCTACGCGATCGGCAAGTACGAGGTGACGCTCGCCGAGTTCCGCGCCTTCGCGGACGCCGTCCAGTACCCGGTGCGCGGCGACTGCCGCGTCGTGAGTGGGGGCGCCTGGGTTCGGCTCGCCGACCGCAACTGGCGCAATCCGGGCTTCAGCGCCGCGCAGGCCGACACCGAGCCTGTCGTCTGCGTGAGCTGGGACGATGCCAAGGCCTACGTTGACTGGCTGTCGAAGACGACCGGCAAGGTCTACCGCTTGCCCTCGGAAACCGAGTGGGAGTACGCGGCGCGCGGCGGCACGACGCGGGCGCGCTACTTCGGTGCGAATGACTCGGACGAGGACTCGGTGCTGTCGCTCGCCTGTGACTACGGCAACGTCTACGACGCCTCCTCGGTCACCGAGCTCGCGTTTGCGTACGCGAACGCGCGCTGCAGCGATGCGCACACCTTCACGGCGCCCGTCGGCAGCTTCAA
>JANXZZ010000039.1 GCA_025355245.1 Pseudomonadota bacterium | reverse complement strand
GTCGGGCGAGGTGGCGGTCACGCAGGAAATGATTGCCGGCGTGCTCGGCGTACGCCGGGAGAGCGTGACCGAGGCGGCGGGGTCGCTGCAGCGCGCGGGCGTGATCCGCTACCGGCGCGGACACATCGCCGTGCTCGAGCGCTCCCTGCTGGAGCGCGCCGCCTGCGAGTGCTACGCCGTCGTCACCGCCGAGTCGCGTCGCCTGCTGCCGCCGAGCCGGTAGCGTCCTTCGGGACGGCTCGCGCTCGCTGTCTGGCGGCGCCGCGTGCGCTAGGTGCGGTCGCTGCGCGTGACTGATGCGCAGCCGCGGCGGGGGAATTCGTCTTGTGCACGTGCTGAGCACGCGCCGCGTGGCCCGTGATGGGCGGCCCGATCGGCGACCCGTACACGTGGTTACGCGTGTGAGGCCCCGGGGCGTATGAGCTCGGTTTCGAGCCAGCATCCGTCGCCTTGGTGGCGGCGATTGCGGTTGTCGGTCCGGCCAGCGCGATCGCGGCGAGCACGGCGGCTGCTATTGCTATTGCCTTCATGTCGCCGATCCTCCCTGCCGGATCGTAGGGGCAACGTCGCGCGCTGGCGCGCTGCGCGCACGTGAAACGCGACACGCGTCTCGGTTTGGGGCGCGCTGCGAGCGTTTCCATGCCGTTGTGACCGTGGCGAAGACGCCGACGGGCAAGCCGATATTGGGCCGCCCGCGCGCGGCTCCGCAGCGCCGTACTAGACTTTCTCCGCAGTGGAGCGGTGCCCCTCTAGTCGCTGCCACCATCGGCTCAGTTTGAGGACGTCAAACAGCAGCAGGCTGGCGACGCCACCGAGCAGGCTGAGCGCGAGATCCGCCGGGTGCAACGCCGCGAAGTGGAACAGCCCGCGAACCTCCGGCACGCCGAGCACGACGGCCAGGAAGCCGGCGGCCCCGCCGATGACCCACCAGGCCGCCGTGTTCGGCTCGCGCAGCATGCTGGCCACTGGTCGCGTCCACGACCGGTTGATCAGGATGATGACAATGAAGGAAACCACGAGGCTCGCGAACGCCAGGGCGCGGGCAGCGTCGGGCCCGTGGTCCCGCCGGGCCAGCAGGAAGATCGCCAGACAGTTGACGAGCACAATCAATCCCTGCGATGCGGCCACGCCGACCGTCCGAACCGAGAATAGCCGCTCGCTCGGGGCGCGTGGCGCGCGTCGCATGATGTCCGGTTCCGGGGCTTCCGCCTCGAAGATGAGCGAACATGCCGGGTCGACGATGAGCTGCAGAAATACGATGTGCACGGGCAGCAACAGCAACGGCCAGTCGGCGAAGCAGACGGGGATCATCGACAGTCCCGCGATCGGGACGTGGACTGCGAGAATGAAGCCAGCCGCCTTGCGGATGTTGTCGTAGATCCGCCGGCCGAGCCGGATGGCCGCGACGATCGAAGAGAAGTCGTCGTCGAGCAGGACGAGCGATGCCGACTCGCGCGCGACGTCCGTCCCGCGCCCGCCCATGGCGATGCCGATGTGCGCCGCCTTGAGTGCCGGGGCGTCGTTCACGCCGTCACCCGTCATGGCGACGACCTCGCCGCGGGCCTTGAGCGCGTTGACGATCTCGAGTTTCTGCTCCGGCAACACGCGTGCGAAGACCTGTACGCCTCCGACGCGGGCCGCGAGCTCCAGCGGCGACAGCCGCACGAGTTCGCGGCCGGTCAATACGGTGTCCGGGTGCGCGAGGCCCGCCTGCCGCGCAATGCTCTGCGCGGTGGTCGGGTAGTCCCCGGTGATCATGACGACGCGAATCCCGGCCGTGTGGCACTCGGCGACGGCCCCCGGGACGTCGGCGCGTACTGGATCCTCGAGGCCGACGAGGCCGAGTAACCGGGAGCGCAGCGCGCCGTGATCGTCCGGGAGGCCGTGCGACGCGAGCTCGGTGCGCGCGACAGCCAGGACGCGGAGCCCGAGCGCTGCCAGCCGGCCGACCTCGCGCTCCAGGGCAGCGTGTTCCTCCGTCGACAGCTGGCACAGCGTGGCGATCGCCTCCGGCGCCCCTTTCGAGGCGACCAGCAGCGGGCCGGCAGGCGAGGCCTGCCACGCGTGGCTTACGGCGAGGAGCCCAGGAGACAACGGGTACTCGCGCACAAGGAGCGCGCGAGGCCTGTCAGTGGCGTCGTGCGCCGCGGGCAGCGAAGCCGCGACGTGCAGCGCGCGCTCCATCGGGTCGAAGGGATCGACGCGACTTGCGAGCATCGCCGTTTCGACGACGACCCGGCATGCCTCCGGCCACCGCTCCGGATGACTCGTCACGCGAACCTCGTGCTCTCCGGCAAGGACGTGCGTGACCGTCATGCGGTTCTCGGTCAACGTGCCGGTCTTGTCGACGCACAGCACGGTGGCCGAGCCGAGCGCCTCGATCGCCGGCATGCGACGAGTGAGGACGCGGCTGCGGGAGATCCGCCAGGCGCCGAGCGCGAGGAACACGGTTAGCACGACCGGGAACTCCTCTGGCAGGACGGCCATCGCCATCGCGATGCCTGCCAGCAGCCCTTCTTTCCATTGCTGCGGCGTGCCGCCGCGCGTCGTGGCGTAGATCACGACGACGATCAGGCAGGCTGCGAGTCCGACAATTGCGAGATTGCGCACCATCCGGCCGGTCTCGACCTGCAAGGGGGTCGCGTCCGGCGCAACGAGCCTGAGTGTCATGCCGATGCGGCCGAGTTCGGTGCGCACGCCGGTAGATACGACCTCGCACAGCCCCTGGCCGGCCGTGACGAGCGTCCCCGAGAACAGGCATGGACGACCGTCGCCGCCGGGACGCTCCAGCTCCGTGGCCTCAGCCGACGGGCTCTTCCTCACCGGGGCGGACTCGCCGGTGAGCAATGACTCGTCGACGCAGAGGTGGGTAGCGCGCCTGAGTAGCGCGTCCGCCGGGATGCGGCTTTGCCGCCTTACCACTCCGGAGACGCCCCCTACCGCGAATGCGCCACACTGGATGCTCGCGACTTGGGTGCGCGTTCCTGTAGTCTTGCCATCGTGGCGACCGTGTCCAAGAGCCGAGCCGGTAGACCGCCGGGGAGATTCACCCAGCACCGGCGGCTCGACCGCATGCGCGAGATCCTGACGCGACATCCGCGTGGTCTGGAGCTCGACGACCTGGCCGACGCGCTCGGAGTCACCGAGCGGAGCATTCGCCGGTACCTGAAGGAGATGGACCGCGAGTACGAGCTCGAGTCAGTTCCGACACGGGGCGGAGGCCCCCTGCTCTGGCGGATCCGGGCCGGTGAGATGCCCCGGAAGGTGGAACTCCGGCGGACTCAGGCGTACGCACTCCTCGCCGCGCGGAAG
>JANXZZ010000034.1 GCA_025355245.1 Pseudomonadota bacterium | reverse complement strand
TCGAACTGGCGCAGCACCTGCTGGATCGCGACCAGGTAGTCATCGCGCAGCCGCTCAAGCTCGCGGATCGAGCGCCCGGCTGCCGTCGCGCTCGTGCCCTCGACCATCTTGTCGATCAGCGAATCGGTGAGCTCGGGTGCCTCGAGCTTGGTCCACGGCCATTTCAGGCACGGCCCGAACTGCGCAAGCATGTGCCGCATGCCGGCCTCGCCGCCCGCGAGGTGATAGATCTGATTCGTGCCCATCGCCGCCCAGCGCAGGCCCGGCCCGTAGATGATGGATTCATCGAGCTCGCCCGTGGTCGCGACGCCGTCGTTGACGAGGTGCAGGATCTCGCGCCACAGCGCTTCCTGCAGCCGGTCGGTCAGGTGGCCGGGGATTTCCTTGCGCACCCTGAGTGCGTGCATGCCGATGTAGGTGTAGAAGCGCTTCGCGGCCTCGAGGCTGGCCTCGGAGGTCTGCTTGCCGCCCACGAGTTCCACGAGCGGCAGCAGGTACACCGGATTGAAGGGGTGGCCGACGATGAGCCGCTCGGGCGCGACCATGTCGCGCTGCAGGTCGGAGGGCATGATCCCGGACGTGCTCGAGGCGATCACGACGTCGGCCGGCGCGTGCCGGCTCACCTGCGCGAGCACGCGCTGCTTGAGTTCGATCTGCTCCGGGATGTTTTCCTGGATGAAGTCGGCCTTCGCCGCCATGGCGTTCAAGTCGGTCGTGAAGCTGAGCGTGCCCTTCGGCGGCAGCGGCGCCGAGGTCAGACGCGCGAGCGCGGGCTCGGCGTTGGCGACCGCGCCCCGTATCCAGGCTTCCATCTCGGGCTTGACGTCCGCCGCGATCACGTCGATGCCGAAGTGCAGCGCCCGCGCGGCCCAGCCGCCGCCGATCACGCCCGTGCCGAGGAGTCCCAGGGTCTTCACCTGCCGCATAGCCGCTCCCGCGGCGACCCGATGTCGCCGGTTTTTTTAATCTTGAGTCAATAATATAACACGACGACACGGAAGGTCGCCGGTAGATGCAGACATAGCAAATTCAGGGACTTAGGTCGCTAGACCTGCCCGGCGCCCCGGCCGCTTTGCCAGGGTGGGATCGCTGGGCGGACCGGACGGTCCGCCCAGCGACTCACGCATCGCCCTAGAACTTCTGGCCGAACTTCAGGAACAAGGTCCGCGGCTGCGCCGGAATGATGTACGGCTGGTTGCAGACACTTACCGTGCACTGCACGAAGCGCGACAGCTCTGCGCGGCGGTCGAGAACGTTGGTCATGGCGAGCTGAATGTTCATCCCGTTCCGCTCCATGCCCGAGGACAGGTCGAACAGGCCGTAGGCCGGCTGTTTACCGATCACTTGCTGGTCGGCCGTCTTCAGGGCCGGCGCCGTCTGCGACTGGTAGACGAACGCGCCCTGCACGTTCGCGTCCCACCCGGAGCCCGTCGTCCAGACGTAGCGAACAACCGAGTTCGCCTTGAACTTTGGCGCGATCGGCAGGTTCGCGCCGGTCGGGGCCAGCGGCGAGAAGCCGTTGCCCGGCAATTCGCCCGGGTACGTGCAGTCGGGCGTGGTGACCGACTTGCCCGTATTCGGGTCCGTGAAGCCACAGTAGTTGGACGTCAGGCGCGGGTCGACCAGCGTGCCGCTTGCCGAGACGAACAGGCCATTGCCGAATGCCCACTCCAGCTCGGTCTCGACCCCCTTGATCTTGGCCGAGCCGCCGTTGTTGATGATCGTCAGGCTGTTCTGGCCGAGGAATGAGAATTGGAAGTTGTTCCAGTCCTCCTGGAAGATCGCGCCGTTCCAACGCAGGTGATGGCCGAGCCACTGTGTTTTCCAGCCAAGTTCATTGTTGGTGAGGAAGTCGGCCGCATACGGCGGCAAATTGCCGTTGCGGTTCACACCACCCGGGCGGAAGCCCTTGGAGTAGGTGTAGTAGATCATCTTGTCGGGCGAGAACTTGTAGGTCAGGTTGTAACGCGGGACGTGGCCGGACTCCTTGACCTCCTTGTCGAGGTCTTGGCACGGCCAGCCGTGGGCCGCCCCGTAGGTCTCCAGCTGCGGGTTCACGATGTCCCAGCGGCCGGTGACCGGGTCACGAACGCCGACGGTCGGACCGCCCACGGGACCGCAGCTCATCATGCCGGACCCGTAGTTGCTCAACTGTTCGAAACCAGTCGAGAAGCCATAGAACCCCTGCAGGGTGTTGTCGGTCTTGAAGTAACGATACCCGACGGTCGCCGCCCAACTGTCCGAGATGTCCCAGGTCACCTGCGCGAACGCCGCCTGGTCGCGGTCGACGCGCTGCTCGTCGGTCAGCCAGATCGTGTTGCCGATCGTCGGGATCGACAGCGAATCGGCCAAGCCGTTCGGGTTGCCGCCGCCGTACGGGTTCGTGAACCCGTAACCCGGCATCTGGTAGTCCTCGTAGATGTCGTGCAGCTGGCGCTGGACGAACGCGCCGAAGGTCGCCTTGACCGGATACTGCTGCGGCGTGCTGAAGCGCAATTCGTGGCTGAACTTCTCGAAGTAGCCCTTCGTGACCACGAGCTCCTGCGGCATGATCGGCAGACCGTTGTTGCCGAGCCAGATTGCGCCCGAACCGAAGCTCTGGTCGTAGAAGAACGAGTAGTCGCTGTAGTCAGCGATCGAATGCGTGTCGCGCTTCATGAACGCGCCGGCATAGACGACGTCCAGGTTCGCGACCTTTCCTTCGACCGTCAGCGCCGTCTGCACCCAAGTGTCGTTGGAATTCTCCGGTCCGAAATGCGCGAGCTGCAGGTCACCCACGACCGGGTCGTAGCCGAAGAAGCCCTGTGAGCTGGTACCCTGGCCCATCACGGTCGGCGTGATGACCCAGTCGCCGAGATTGAGCTTGAGCGCCGCGCGGCCACCCTTGGTCTCGGCGGTGTTGTAGTTGTTCTTGACGTACGCGGCGTTGCTGATCGAGCCCTGGCCGACGCTGCCGTTGTTGCCCGGATTGCTCGACCAGGTGGGGTAGTTCCGTACGCCGTTCACGATCCCGGCCGGCCGGTTGGTGCCCGCCACGTTGTCGATGAAACCCGCGTCATGCTCGTCCCATGCGACGAGCCGGACCGCCGCGATCGGCGACAGCGGCAGGTTGACGAAACCCTCCGCCGCGTAGCCGATGCCGCCGTGCCTGACGGAATCCAGGGAGACGTCGTAGCCTGCCGAGAATTTGCTCGGGTCCGGCTTGTTCGTGATGATGCGGATGGTTCCCGCCTGCGAACTCGCGCCGTACAGGGTGCCCTGCGGTCCCTCGAGGACCTCGACCCGCGCGATGTCGTACACGTGCACGTCGACGGTGCCGTCGATCGTCGTGACCGGCTGCTCGTCGAGGTAGGTGCCCACGCTCGGCTGCGAGCCCGAGTGGTTCTCGTTGGCGCCGCTGACGACGCCGCGCATGTAGACGTGCGAACTGCCGGGCTGACCGTTGCCGCCCTGGCCCTGGCCGCGGCTGTAGGAAACGCTCGGCAGGTATTTCACGTAATCGTCGAGATTCGTGACATGCAGCTCCTCGAGCTTCTCCTCGCCGAGCGCGATGATCGCGACCGGGACGGACTGCATGTTCTCACTGCGCTTCTGCGCCGTGACGACGACCTCTTCAAGCGCGCCGGTTGCCTGCTGCGCGTACGCCGCAGGTGCGCCTGCCAGGATCGCGGAAATTGCCGAGGCCAGCGGTACATAGCGGACGGCGGCTCGACCGCGCCCGGCAGCCCTGCCGGCCTTCCCGTGAGGCTTCAAGTTGTTCAGTCGACTAAGAGTCATGTCGTCGCTCCCCTGCTCTCTAGATAGATGATTACGGATTTCTAGCTGCATCGATGGATGGAAAAATCGCGGGCACGCCCGGATAGCACTCGAGCACCGAGCCCAGCGCCTCTTTCAAGGGGCCGAGCCAGGGTTCGTAGTGCCGCCAGTGGTCGACGCCCTCCCGGAAGATCGGTTGCCGCACCTGTTCGGAGCTCGCGGTCCGAACCGCACGTTCATTTTCGTAGAATCGCAGGCACTGCTCCTCGAAGGGCAGGCCGCAATAGTCGAGCATCCGCCTGACCTCGGCTTCGGTGTCCTCGATCATGCGCTCGTAGAACACGCGGTGGACCCGGCCGGGCAGCACTGAATCGATGTGCGCCATCATCTCGACGTAGTCGCAGTAGTAGGCGCCGATGTCGCGAAGGCTGTAGGAGAAATTCTGGCCGCGCGCGAACTGCTGCTTGAAGCCCGAGAAGCAGCAGCCGAGCGGGTGGCGGCGGGCATCGATGATCCTGGCGTTGGGCAGGATCAGGTGGATGAGGCCGACGTGCAGGCAGTTATTCGGCATCTTGTCGATGAAGTAGGGAGCGGGGGTCTTGCGCTGCACGCGCGTGCTCGCGAGGTAGCGCTCGCCCAACTCGCGAAGCGCGGGGAGCGCGAGGTCCCCGACTGCGTGCGGGTAGCGTCGCTCGGCGTCCGCCTCGCGCTCGCGCGCGTTCGGCGGCGCGAGATCGCGGGCGATGGTGCCGATGTCCGGCAGCTCCATCGTGCCCTCCACCAGCGAATGACTGGCGAGAATCTGCTCGATCAGCGTCGAACCGGCGCGCGGCAGGCCGAGAACGAAGATCGGGTCGGCAGCGGGACTGCCCGCCTCGGCCCGCGCCGCGAAGAACTGCGGGGTATAGAGCGCCTTCGAGCGCTCGAGGGCCGCGTGGGTTTCCCCGGCGCTGTAGCGATGCAGGCGCCGCCGGATCGCGTTGCCCTCGCTGTAGTGGGCGAACGAGCTTTCGTACTCCGCCGCGTCCTCGAGCGCTTTGCCGAGCGCGAACTCGAAATGCAGGCGATCGTCATCGCTGGTCTTCTCGGCCGCGAGGTGCATGCGCATCGCCGCCACGTCCGAATCCGTAAAGCGGAAGGTCTTGAGGTTCGCGAAGCTCCAGTAGACCTCGCCCAGCGTCGGCTCGATCGCGAGCGCGCGGCGGTACGCCGCAACGCACTCGTCCTTGCGCCGCGCGGTCTTGAGCGCGTGGCCGTAGCTCATCCAGACCTTGGGTTGATTGGGGAACTCCTTCAGCACCGCCTCGTACACCGCGATCGAGTCCGCGTAATCGCCGAGGCCCGCAAGGATGGCGGCCTGCAGGTTGCGGTATGCGGGATTGCGCGGCTCCTTTGCGAGCAGCCGCTCGATTTCGCGCAGCGCCGCCGCGGAATTCGCCTGGCGATTGAGGACGATCGCGTAGTTGTGCCGCGCCGCATCGAAACTGGGAGCGAGTTCGAGGCATTGTTCGAGGAGCGTGGCCGCATCGGCGTAGCGGCGCAGCCGCGCCGCGATCTCGGCGAGCATGCGTAGCGCCGCAATGTCCGTCGGGTGCGCCTGCAGGTGCTTGCGCAGGAGCGTCTCCGCGACCGGCAGCTTGTTTTCGACGAGCGCCGCCGCGGCCTCGAGGAGTTTCGGGTCCTTGGTCGCCGTCTTGATGTAGCGCGCGCGCGCCTGGTCCGCGCCGGCCGCGTCGTCCATCGAATCGAGCTGGTCCGCGAGCACTCGCCAGGCATCCGGGGCATCGGGCTTGAGTTGCACGGCCCGGCGCAGCGCGGCAACGGCCTCGACACCCCGGCCCGCCTCGCCTCGGGCAACGCCGAGCTCGAGGTGGGCGGGGAAGGCGTGCGGTTGCTCGCGCGCGAGCAGCTCGAGCACCTCGAGTGCGGCGCGCGCGTCGCCGCTGCGCCGGTATGCGGCGCCGAGAATCAGCCGCGCGTGGGGGTGGCCAGGGGCTGCCTTGAGGATTTCGCGGGCTTGCTCGGCGGCGAGCGTGGGACTCTGTTCGAGCAGCCGCGCCGCGTGAGCGAGCGCAACGTCGAGCGTCCCGACCTGCTCTGAAGCGCTGCTCAATTGATTCCCATGCGCAATCCCGCCCTTCGCGACATTAGATAAGAACCCCCCGCCGCGGGATTGTCAAATCCGCCACACGTTGCATTTCGGCCGCAAATCAACCGGCTAGGCGCGCAAACAATACCGCGTGCGAATCGCTTCAGCGGCGCGCGCTTGACCGTAACGCACTGTTTCTTATGGAGCCGGGCGGCACTGAAGCGCCGCGCGCGACCGGGGGCTGGCGGGGCGGCGTTGCCCGTTGGCGGCTCAGCTGCACGGGCGTTCAAGGGTTTATTGCAACAGATGGGCACGGCGCGCGGCCGGTGCCGTCGACGCTTCCGCAATGCCCGTCGCCCTCCTGCGGCCGACGCACCCGCGCGAGCGCGGTGTCTCAGCGAGCGCGGGTGGCCTGCCGGTGCGCGCCGCTCGCCCCCACGAGATTCATGATGAGCCGACCCGCCGTGATGCAGGTGATGCCGTTGGCGGCGTCGAACTCGGGCGCGATCTCGACGATATCGAGGCCGACGACCGGCTGGCGTCGCGCCAGTGTCCTCAGCAGCGGTGCGACCTGCTCGAAGTGGAGCCCGCCCGGCGCCGGCGCCATCACGCCCGGCATGACGGTGGGGTCGAGCCCATCGGCGTCGATCGTGATGAAGAGCGGCACGTCGTCGGGAATGGTCGCGATCACCGGGTCCATGCCGTGCGCGTGGACCTCGCTTGCGCTGAAGAGCTGCGAGCCGTAGGCCCGCGCAGCCTCCACCTCGCCGCGGCGCGCGCTGCCGGTTCCTCGCAGCCCGATCTGCGTCATGCCGCGCACGCAGCGCTTCGTGCTCGCCCAGCGCAGCGGGCTCGAGTAGCCGCGCCTGACACCGCCGACCTCCTCGCGCCAGTCGAGGTGCGCATCGACGTGCACGATGTAGACGCGGCTATCGAGCACCTCGAGTGCATCGAGAACCGGGATCGTGACGCCGTGATCGCCGCCGATCACGATGAGCTGGGCGCCGGAGCCGAGGAGCGCGGCGGCGTAGTCGCGGACGCGCGCGAAGTAGGCGCCGTACTCCTCCTCGCCCCGCACCGCGTTGCCGCAGTCGAGCAGGCGCTTGGGCAGGAGCGCGCCCGGCTCTGAATCGAGATCGAAGTCCCAGTGCACGAGGCCGCCGAAGCAGGAGATGTCGGAGCGCCGGCGCACCGCGTCGGGCGCGCGGGTCTGGTCGTTGGGCTCGGGATCGCCGGCGTAGGGCTCGCTGTGGGTCACGCCGATCAGCGCGACGTCTGCCTGCCAGCGCGCGGGATCGGTCTCGACCGGCCAATCGCCAAAGGCTCGCTCGGGACGCGTTGTCGGCAGCATGGCGATGACTCCGCTACGGGCGGGCCATCTTATCCCGGGACCGTGGCCGCGCGGCCCGTCGGCGTGGGGTAAAATCCCCTCCCCATCCGCGCAGCAAAGCCATGGCCCTACCCCCGCGCCGCTCCTCGATTCCCGTTCAGGTCGGCAGCGTCACGATCGGCGGCCCGGCCCCGGTCGTCGTGCAGTCGATGACCAACACCGATACCGCCGACGTCGCCGCGACCGTGCGCCAGGTCGCCGACCTCGCGCGCGCGGGCTCGGAGATCGTGCGCGTGACCGTCAACGAGAGAGAGGCCGCCGCCGCGGTGCCGAGGATCCGCGACGCGCTCGCCGCACTCGGCATCGAGGTACCGCTGGTCGGCGACTTCCACTTCAACGGCCACAAGCTCTTGAAGGACGAGCCCGCCTGCGCGCAGGCGCTCGCGAAGCTGCGCATCAACCCGGGCAACGTAGGCCGCGGCGCCAAGCGCGACACGCAGTTCGCCGAAATGATCGAGATTGCCTGCCGCCTCGGCAAGTCGGTGCGCATCGGCGTCAACTGGGGCAGCCTCGACCAGGACCTGCTGACGCGGCTGATGGACGAGAACTCGCATCGCAAGGCCCCCTGGGATGCGATGGACGTGGTGCGCGAGGCGATCGTGGTCTCCGCGCTCGACAGCGCCGCGCGCGCCGAGGAGCTCGGGCTCCCGGCCACCTCGATCATCCTCTCCGCCAAGGTCAGCGGCGTGCAGGACCTGATCTCGATCTACCGCAACCTCGCCAGTCGCTGCCGCTACCCGCTGCATCTTGGCCTCACCGAGGCCGGCATGGGCTCGAAAGGCATCGTCGGCTCGAGCGCCGCACTCGCGGTGCTGCTGCAGGAGGGCATTGGCGACACGATCCGCATTTCGCTGACACCGGAACCGGGGGGCGATCGCACGCGCGAGGTGGTCGTCGCCCAGGAGCTCCTGCAGACGATGGGGCTGCGCGCGTTCACGCCGATGGTCGTCGCCTGTCCCGGCTGCGGTCGCACCACGAGCACCTACTTCCAGGAACTCGCGCAAAGTATCCAGTCGCACCTGCGCGAGCGCATGCCGGCCTGGCGCGAGACCTACGTCGGTGTCGAGGAGATGAGGGTCGCGGTCATGGGCTGCGTCGTCAACGGACCTGGCGAGAGCAAGCACGCGCACATCGGCATCAGCCTGCCGGGCACCGGCGAGCGTCCGATCGCACCGGTGTACGAGGACGGCGAGAAGACCGTCACCCTCAAGGGCGAGCGCATCGCGGAAGAATTCCAGGAACTCGTCGAGAACTACGTGGCCCGGCGCTTCGCGCGCCGCGAGGAGGCCCGCTGAGCGCCCCAGGCACCCCGCTCGCGGAGCGACGCTGCACGCCCTGCGAGGGCGGCGTGAAGCCCTACGCGGCCGCCGAGGCGCGTCAGGAACTCGCACGGCTCGATCCTGCCTGGCAGTTCGACGCGGCCGCCAACGAGATCCGGCGCGAGTACCGCTTCAAGGACTTCTACCGGACGATGAGTTTCGTCAACGCGATCGCCCACATCGCCAACGCCGAGGACCATCACCCGGACCTCGAGGTCGGCTACAACTACTGCCGCGTGCGCTATTCGACGCACGCCATCGGCGGGCTCTCGGAGAACGACTTCATCTGCGCAGCGAAGATCGACCGGTTGTAGCGCGCGCCCGCGTTCAGCCGGTGGGCGCGCCGCGCGGGCGCCGCCAGCGCCGCCCGACCTCGAACTGCCAGGCGCCGTAGGCGCCGAGCAGCATCCCGACGATGAAAAGGTTTCCGGCGATCGTGAAGGCTTGGAAGAAGGGATCGAGGTACTGAGCTTCGGTCGCGGCAAGCCGCGCGAGTTCCTGCGCGATGCGATCGGCGGCAGCGCCCGAGGCGCGCACTTGGGTCTGGTAAAGCGCAAAGCGCGCGGCCAGCAGGCCCGGTCGCCACATCCCGAAGAGCGCGTATCCGGCGGCACCGACCACGCCCGAGAGCGCGGTCACCAGCAGCGTCGCATTCAGCACGCGCGCACCGTAGGTGGTGCCGGCCTCGGCACGCGCGCGCGTGCCGAGGTGGATCGCGATGAGGCCGACCACCATCCCGAGGTAGTCGGTGATGCGGCCGGTGGCCGATCCTGCGAGCAGTGCCGGCAGGAGCATCGCGGCACTCGCAAGGGCGCCGCCCGCAAGGCCGCGCACCAGCGCGAGCGCGGCGGGTCGCGCGTTACTCACCGCCCGAGCGCGTGGCCGACGAAGAAGCGCTTGAGCGGCCCCGCGCGGTTCACGAGCCCAAGACCCTTGCGCCGCACGCGCCTGACGCCCGCACGCGGGTCCGCGAACAGGTGCCACAGGCCGTCGAGCGCCGCGCCGACAAGCGCGTTCTCCGCGCGCCGCGCGCGCGCGTAGCGACCGAGTCCGCGCGCGTCCCCCGGATCCTCGCCGCGGCCGAGCGCGGCGCCCAGCTCCTCGACCAGCCGCCCGGCGTCGAGGAAGCCCTGGTTCACGCCCTGGCCCGCGAGCGGGTGCACGGTGTGCGCCGCATCGCCCACGAGCGCGAAGCGCGTCGCGACGTAGCGCTGCGCCTGGAAGCGCCTGAGTGCAAAGCGCGCCCGCGGTCCGCTCGCCTCGAGCGCGCCGATCACCGCATCGCTTGCGAGGGTCACCGCGTCCCCGAACGCCGCATCCTCGAGCGCGAGCAGCGCCTCGGCGTGCGCGGGCGCGGTCGACCAGACGAGCGACACGCGGCCGTCCGCGAGCGGCAGCAGCGCGAGCGGCCCGTCCGGAAGGAAACGCTGCCGCGCGGCGTGCCGGTGCGCCTCGGTCGGCGTCAGGTGCGCGACCACGGCCTCCTGGGGATAGGCACTGCCCTCGACCGCAAGGCCGGCGAAGCCGCGTGCCGGGGAGTCCGCGCCGTCGGCGGCAATGAGCAGGCCCGCGTTCAGGCGGCGCTCGCCGAGGCTGAGGCGCGCGAGCTCGGGCGAGAGCTCGAGGCCGGTCAGCGGCGTATCAAGCAGCACCGTGCCGCCGGCGACGGCCCGTTCGATGAGCGCCGCGGCGATCGCGCGGTTCTCGGCGATGTGACCGAGGTCAGCCTCGCTCACCTCGGCCGCATCGAAGACGAGTGCGTCGGAATCCGTCGCCGTGCCGCTCGAGTCCCAGACGATCATCCGCTGGTACGCGCAGGGCTCGCGCTCGAGGAGCCGCGGCCAGGCGCCGACGGCCGCGAGCAGTGCGCACGAGGCGTGCGAAAGCGCGGACACGCGCAGGTCGATGGGATCGCCCTTGAGAGGCCGCTGGGCGGGCTTGGGCTCGATCAGCGCGACGCGCAGCGCCGCCGTGCGCGGCGTCGCGGTCAGGAGCGCGGCGCAGGCGGCGCCGACGAGCCCACCGCCCGCGATCACGACATCGAAATCCCGGCGCAGGCTCATCGCGACCGCACCGGGACGGCGCTCGGCACCGCGCTCAGCGGCAGACCGCGCGCGAGCCGCGGCATACGGCTCGCGAAGCCGAGCGAGAGGCGCGACATCGCCGTCTTCGCGGCCGGGCTCAGGTCGAAGAGCACGAGCCCCAGGCCGCGCGCGGCCCTGAGCGGCGCGAACGGGCTCCCGAAGAGGCGCACGAGTCCATCGGTGAAGGCGATCAGCGCGCGCCGGTCGGCGCGGCGCCATTCAACATAACGCCGGAGGACCGCCTCGCCGCCGGGATCGGCGCCCGCGCCTTCCGCGATCACCTCGGCGAGCGTCGCCGCGTCGCGAAGGCCAAGATTGAATCCCTGGCCCGCGATCGGGTGTAGCCCTTGCGCGGCGTTGCCCATGATCGCGATGCGCGGGGCGCTCTGGGAGTCGGCGCGGGTGAACGCGAGCGGGTAGGCATGGCGGGCGCCGAGGCCGGCGAGGCGACCGAGGCGCCAGCCGAAGGCCCGCTGCAGTTCGCCGAGGAAGCCGGCGGGCTCGAGCGCGAGCACGCGGGTCGCCGCCTCGGGCGCGAGGCTCCAGACGACGCCGACCCGCCCGCCCGCGACGGGCAGGATCGCGATCGGGCCGCTCGCCGTGAAGCGCTCGTAGGCGACGTGCGCGTGAAAGCGCTCGGGCGCGAGCGTGGTGATGATCGCCGTCTGCCCGTAGTCCCAGCGCTCGGCGGCGACGCCCGCTTCGCGGCGCACCAGCGAGGCGGCGCCGTCGGCAGCGACCACGAGCCTGGCGCGTAGCTGGCGCGGCCCGGCGCCGTCGAGCGTGAGCTCGACGCCGTCCGGCTCGACGCGCATCGCGGTCACGGTCGCGGGCGAGAGGATCCGCGTCTGCCCCGCCGCGCCGACCGCGCGCCAGAGCGCCGCGCCGAGCGAGCGGTTCTCGAGCACGTAGCCAAGCGCGGGCAGGCCCTGCTCGGCGGCGTCGATGACGGCCGAGCCGAAGCGGCCCTGCTCGGAGACGTGGATGCGCGCGATGGCGGTCGCCGCGCTCGACACCTCGTCCCAGACGCCGAGGCCCGTGAGGATCCGCCGCGAGCCGTTCGAGAGTGCGGTCGTGCGCGCATCGAAGCTTGGCTGGTCGGCCGACGACGGCGGCAGCGCTTCGACGACCCGCACCTTGAGCGCGAGGCCCGAGAGCGCGGCTGCGAGGCTCGCACCGACCATGCCGCCGCCGACGATGGCGACGTCGCAGTTTTCGTATTGGGCGTTGTCGGTCATGTCGACACGCGTGTCGCGTTCAGGCGGCGCCGGCGCCCATGAAGCGCTCGATTGCATCCGGATCGCGGACCAGGTCGCCGGTGAGGACGTCCGGCGCCGCGCGCGTGATCGCGACGTCGTCCTCGATGCGGATGCCGATGCCGCGGTATTCCTTCGGTGCGCCGCGCGCGCCGGGGGCGATGTAGATGCCGGGCTCGACCGTCAGCACCATGCCGGGCTCGAGCACCCGCCATGCATCGCCGACCTTGTAGTCGCCGACGTCGTGCACGTCGATGCCGAGCCAGTGACCGGTGCGGTGCATGAACCAGTCGCGGTAGGCGCCGTCCTTGATGAGCTTGGCGGGCTTGCCCTTGAGGAGCCCAAGGCCGACGAGCCCCTGCGTGATCGCGCGGACCGCGGCATCGTGCGGGTCGTTCCAGTGGTTGCCGGGCACGCACGCGGCAATGGCGGCGCGCTGCGCCTCGAGGACCACCTCGTAGACCGCCCGCTGCGGGGCGCTGAAGCGGCCGTTGACGGGGTAGGTCCGGGTGATGTCGGAGGCGTAGCACTCGTACTCGCAGCCGGCATCGACCAGCAACAGGTCGCCGTCGCGCAGCACCGCGGCGTTCTCGCGATAGTGGAGAATGCAGGCGTTGGCGCCGCCGCCGACGATCGGTTCGTAGGTGATGCCGGCGCGGTTCGAGTGGAACTCGTGGAGCAGCTCGGCCGCGACCTCGTACTCCATGACGCCGGGCGCGGTGCGCCGCATGGCCCGGCGGTGCGCCGCGACCGCGATCGACGCCGAGCGGCGCATGGTCGAGATCTCGGCGCGGCTCTTGTAGAGGCGCATGTCGTGCAAGAGGTGATCGAGCGCGACGAACTCCTGCGGCGAGTGCAGTCCGTGCTTGGACTGCGCCCTCAAGCCATTGACCCAGCCGATGACCCGCTGGTCGAACTCGGGGTGCAGCCCCATCGTGTGGAACACGCGGGCGCGGCTCTCGAGGAGTCCCGGCAGAATCTCGTCGATGTCGCCCATCGGGAAGGCATCGTCGGCACCGAAGTCCTCGACCGCGCCGTCCTGTCCCGCGCGCTTGCCGTCCCAGAGCTCGCGGGTCGGATCGCGGTCCCGGCAGAAGAGGATGTATTCGCCCTGCGGCCGCTGCGGGCTCAGTACCGCGACCGCCTCGGGCTCCGGGAAGCCGGTCAGGAAATGAAAATCGCTGTCCTGGCGGTAGGCGTACTCGACGTCGCCGTTCCTGTGCTTGACCGGGGCCGCTGGCAGAATCGCGATACCGTCCTTGCCGATCATCTTCATCAGCTGGTGCCGGCGGCGTGCGAATTCCTCGGCCTTCATTCCCGACCTGCCCGTTCCCGGAAGGGCGCCAGATTCTCGTAGGCGAGCTGCGCGCCGGCGCGCACGTACTCGACGAGTTCGGCGTAACTCGTTTCGCTCGATTCCTCGGTCTCGTCGCTGTCGGCCGTGGCGCGGCTGATCTCGGCGAAGTCGGCGAGCGCCTCGGTCACTTCCGGCGGCATCTCCTCGCGCGGCGGAAGCTTGCCGGTACCGATGCCGAACAGGAAGCCCGTGCACCAGGCGCCGAGGGCGCTCGCGCGCAGCTCGAGCGACTCCGCATCGGTCGGCAGGAGGGGTTCGAACTCCATGTCCTGGGCGCTGAGCGCGGCCGCGGTCTCATCGAACAGGGTTTCCAATAGGTTGCGTGAGCGCAACGCATCCTCGTCCACCACGGCCTCGGTCACGAGGTCGGCGAGCCAATCGCCGGCCGAAAGGCCGCCGATAGCTACCAGAGCCCCGCACAGCGTGCCATGGGCTTCGGCCGCCGCGAGGGGGGCATCGACGGCGGCGAGCGCCGCCTCGGCGTCTTCAAAGGTCACTGTCAACATAACTTCACGCCGATTCTAGCGCGTTGACCCGTGGGACGGGCCGCGCCTATAGTGCGGCCATGACCGAGGCGAGCGCGCGATCTGCAGTCGAACAAGAGCTCCGCAAGCTCGAAAGACGCCTCGAGGAACTGATGGCGACGGTCCATCAACTCAAGGAAGAGAACCGTTCGCTGCGCACCCGCCAGGACTCGCTGTCCGCGGAGCGCTCGGCGCTGCTGCATAAGAACGAGCAGGTCCGGGCACGGGTCGAGGCAATGATCGGGCGCCTGAAGTCGATGGAACACGGCGCGTGAGCGACGCTCCCCTCGCCCGCGTCAGCGTGCGCATCCTGGAGAAGGAATACCAGTTCTCCTGTGCCGTCGAGGAGCGCGCCGCGCTACTGGACTCCGCCGAGTACCTGAATACCGAGATGCGCAAGATCCGCGACAGCGGCAAGGTCATTGGCCTTGACCGGATCGCGGTGATGGCGGCCCTCAATATGGCGAATGAACTCCTGAAGGCGCGTACGCGCGATACTTCGGGCGATACCGACGTCGTGCATCGCATCCGGCTGCTGCGCGAGCGCGTCGAAGCCAGCCTCGAGCGCGGCCAGCAACTCGAACTGTGACCGACGGCACGATTCGTGCCTTCGCTCCGGCCACCGTCGCCAGCTCCCCACACTTCCGCCGGTTGCCGCGGATGCGGTAATCTCGGGTCGGCGCCGTCTGCGGTGATCGACACTGGTCGCGAGTACCTCTCGACCCTAATGCGTTGACGCCGGGGCACCTGCTTGCGACAACATTGTGCAAGTCCGTCCAGAACGGAAAGCCTTAAGTGTTGCAGCACGCCCCACTTGTTGCTCTGGCTCGAGAGCAACGACCT
>JANXZZ010000021.1 GCA_025355245.1 Pseudomonadota bacterium | reverse complement strand
CGGACCCACTGGTAATTTTGAAGCATTTTGGCCCGGGCAATCCGGACGCGGAGCCGCTGATAAGAGACCGCTAGGAAGAGGAATTGCAATGAGCATCTCCAAACACAAGTTCCCTGCCATTCACAATGCGATGACCGCCGTACTTCTCCGCCATCACCTTGGTCAGCGCCGCCGTCAGCGTCGTCTTCCCATGGTCCACGTGCCCGATCGTCCCCACGTTCACGTGCGGCTTCGTACGCTGGAATTTTTCCTTCGACACGGCAGCTCTCCTTAACTATGGGGACTCGCCCCGATCAACGCCGTCCCCGCCTGCGGGCCGGCTCGCTAAAAACTGACTCTTCCCACCCTTCGTCGTCGCCACCCACGGGGGTGACGCTCATCTATCTGGTGCCCACGACCGGGATCGAACCGGTGACCTCGTCCTTACCAAGGACGCACTCTACCGACTGAGCTACGTGGGCCTAAGTCTGCGTCCCGTAGGGGATTGTCCCCGCTTCCGTCTTCCGCCCACTCACTCGGGCCAAGCCCGCCGTCCCGCTCCCCAACCCGCCGAGCCTGCGGCTGGAGCGGGTGATGGGAATCGAACCCACACCATCAGCTTGGAAGGCTGAGGTTCTACCATTGAACTACACCCGCCCTTCCCGACCGATCCACTCGCCCGAGCGCTCCGCCACCCCGGCCGGCACCGTCGCGGTTACCTCGCCGTCACACCATGTGAAAATGGTGGAGGGGGAAGGATTCGAACCTTCGAAGGCATAAGCCGGCAGATTTACAGTCTGCTCCCGTTGGCCGCTTGGGTACCCCTCCGGCAAATGAGCCGCGTATTTTCGGGCCCAACGGTGGGTGTGTCAATGTCTATCAGGCTTCGCCGCAGCAATTTCCGTGCCTTCGGTGACCGATCGGGGCGACGACGGTGGCTTCGGGAGACGCGGGGTGGGTCCGGGCGGAATCGCCCCCCCCTTATATATGGGGGCCTTCAGGTCGTTATTCCCGCCGGCCGGGTGACCGGAGCGGTCGGTCGCCCCCTCAACAGTCCGGAACAAGCGTGCGACCCCGCCCGGCCCTGGGACGGGCGGGCCGCCGGCCCGACACGGAGGGCCGGACGCGAGCGCCCCCGGGGGGCCTGGAGCGCGTAGCCGATCCCGATGCAGCCGTGCTGCGCCCGGTTCGGCACGCGGGCGCACCGTTCGCGATCGGCACGGCCGGGCGAGACCCGCCGGATAGTCGGGCTGGGCCACGAGCCACGCCCGAGTCGCGATGCGGAACTCCCGCTGCACGGCCGCCTGGGCGCCCAGCTTCGAACCGTAGTAACCGCCGCCGAAAGCGGCAGCACGGTGCGCCGGAGCTCGTGGCGGACGCCGGCTGCGGGATTGGTGAAAATGGGCTCTGGACCCCGGTGGAACACGCAGCCGTCCCGGGTCCGCCCGTGCCCGAGGAGCCGCTAGTCGTAGCCGAGGCGGATCGCGAGCCACTGGATCCCGCTCGGCGGGCCCGCGCGGAACGGGCGGTGGGGGTCTCGCGCTCGCCTACAACTCGCTCGCACGGCCCCCGGCGGCAGAGCGCGAGTTTGCGGCGCTGAAGAAGTCCGCGGGAGACAACGAGGGTTTCGCCTGCGCGAAGATTGACGCCCAGCGGGGGGGCCCGCAACGGCGTTCGCGCGGCTCGCGAAGGCCAAGAAGCAGCGCGATCCGGGCTTCCGGAGCATTGGCGTCAGCCGCCACTTCGACGTGCTGCGCGACGATCCCGGCTTCAAGGCGATCAACGCGCGGCTCACACGGCCGCCGTAGCCGGCGGCGCCTCCCTCAGCCGGCGCGGCGACTGCCGTGCACGAGCGCCACGAGGTCGGCTTCCCCGCGGCTAAGTCCGTAGTTGGTCATCAGCCGGCCGGCATCGGCGCCGCGACGCACGAGCGCGATGGCCTGGTCGTAGGGGCGGCCTTCGCCGCGCAGCTCGAGCTGGCCGAGGCGCTCGCCCATCTGGCCGGTGATCTGGTCGAGGCGTCGCAGCCGCTCGCCCGCGCGCACACCGATGCCGGTCGTCGCCGCGACGTCCGCGCGCAGCGATTCGAACTGCCCTTCCATGGCCGCGAGGCGCCGGCTCAGGCGACCGTTGCGCAGCACCGCGACGCCGAGCAACACGGTCGCGAGCACGAAGACTGCGCCGAGGGCGGCGAGGACGAGGCCGGGATATTCGGGCGTCATGTGCTGTTCTTCCCCTTCGCTGTTTTCTGGACGAGATCGGTCTTCTGGATCAGCACGGTGGGGCCCGCCTGGGCCCGCGTCGGCGCGACGCCGGCAAGCGCCGGACCCACCGGGTCGACCTTGCCATCGACCGCCAGCTGTTCGAGCACGACGATGACGACGCGCCGGTTGGTGTTGCGGCCGTCCGCCGTGTCGTTCGCGACGCTCGGCCGGAATTCGCCGAGGCCGAGCACCTGCATCCTGAGCGGATTGACACCCGCCTTCGAGAAGAGCTCGACCACGTTGGCGGCGCGCGCGGCCGAGAGCTCCCAGTTCGACGGGAACGTCGCGGTCGCGATCGGCCGGTTGTCGGTGTGCCCCTCGACGCGAATCGCATTCGGAAAGGGCTTCAGGATCTTCGCGACCGTGTCTAGCACGGGCAGCGCGGTCGCCTGCACCCTTGCGACTCCGCTCGGGAAGAGGATGTCGGTCTTGATCTCGACCTCGAGCGACGTCGCGGTCTGGCGCACGTGCACGAGGTTCTTGTCGATGAGTCCCTGCAGTGCCGTCTTGACCTCGTCGGCCATCTGGAACAGCGCCTTGCCGGGATCTTCGCGGTCGCCGTGGCTGTCGACCCCGGTGCCGTCGACGGATTCGGATGGGCCCTTGTCGCCGATCAGGCTGCCCTTGGCGGCGATGGTCGGAACGGCCGGTTTGTTGACCTTGATCTTCATGAGCGCCGTCGGCTTCATGCCGGACAGCTGCCGGTCGCCACCCTTGCCGGCGGTGTTCTTGTCGATGTTGATGGGCTCGGTCGTCTTCGGCGTGCCGCGGAAGGCCGCGACCAGCGAGTCGGAGAGCACGCGGTACTTGCCCTCATTGACCGAGGACATCGCGTACATCACGGTGAACAGCGCGAACAACAGCGTCACCAGGTCGCCGTAGGGAATCGCCCAGGCCTCGTGGTTCTGGTGATCCTCGTGTTTCTTCTTGCGCGCCATGGACGGCCAGTGCTCGATCAGTGGTGCAGGTAGGACTTGAGCTTCGCCTCGATGTTGCGCGGGTTCTCGCCCTGCGCGATCGAGATGATGCCTTCGATGCACATCTGCCGGACCTGTGTCTGCCCGTGCACGACGGACTTGAGCTTGGCGGCCATCGGCAGGAAGAACAGGTTCGCGAGGCCGATGCCGTAGATCGTCGCGATGAACGCCGCGGCAATGCCGTGGCCGAGCTTCGAGGGATCGTTGAGGTTCTGCATCACGGCCATGAGTCCCATCACGGCGCCGATGATGCCGAGAGTCGGCGAGTAGATGCCCATGCCCTCGAAGACCTTGGCGGCCGCGGTGTCGGCGTGCTCGCGGACCTCGAGTTCGATCTCGAGGAGGTTCCTGATTGCGTCGGGCTCGCCGCCGTCGACGAGTGCCTGCAGGCCCTTCTTCATGAATTCGTCTTTCTCGACCTCGACCGCGGATTCGAGCCCGAGCAGACCCTGCTTGCGCGCCGTGTTGCTCCACTCGACGATCTTCTCGATGGTCGCCGCCGGGTTCATCGACGGCGGCTTGAAGATCCAGCTGACGATCTTCATCGCCCGAAGGAACGTGCCGAGCGGTGTCTGCACGAAGATCGCCGCGAAGGTACCGAGCACCACGATGACGAAGGCCGCAGCGCCCAGCAGCGCCTTGACGCCGCTGCCCTTGAGGATGCTGCCCCCGATGATCGAGACGAACGCGAGGACCAGGCCCGCGATGGTGAGGACGTCCATGGCTTAGGCAGGCCGCGGGCTCAGCGGCCCGCGCGCCAGTCCTCCATGCGTGCCCGCAGGCGCACCAGCGCCTGGCCGTGGATCTGGCAGACCCGCGACTCGCTCACGTCGAGCACCGCACCGATCTCGCGGAGGTTGAGCTCGTCGTCGTAGTAGAGCGACAGCACCAGTTTCTCGCGCTCCGGGAGACCCTCGACGGCGCCGGCGAGCGCCTTGCGGAAATCCTCTTCCTCGAGGTCGTCCGCGGGGCCCGGCCGGTCATCGCGCGCGTGTGACACCGGACCGTCGTCGTCGCTCGAGCCCACCTGGTCGAAGCTGAACAGGCGGCAGCTCGCGGCATCGGCGATCGAACGGTAGTAGTCCTCGATAGTGACGCCGAGCGCGGCGGCGACATCGGTCGCGCGCGCCTCGTGGCCGGTCTCATTCTCGATGCGGCGGACCACCTCGGACATCTCGCGGACGGTGCGGTGCACCGAGCGCGGGGTCCAGTCGGATTTGCGGACCTCGTCGAGCATCGCGCCGCGGATGCGGATGCCGGCGTAGGTCTCGAAGTTGGCGCCCTTGCTCGCGGTGTAATGCCGTGCGGCGTCGAGGAGCCCGATCATGCCGGCCTGGATCAGGTCGTCCACCTCGACATTGGGCGGCATGCGGCTCACGAGGTGATAGGCAATGCGTTTGACGAGATCGGCATGTTTCAGGACGAGCTCGTCCTGGGGCATGTCGGCCGGGCCGACCGCGGCGGATTGCGCCGTTCCCGCGTCTTGCTGTCTTGCTCTCATTGCAAAGCGCCTACGCCAGTACCGGCCATGACCAGACGTTCCACGAAGAACTCCAGATGGCCGCGGGCCCCGTCGGGCACCAACCATGTATCGGCCTTTGCAGCCAGGTTCTTGAACCCCTGCGAGGCGATGCACCCCGGAAAGGCGTCTACGACGGCCGCCTGCTGCTGAGCGGCGCGGCGCATGAAGTCGTCGTAGGGGACATATCCGGCGTAGTCGAGCGTCACATCGAGAAACCGGTCACAGACACGGGCCAGTTTCTGGTACAGGTCGCGCCCTTCGCCCGGCGTTCGGGTCTGGTTGGCGAGCACCCGGAAACGACCCACCCCGTGGTCGCGGCTCAGCACCTTGATGAGCGCGTAGGCGTCAGTGATCGAGGCCGGCTCGTCGCAGACGACCACCAGCACGTGGTGGGCGGCTTGCGAGAAGGTCAGCACGCTGTCGCTGATACCGGCGGCGGTGTCGATGAGGAGCACGTCGATCCGCTGCGACAGGTCGCTGAACGCGCGGATGATCCCGCCGTGCTCGAGCGCGCCGAGATTCGCCATCTGGCCGATGCCCGAGCTCGCCGGCACGACGCGGATCCCCTTTGGACCGTTCACGATGATTTCCTCCAGGGTGCGCTCGCCCGAGAGGACGTGACTCAGGTTCCAGCGCGGCTGCAGCCCGAGCACGACATCGATGTTGGCGAGCCCGAGGTCCGCGTCGAGCACGAGCGCCGCGCGACCGCGCAGCGCCAGCGCGATCGCAAGATTCGCGGTGACGCTCGTCTTGCCGACGCCTCCCTTGCCGCCGGTGACGGCGATGACCTTGACCGGCCGGCCGGGCGCGGCGGGCTGCGGCGTGAAGGGTTTCCAATCAGCCATGAGCCACCACCTTGCCAAAATGTCCTGCGAGATATGCATCGTCCACGTCGCCGAGCGCCGGCGTTTCCTGCGCGAGGCGGCTCGCGCGCTTTACGATCCACACGCGCTTCGGCGGCGCGGCGGAGAGGTCGTCCGGCACGCGTTGGCCGTCGGCGAGCCACGCGATCGGCAGCGCATGGCGAATCGCGACCGACAGCGCCGGCCCCAGGCTCGCGGCCTCGTCGAGCTTCGTGAGCAGCACCGACTCCGGCCGCGCCGGGGAGTAGGAACGCACGATCTGGTCGAGTGCGCGCTGTTCGGAGTTCGCGGCGAGCGCGAGCACCGTACGGATCTGGCGTCCCGGCACCTTCAGCGTCTGGAATTGCTCGGCAAGGCGCTCATCGCGTGGGCTCATGCCGGCGGTGTCGATGAGGATCAGCCGACGGTCGGACATCGCCGCGAGCACTGCGGCGAGCTCGCCGCTGTTGGTCGCGACCTGCATCGGCACCCCGAGGATCCGCGCGAAGGTCAAGAGCTGGTCGCGCGCACCGATGCGGTGGTGATCGAGGCTGATGAGTGCGACGTCGCGAGCGCCCTGCCGCAGCGACCAGCGCGCGGCGAGCTTGGCGATCGTCGTGGTCTTGCCGACCCCGGTCGGCCCGACGATCGCGAAGATCCCGCCGCTCGTCAGCGCGCCGTCATCAACCGTCGGCAGATGCTTGAGGAGTACCGCAGCGGCAATTCGCGCCGCCGCCTTGCCGTCGGTGCCCGCGGGTACGCGATCGGTCAGCGCCCGGGCGATGTCGGGCGCGAGGCCCATGAGGCTGAGCACGCGCAGTACCTGCGCCTTCTGCGGCTCGCGGCGCAGGCGATCGCTCCACGCGAGGCTCGCCAGCTGGTTCTGCAGGAGCCCACGCAGCGTCTCGACTTCGCGGCGCATGTCGAGGAGCCCCTCCGACTGGGCGTGGACGATGCGCGCGACGCCGGCTGCGGTTGGCGTGACCGGCGCTGCTGGCGCGGCAGCCGCGGCGAGCGGGCCGACCGCGCGCGCCGGCGGCGGGAGCACCGGCACGACCGCCGCG
>JANXZZ010000341.1 GCA_025355245.1 Pseudomonadota bacterium | reverse complement strand
CGGGCGGTGAGGCCGCCTGAGACCGTTGCGCGCGGATGGGCCTGCTACCATCCGCGCGCCATGCCGACGATTCGACCCGCCCCGCACGGGCTGCTGCGCACCGACTTCACCTACGCCCTGCCCGCGGAGCTGATCGCGACGCAGCCGCCTCCCGAACGTCGCGGCAGCCGCCTTCTGTCGCTCGACGGCGCGACGCGCGCGCTCGCCGACCTCAGGTTTCCGGACCTCGCCGGACTCCTCCGACCCGGCGATCTCTTGGTGCGCAACGACACGCGCGTGCTGCCGGCGCGCCTCCACGGCCGCAAGGCGAGCGGCGGTGCGGTCGAGATCCTGGTCGAGCGGTTGCGCGGCGAGCGGCGCTTCACGGCGCAGGTGCGCTCGAGCAAGGGGGTGCGGCCCGGGCAGCTCCTCGAGCTTGCGGGCGGCGCAACGGCGACGGTGGTGGCGGTTGGCGAGGAGCTGCCGGAGCTCGAGCTCGACCGCCCGGTCGCCGCGTTCCTGGAGGCCGCAGGCGAGGTGCCGCTGCCACCCTACATCGGTCGCGCCGGCACGCCCGCCGATCGCGAGCGCTACCAGACCGTGTACGCGCGCACGGGCGGCGCGGTCGCGGCGCCGACGGCGGGGCTGCATTTCGATGCCGCGCTGTTCGCCGAGCTCGCGGCGCGCGGCATCGACGTCGCCGACGTGACGCTGCACGTGGGGCTCGGCACCTTCCAGCCGGTGCGCAGCCTCGTGCTCGATGAGCATCGCATGCACGCGGAGTGGCTCGAGGTGCCGCCGGCGACCGTCGCGGCGATCGCGCGCACGCGCGCCGCGGGCGGCCGCGTGGTCGCGATCGGCACGACCGTGGTGCGCAGCCTCGAGACGGCCGCGGCCGGCGGCACGCTCGCGGCCTACGCGGGCGAGACGCGGCTGTTCATCCAGCCGGGCTACCGGTTCCGCGCGGTCGATGCGCTGGTGACCAACTTTCACGTGCCGGAGTCGACGCTGCTGATGCTGGTGTGCGCCTTCGCCGGACGCGAGGCGGTGCTCGCGGCCTATGCGCACGCCGTCGCCGAGCGCTACCGGTTTTTCAGTTACGGTGACGCCATGTTCCTGACGCCTCACCCCGACGCCGGACGCGCCGCATGAAGTTCGAGGTCCTCGCGAGCGAGGGCGCCGCGCGGCGCGGGCGCCTGGAGTTTGCGCGCGGCACGGTCGAGACGCCGGTGTTCATGCCGGTCGGCACCTACGGCACGGTCAAGGCGATGACGCCGGAGGAACTCATCGAGGGCGGCGCCGAGATCGTGCTTGGCAACACCTTCCACCTGTGGCTGAGGCCGGGCCTGCCGGTCATCGCCGCGCACCAGGGCTTGCACCGCTTCATGCACTGGCAGCGCCCGATCCTCACGGACTCGGGGGGCTTCCAGGTCTTCAGCCTCGCAAAGCTGCGCAAGCTCACCGAGGAGGGCGTGAGCTTCCGCTCGCCCGTCGACGGTGCCGAGGTGTTCCTGTCGCCCGAGGAGTCGATGCGGATCCAGCGCGTGCTCGGCTCCGACGTCGCGATGCAGTTTGACGAGTGCACGCCCTACCCCGCGACCGAGGCCGAGGCGCGCGCGTCGATGGAGCTCAGCCTGCGCTGGGCGCTGCGCAGCCGGCGCGCGTACTACGAGGCCGGGGGCGAGCCGCCCGGGGTGCTGTTCGGCATCGTCCAGGGCGGCATGCACCGAGCGCTTCGCGAAGCCTCCTGCGCCGGGCTCAGCGAGCTCGCGCTGCCGGGACTCGCGCTCGGCGGACTCGCCGTCGGTGAACCCGAGGACGAACGCCTGCGCGTGCTCGAGGAGACGGTGCCGCTGTTGCCGCGCGAGCGCCCGCGCTACCTGATGGGCGTCGGCCGGCCCGAGGACATCGTCGCCGCGGTCGCGCGCGGCATCGATATGTTCGACTGCGTGATGCCGACCCGCCACGCGCGGAACGGCCACCTCTTTACCGCGACGGGCGTCCTCAACATCCGTAACGCGCGCCACGCCGCCGACGTGGCACCGGTGGATCCGACGTGTGCCTGCTACACCTGCAGGAATTACTCGCGCGCCTACTTAAGACACCTCGACCGCGCGGGAGAGATCCTCGGCAGCCGCCTTAACACGATCCATAATCTGCATTTCTATCAGGCGCTTATGCGCTCGATCCGCACCGCGATCGAGACCGGCCGCTTCGCCGCCTGGCGAGCCGATTTCAGGGCCCGGCAGGAGGCTTCGGACGACCCTGTGGCATAATGCCCGGCTTCGCCCATTCGCTTTGGATTCCCGGGGTACAGCCATGGATTTCCTGATTTCAAGCGCCTACGCGCAGAGTGCTCCCGCGGCCGGTGGCCTCGGCGGCGGCGCCGGCCAGATCGCGATCATGGCGGGCCTGTTCGTGCTCATGTGGTTCATGCTGATCCGGCCGCAGTCGAAGAAGGCCAAAGAGCATCGCGAGATGATCGGCAAGCTCGCGGTCGGCGATGAGATCGTGACCGGCGGCGGCATCCTTGGGCGCATCGCCGAGGCCGGCGAGACCTTCATCACGGTGGAAATCGCGAGCGGCGTGACGATCCGCGTGCAGCGCTTCCAGATCTCGCAGCTGATGCCGAAGGGCACCTACAAGAGTGCCTGACCGGGAGATCGCCTTCTCATGAACCGCTATCCGCTCTGGAAGAGTCTCCTGTTCGCAGCCGTGATGCTGCTCGCGCTCGTGCTGGCGCTGCCGAACGTGTTCGGCGAGGCACCGGCGCTGCAGCTGTCGCGCAAGGACGGCGAGCTGTTCACCGGCCCGACCGCCGTCCAGCAGTTCCAGGACCTGCTCGCGAAGCAGAACGTGCCGCTCGAGAAGGGCTTCCTCGCGCAGGGCCGCGTGGTCCTGCGCTTCACCGACGTACCGAGCCAGCTGAAGGCGCGCGATGCGATCGAGGCTTCGGCCGAAGGCACCTACGCGATCGCGACCACCTTCGCCTCCAAGGCGCCCGACTGGGTGCGCTGGGTGGGCTTGAAGCCGATGAGCCTTGGCCTCGACTTGCGCGGCGGCATCTACCTCGTCTACGAGGTCGACATCGACGGCGCCGTCAAGCAGACGCTGGCGCGCCTCGAGCGCGACTATCGCATGGCGCTGCGCGAGAAGCGCATCCAGTACGACTCGGTCGACGGCACGGGCTCGAGCGTGCTGGTGACGCTCAAGGATGCGGCCAAGCTCGACGACGCCAAGAGCGCGCTCATGGCCGTCGATCCGAACGTGACCATGACGACGGCGACTGGCGCCAGCGGCGCGGCCACCATCGCGACGACCCTGAATGCCGCGCAGGTCAAGCAGCGGCAGGACTTCGCGATCCAGCAGAACATCACCGCGCTCGGCAACCGCGTCAATTCGCTCGGCGTGTCCGAGGCGAGCGTGCAGCGCCAGGGCCAGAACCGGATCGCGGTGCAGCTGCCCGGCATCCAGGACGCGAGCGAGGTCATCCGCCTGCTCGGCAAGACCGCGACGCTCGAGTTCCGCCTGGTCGACCAGACCGGCAACCCGATCGAGGCGCAGCAGACCGGCCGCGCGCCGCTCGGCACCAAGCTCTTCAAGGAGCGCAACGGTCGCCCGGTGCTCCTCAAGCGCGAGGTCATCGTCACCGGCGAGCAGTTGACGGATGCGACCTCGACCTACCAGCAGGGCGAGCCCGCGGTCAGCTTGCGGCTAGATGGCCGCGGCGGCGAGGAGATGCTGCGCACCACGCGCGAGAACCTCGGCCGGCCGATGGCGGTGGTGTTCATCGAACGCGAGCGCCAGCTGCGCGACCAGGGCGGCGAGAAGACCGCGGTCGACGTTGTGCACGAGCAGGTGATCAACGTCGCGACCATCCGCGGCGTGTTCTCGAATCAGTTCCAGATCACCGGCCTCACCGCGCGCGAGGGCCAGGAGCTGGCGCGGCTGCTGCGCGCCGGCGCACTCGCGGCCCCGGTCGTCATCGTCGAGCAGCGCCTGATCGGCCCGAGCCTCGGCCAGGACAACATCGACAAGGGCGTGCTCGCGCTCGAGATCGGCTCGGCGGCGCTGTTCCTGTTCATGGCGATCTACTACAGCGCCTTCGGGCTGGTCGCCAACGTGGTGCTGCTCTGCAACGTGGTGCTGCTGACGGCGTGCCTGTCGCTGTTCGGGGCGGCGCTGACCCTGCCCGGAATCGCCGGCATCGTGCTCACGGTCGGCATGGCGGTCGATGCGAACATCCTGATCTACGAGCGTATCCGCGAGGAACTGCGCCACGGCAATACGCCGCACGCCTCGATCAAGGCCGGCTTCGAAAAGGCGCTCTCGGCGATCACCGACGCCAACGTGACGACGCTGTTCGCGGGCGTCGTGCTGTTCCTGTTCGGCACGGGGCCCATCAAGGGCTTCGCGGTGGTGCTGTCGCTCGGCATCCTGACGACCCTGTTCACCGCACTGATGGGCAGCCGCGCTCTCATCGGGCTCGTATGGGGCAGCCGCGTGTCGCTCACGCGCCTGCCGATCTAGCGGTCGAGGAGTAGAGCTGTCATGGAGTTTTTCCACTCGGTTCCGAAGTTCCGCTTCATGGCGGCGCGGAAGATCTGCTACGCGATCTCGATCCTGATGGTGGTCGGTTCCATCGCGGTCGAGGCCTATCGCGGTCTTAACTTCGCGATCGACTTCACCGGTGGCGTCGTCATCGAGGCGAGCTTCAGCGGCGCCGCGGATCTCGCCAAGACCCACGCGGCGATCAGTGCCGCCGGCTTCAAGGACGTCGCGGTGCAGGTATTCGGCACTTCCAAGGACGTGCTGGTGCGGCTGCCACCGCTCGAGGGCTCGACGCCCTCGGCCGAGGTCACGAAGCGCATCGAGACGGCGCTGCAGACGGTTGATCCCGGCGTGCAGATCCGCCGTACCGAGATCGTTGGGCCGCAGGTCGGCAAGGAACTCGCCGTCAAGGGCGTGCAGGCACTCGCGATCACGGTCGCGCTCATCCTCATCTACCTCGCGTTCCGATTCCGCTGGAAGTTCGGCGTCGGCGCCGTGCTCGCGACACTGCACGATCCCTTCGTCGTGGTCGGCGTGTTCGCGATCACCGGCATGTCCTTCGACCTCTCGGTGCTCGCGGCGGTGCTCGCGGTCATCGGCTACTCGATCAACGAGACCGTCGTCGTCTTCGACCGCGTCCGCGAACTGTTCCCGCTGATGCGCAAGGCCGAGCCCATCGAGGTCTTCGACCGCGCGATCAACGAAACCCTGTCGCGGACGATCATCACAAAGTTCGCGACCCTGATCGTGGTGGTCGCGCTCTACGTCTTCGGCGGCCCGGCGCTGCGCGGCTTCGGCCTCGCGCTGATCGTCGGCATCCTCGCGGTCACCTACTCGTCCATGTACATCGCGAGCGGCGTAGCGCTCGATCTCGGTTCCGCGCATCGCGACCTGATGGCCTCGGAGCGGCGCACGCCGGTCGACGACCTGCCCTGAGACTTGCCGGTTAACGCCGCATGCACGCGCTCCTGACCGATCCGTCCGCGTGGCTGTCGCTGGCGACGCTGACGGTTCTTGAGATCGTCCTCGGCATCGACAACGTGATTTTCCTGTCCATCCTCGTGTCACGGCTGCCAAGCGAGCGCCAGCAGCCGGCGCGCGTGACCGGCCTCGCGCTCGCGATGCTGACGCGCATCCTGCTGCTCTTGTCGATCACCTGGCTCACGACGCTGGCGGCGCCGCTCGTGCACCTCGTCGGCCAGGATTTCTCGGGGCGCGACCTGGTGCTCGGGCTCGGCGGGCTGTTCCTGCTCTGGAAGAGCGTGCTCGAGATCCACTCGAGCGTCGAGGGCGCTGCCAAGGGCCGGCGGCGCAAGGCCACGCCCACGCGCGGCTTCACGGTCGTGATCCTGCAGATCGCGGTCATCGACATCGTGTTCTCGCTCGATTCGGTGTTCACCGCCGTCGGCCTCGTGCAGCAGATCCCGATCATGATTGCCGCGATAGTTATCTCGGTCGTGTGCATGATGTTCGTCGCCCGCGGCATCGCGGTATTCATCGAGACGCATCCGACCATCAAGATCCTGGCGCTCGCGTTCCTGATTCTGATCGGCGTCGCGCTGCTCGCGGAGGCCTTCGAGTTTCACATCCCCAAAGGCTACCTGTACGTGTCGATGGCGTTCGCGCTCGGCGTCGAGCTCATCAACGTGCGCATGCGGCGCGGGCTTAGCGGCGGGCGGCCGGCGGATCAGGGCTGAGAGCAAGCATGTCAGAATTCGCAGGCGTTCCGGCAGTCGAGCGTTACGGCGCGCAGCGTCGCCACGGCGAACCGCTCAAGGTGCTGGCGCTCGGTGCGCTCGGCGTCGTGTTCGGCGACATCGGCACCAGCCCGCTGTATGCACTCAAGACCTGCATGGAGGCCGCGAAGAGCGTGGCGGACGCGCCGGGTACGGTACTCGGCATCCTGTCGCTGATCTTCTGGGCGATCGCGCTCGTCGTCACGGTCAAGTACGTGGGGCTGGTGCTGCGCGCCGACAACCGCGGCGAGGGCGGCGTGCTCGCGCTCACCGCGCTCGTCGTCAACGAGGGGCGGGCGCGTTACCCGGTGCTGCTGGCGGCACTCGGCCTCGCCGGCTGCGCGTTCTTCTACGGCGATGGCACGATCACGCCCGCGGTGTCGGTGTTGAGCGCGATCGAGGGGCTCGAGCTCGCGAGCCCCGAGTTCAAGACGGCGGTCGTGCCGCTGTCGATCATCGTGCTGCTGGTGCTGTTCGCCGCACAGCGCCGCGGCACCGGCAGCATCGGCATGCTGTTCGGGCCCGTCATGCTGGTCTGGTTCATCGCGATCGGCGCGCTCGGTGCGGTCAAGATCGTCGAGCATCCGCAGGTGCTGGCGGCGATCAATCCCGCCTACGGCATCGCTTTCGTCGTGCGTCATCCCTCGCTCGGCATGCTGGTGCTCGCGGCGGTGTTCCTCGCGGTGACGGGCGGCGAGGCGCTCTATGCCGACCTCGGGCACTTCGGCCGCCGCCCGATCCGCATCGTCTGGTACGGCCTCGTCTGGCCGACGTTGACGCTCAACTACTTCGGCCAGGGCGCGCTGCTGCTCGGCGACCCGACCGCCGTCGACAACCCCTTCTACAAGCTGGCGCCGCCCGCACTCCTGATCCCGCTCGTGGTGCTCGCGACCGCCGCGACCATCATCGCCTCGCAGGCGGTCATCTCCGGGGTCATGTCGATGACGCAGCAGGCGCTGCAGCTCGGCTTCCTGCCGCGCATGCGCGTCGCCCAGACCTCGGCCTCCTCGATCGGCCAGATCTACGTGCCGGTGGTCAACGCCATCCTGTGCGTCGCGACCATCGGCCTCGTGCTCAACTTTCGCAGCTCCGACGCGCTCGCGAATGCCTACGGCATCGCCGTCGTCTGCACGATGCTGATTACGGCGGTGCTGCTGGTGGTGCTGTTGCACGGGCGCGCTGCGACCGACGCGCGCAGCCGCTGGCTGCTCGCAATCGCGGTGCCGTTCGTAGCCATCGACGGGCTGTTCCTGTTCGCCAACGTCGAAAAGATCCCGAACGGCGGCTGGTTCCCGCTGCTGTTCGGCCTGGTGGTCTTCATGACCATGCGCAGCTGGATGCGCGGGCGCCAGGTGGTCAGCGAGCAGATGCGTCGCCAGGAGCGCTCCGTAAGCGGCTTCCTCGAGGAACTCGGGCGTTCGCCGCCCGCGCAGGTGCCGGGTACGGCGGTGTTCCTGTCGAGCAACCTCGAGGGGGTGCCGCGCACCCTGACGCGCAACGTGCGCTACAACGGCGTGCTGCACGAGCACACGGTCATCCTCTCGGTGCTGACCGAGCGCATCCCGCGCGTGCCGCGCGGCGGGCGCCTCAAGGTCACGCGCCTCTCGCCGCAGCTGTGGCGCATCGAGGCGCGCATCGGCTTTATGGAGCGCGCCGACGTGCCGCGGCTGTTGCGCGAGGCGGAGCGCCTCGGCCTCGCATTTCGGACCGACAACGCGACTTATTTCCTCGGCCGCGACGATATCGTCGTCTCCAGCCCGCGCGGAATGGCGCGCTGGCGCAAGCGCCTGTTCCTGTTCATGGCCCGCAATGCAGAATTTGCCGGGGCGCACTTCGGCATCCCTCCGGAGCGGATCATCGAGCTCGGCGGGCAAGTGCAGATCTAGCCGCCGCCGGTTTAGCTTGCCGGCAGCCGTGCGGCCGTGCCTACAATCGCCAAAACCAACGGGGGATCCATGAACCTGCGCATCAAGCCGCTCGACGAGATTCTCGCGACCGCGCAAAAGAAGTCGCTGCATCGCACCCTTGGACCGTTCCAGCTGACCATGCTCGGGGTCGGCGCCATCATCGGCACCGGTATCTTCGTGCTGACATCGGAAGCCGCTCAGCTCGCCGGGCCCGGCATGAAGGTGTCGTTCGTGATTGCCGGCTTCGTCTGCGCGGTATGCGCGCTGTGCTATGCCGAGCTCGCCTCGATGGTGCCGGTGTCCGGATCCGCGTACACCTACTCCTACGCCGTCATGGGCGAGCTGGTCGCATGGATCGTCGGCTGGGCGCTAATCCTCGAGTATGCCGTCGCCGCGAGCGCGGTCTCGGTCGGCTGGTCGAACTACTTCGTCGGCGTCATGGAGCGCGCGTTCCACTGGCACATCCCGATCGCGATGTCGAAGGGCGCCTACGCCTACGCGGGCGGGTTCATCAACCTGCCGGCGGTCACGATAGCGACGCTGGTGACGGCGCTGCTCTACATCGGCACGCGCGAAAGCGCCTGGGTCAACACGACGTTGGTGGTGATCAAGATCATCGCGCTGACGATTTTCTGCGCTCTGGCGCTGCCGGTCATCATGGAGCCGAACTTCCATCCGTTCATGCCGCTCGGCTGGTGGGGCACGGGTCAGGCGGCCGCCTCGATCTTCTTCGCCTATGTCGGCTTCGACGCGGTCTCAACCGCCGCGGAGGAAACCAAGAATCCGCAGCGCAACGTGCCGATCGGGCTGATTGGCAGCCTCGTGATCTGCACGATCTTCTATTTGCTCGTGGCTGCCGGCGCTATCGGCTCGGTGGGCGCGCAGCCGGTGATCATCAACGGCATTGGCCTGACCCCCGGCAGCCCGGAGTTCGTCATTGCCTGCCAGCAGGCCGGCAACGTAGCCTCGCTCGCCTGCAGCGACGAGCCGCTCGCGCACGTGCTCGCGGTGATCGGCTGGAGCAAGATCGCGAGCCTGATCGGCCTCGCGGCATTCCTCGCGCTGCCGTCCGTGATCCTGATGATGCTATTCGGCCAGACGCGCATCTTCTTCGTGATGTCACGCGACGGCTTGTTGCCGGAAGTGCTGAGCAGCGTTCACCCGAGGTTCAAGACGCCGCACGTGGTCACGCTGGTCACCGGCTTCTTCGTCGTGATCGCCGCTGCGTTCCTGCCGGTCGGCGAGCTGGCGAACATCTCCAATTCGGGCACGCTGCTCGCGTTCGCCATGGTCGCCGTCGTTGTCATGATGCTGCGCGTGCGCGATCCTGCGCGGGTTCGTGGATTCCGCACCCCGTGGATCTGGCTGATCGGACCGCTCGCGGTGCTCGGCTGCATCCTGTTGTTTGTGCTGCTGACCTACAAGGCGAAGATGGTTTTCGTCGTCTGGGCGTCGATCGGGCTGGTCGCCTACTACTTGTATGGCTACCGCAAGAGCCACCTCGGGCGCGCCGGAGGCTGACCGGTCCTGGGTCGCGCGCGGGGCCGCTCAGGGGCGCGCGGGTTTGAGGTCCTCGGGAACGTGCGGCGCGAGGAGCTCGATGAGCTCCTCGTAGGTCTTGGGCGAGCCTGCGACCACATCGCCACCGAGCTCGTAGTCCGCGCCGGTCAGCGTGCCGATGCGACCGCCTGCCTCGACGACGAGCAGCGATCCTGCCGCCGTATCCCACGGGCTCAAGCCGAGCTCCCAGAACGCATCCGTGCGCCCCGCCGCTACCCACGCGAGATCGAGCGCCGCCGAGCCCGGACGGCGGATGCCGGCGGTTGCGAGCGCCACCGCCTTCAGCATGCCGAGGTAGCTGTCGAGCCAGCGCATGTTCGCGCGGTAGGGGAAGCCCGTGCCGATCAGTGCGCCCTCGAGTCCACGGCTCTTCGAGACGCGGATGCGCTTGTCATCGAGCTGCGCGCCGCCACCGCGGCTCGCGGTGAAGAGTTCGGTACGGATCGGGTCGTAGATGATCGCGTGCTCGATGCGCCCGCGATGCTGGACCGCGATTGAGACGCAGAACTGCGGGAAGCCGTGCAGGAAGTTGGTAGTGCCATCGAGCGGATCGATGATCCAGACGAACTCGTCCGCGCTCGCGCCCGGGCTCGAGCCGCTTTCCTCGGCGAGGATGCCGTGGCCCGGGTAGGCGTGGCGGATGGCGGCGATGATCTCCGCCTCCGCCTGGCGATCCACGTCGCTGACGAAGTCGTTGCGGCCCTTGCTCGCGATGTCGATCGAGTCGAGGCGGCTCATGCTGCGCGTGATGACAGTCGCCGCGCGGCGCGCCGCACGAATGCCGATATTGACGAGGGGATGCATTGGCACGGGGGTGGACCAGGAGGCGCGGGGATGCGCGATCTTCAGCGGCGCGTAGAATATCAGACGTGCCTCGGAAGACGGCCCGCGTGTCCATTCGCTTCGTTCTCGTCGCCACCCACCACCCCGGCAACATCGGGGCCGCCGCCCGCGCCATGAGCACGATGGGCTTCGGGGAGCTGTGGCTGGTGGCTCCGGAATCCTTCCCGCACCCCGAGGCGACCGCCTTCGCCGCCGGCGCCGACGCCGTGCTCGCGAATGCGCGGGTGGTCGGGACGCTCGCCGAGGCCCTCGCCGGCTGCGGGCTCGTGCACGCCTCGAGCGCACGCGGGCGGACCGCCTACTACTGGCCGACGCTGACACCGCGGGAAGCTGCGCCGCGGCTGCTCGCGGCAGCCGCGGAGGGGAACGCTGCGCTCCTGTTCGGTACCGAGCGCACGGGGCTCACGAACGAGGACCTCGCGCAGTGCGCCGCGATCGTGCGCATACCCTCGGATCCCGGCTACGAGGCGCTCAACCTCGCCCAGGCGGTGCAGGTGCTCGCCTATGAGCTCTACTGCGCGCGCGAGCTGCCGGCGGTGGAGCCGCGGCGCCTCGTGCCGCTCGCGCCAACCGAGGAGCTCGAGCGCCTGAAGGCGCACGTCGCGGAGGTGCTGACGGCCGTCGACTTCACTGACCGGGTGGGCGGCCCCAATCTGCTTAACCGCCTGGCGCGGATCTTCGGGCGCGCGGAGCTCGACCAGCACGAGGTCAATCTGCTGCGCGGCCTGTTTGCCGCGGTGCTCGCGCGCCGGCGCCGCGCGGGCTCGGGCGCATGAGCGCCGAGCGGCCCATCTACCTTGACTACGCCGCGACCGCGCCCATCGATCCGAGGGTGCGTGAGGCGATGCTCGCCTGCCTCGATGAACTGCCGGGCAATCCGTCCTCGATGCACGGCCCGGGGCGCGCCGCGCGCGCGCGCATCGAGGCGGCACGGGCCGAAGTCGCGGCGCTGATCGCGGCGCCCGCCGATGCGATCGTGTTCACCTCGGGCGCGACCGAGTCCGACAATCTCGCGGTGCTAGGCGCCGCGCGCGGCAACGCGAGTCGCGGTCGCCACCTGGTGAGCCTGCGCACCGAGCACCGCGCGGTGTTAGATGCCTGCGCGGAACTCGAGCGCGAAGGCTTTCGGGTCACGCTGCTGACCCCCGATCACTCGGGTCGGCTCGACCCCGCGCTGCTCGCCGGGGCGCTCGGCGCCGGGACGACCCTCGTGTCGGTCATGCTCGTCAACAACGAGACCGGGGTCCTCCAGGACATCGCGGCGCTCGCGCGCGTGTGTCGGGCCGGCGGCGCGCTGCTGCACGTCGATGCCGCGCAGGCGGCGGGCCGGGTGCCGATCGACGTGGGCGCGCTCGACGTCGACCTAATGAGCCTCTCCGCCCACAAGATTCACGGTCCGCCCGGGGTGGGCGCGCTTTACGTCCGCCGCGAGCCACGGCCGACGCTCACGCCGCTCGTGTTCGGCGGCGGCCAGGAAGGCGGCCTGCGCTCGGGCACGCTCGCGCTGCACCAGATCGTCGGCATGGGAGCTGCCTACGCGCTTGCGCGCCGCGAGGGGGTCGCGGAGTCTGCGCGCCTCGCCGCGCTGTCGGCGCGGCTGTGGCGGGGCCTCGAGGCGCTGCCCGGCGTGTACCTCAACGGCCACCCGCTCGAGCGGGCGCCGCACATCCTCAACGTCTCGTTCGAGGGCGTGGACGGCGAGGCGCTGCTGTTCGAGCTCGAAAGCCTGGCGCTCGCGAGCGGCGCGGCGTGCAGCGCCGAGCGCGGCGAGCCCTCCTACGTGCTGCGCGCGCTCGGGCGCTCCGATGCGCTCGCGCAGGCCTCGCTCCGCTTCAGCCTCGGGCGTCCGACGACCGCGGAGGAGGTCGATGAGGCCGCGGCGCGCGTGCAGCGCGGGCTGGCGCGCCTGCGAGCGCTCGCGCCCGCATGAGCCTGTCGGCGGGCTACTCGGAGCGCGTGGCGCGGCTTTTCCGGGAGGCCCCCGGGGCGGGGCGCGGGGAGGGCGAGGGCTGGGTCAGCGGTGAGGCCGGGGAGCCCCTGACAGCCACCCGGGTGCGGTGGCACCTCTCGGTCCGGGGCGGGATCTTGCGCGAGGCCCGCTACGAGGTGCGCGGATGCCCGCACACGGTCGCCGCGGCCGCGGTTGTGGCGGTGGGCCTTAAGGGGCGCGCGATCGAGGGACTCGACATCGACGTGGAGGCGCTGGCGCGGGAACTCGCGGCGCCCGCCGCGAAGCGGGGCAGGTTTTTCGTGATCCAGGACGCGCTTCGCAAAGCATTGCTGCAATTAAAGCCGGGCTCTGCCTAGAATCAGAGCCCGGGCGAACCCACATATTCCCGAGGCACCCACAACCCATGGCCGTCACCCTCTCCGTCGCCGCCGCCGAGCGCG
>JANXZZ010000280.1 GCA_025355245.1 Pseudomonadota bacterium | reverse complement strand
GTCATCAACAGGTCTTCCTCGTAGGCGGTGCGCTTCACCGTCGCATCGAGCGCGACCAGCGTCGCGAGCAGGGATTCCATGCGATCGAGCGGCCAGGCGTTGGGGCCGTCGGAGAGCGCATGCGCGGGATCGGGATGGGTCTCCATGAAGAGCCCCGCGATGCCGGCCGCGACCGCGGCGCGCGCGAGCACCGGGATGAACTCGCGCTGGCCGCCCGAGGAGGTGCCCTGCCCGCCCGGCAGCTGCACCGAATGGGTCGCATCGAACACGACCGGGCAGCCGGTCGCGCGCATCACGCTCAGGGAACGCATGTCGGAGACAAGATTGTTGTAGCCGAAGCTGAAGCCGCGCTCGCAGACCAGGATATGGGGGTTGCCGGTCGACTGCGCCTTGTCGACGACGTTCTGCATTTCCCACGGCGACAGGAACTGGCCCTTCTTGATGTTGACCGGGCGCCCCACCGAGCAGGCGTTGACGATGAAGTTGGTCTGCCGGCACAGGAACGCGGGCGTCTGCAGCATGTCGACGACGCTCGCGACCTCCGCGAACGGCGTGTCCTCGTGCACGTCGGTCAGCACCGGCACGCCCACCTGGCGCTTCACCTCGGCGAGGATCCGCAGGCCCTCCTCGATGCCAGGGCCCCGGTAGCTCGAGCGGGACGAGCGGTTCGCCTTGTCGTAGGAGGACTTGAACACGAACCGCACGCCCAGGCGCTGGGTCAGCTCCTTGAGCCGCCCGGCGACGTCGACCTGCAGCGTCTCGCTCTCGACGACGCAGGGGCCGGCGATCAGGAAGAACGGCTCGCGCGGCCCGATCTTGAAGCCGAGGAGCTGCATGCTCAGGCGCTCACGGCCTGCGGCAGCTGCACGGTGCGGTGCTGGCGGGCGGCGCGCACGAAGCCCTGGAACAGCGGATGGCTGTCGCGCGGCGTCGAGGTGAACTCCGGGTGGAACTGCACCGCGATGAACCACGGGTGCGCGGGGAGCTCGACGATCTCGACCAGGCCGTCCTCGGAGAACGCCGAGACGTGCAGGCCCGCGGCCCGCATGCGGTCGAGGTAGGTGTTGTTGAACTCGAAGCGGTGGCGGTGGCGCTCGTTGATGATCTCGCGGCCGTAGACGGCGCGCGCGAGGGTGCCGGCCTCGATGCGCGCGGGCTGGGCGCCGAGGCGCATGGTGCCGCCCAAGTCGGAGCGCTCGGTGCGCGTCAGGCGCGAGCCCTCGCGATCCTGCCACTCGGTGATCAATGCGATCACGGGATCCGGCGTCGCCTTGTTGAACTCGGTCGAGTTCGCGCTCTCGAGTCCGAGCACGTCGCGCGCGAACTCGATGCAGGCGACCTGCATGCCGAGGCAGATGCCGAGGTAGGGGATGTTCTGTTCGCGCGCGTAGCGCACCGCCTGGATCTTGCCCTCGATGCCGCGCTCGCCGAAGCCGCCCGGCACCAGGATCGCGTCCATTCCGGCGAGGCAGCCCGCCCCGGTCGCTTCGATGTCGGTGGCCTCAATGTAGTGCACCTTGACGCGCGTGCGGGTCGAGAGGCCGGCGTGCGTCAGCGCCTCGTTGAGCGAGATGTAGGAGTCGCGGATCTGCACGTACTTGCCGACCATCGCGATGTCGACGGTCGCTTCCGGCACGTGCTTGGCGGCCACCACTGCACGCCACTCGGCGAGGTCGGTCGGCGCAGCGTTGAGGCGCAGCTTGTCGACGATGATGTCGTCGAGCCCCTGGTCGTGCAGCAGGATCGGGATCTTGTAGATGTCATCGGCATCGACCGCCGAGATCACCGCGCGCTCCTCGACGTTCGTGAACAACGCGATCTTGCGGCGCTGCTCGTCCGGGAGCGTGTCGCGGCAGCGGCACAGCAGCACGTCCGGCTGGATGCCGATGCCGCGCAGTTCCTTGACCGAATGCTGGGTGGGCTTGGTCTTGATCTCCCCGGCCCCGCCGCCGACGATCGGCACCAGCGTCAGGTGCATGAAGGCGACGTTGTTGCGGCCGAGCTCGACGCCCATCTGCCGGATCGCCTCGAGGAAAGGCAGCGACTCGATGTCACCGACCGTGCCGCCGATCTCGACCATGCACACGTCCGCATCGCCGGCGCCGAGCCTGATGCAGCGCTTGATCTCGTCGGTGATGTGCGGAATCACCTGCACGGTGGCGCCCAGGTAGTCGCCGCGGCGCTCCTTCGCGATCACGCGCTCGTAGATGCGCCCGGTCGTGAAGTTCGAGTTCCGGGTCGCGGTGTAGCGCACGTAGCGCTCGTAGTGACCGAGGTCGAGGTCGGTTTCCGCGCCGTCGTAGGTGACGAACACCTCGCCGTGCTGGAACGGGCTCATGGTGCCTGGATCGACGTTGATATAGGGGTCGAGCTTGACCATCGACACCTTGAGGCCGCGCGCC
>JANXZZ010000276.1 GCA_025355245.1 Pseudomonadota bacterium | reverse complement strand
GCCGCCGCCTGTCGCCCCTCTGTCCATTGACCTGAGAGATCAAGTGCAGCCACGCCGCACCGCACCCCTTCGGTGGATCCCACGACGCCGACGTCGCTGACCGCTCTCCAGAGCTCGCGAGACCCTGCCGTTGTTCTGCCTGAGCGTTTCCGGGCGGGTTGCGCCTTCGGCGCCGCGCGTACCGAGGATTTTGGCCCCGGCCTCACGGTCTCTCCGGACAGGTCTTTTCGCGAAGCCGTTATGATACCGAGCGCGCGTGCAAAACGCCCGCAAATTATCACTCGCTCGCCTCGGCAATCGGCCGTGCGAGCGCTGGGCGGATAAGCCAGAAGTCGGGGGGGCACATGCAGCATCGCCTCATCACCGCGGCCGCGTGCGCCGCCCTCGCCGGCTCGGCGGTTTTCGGTGTCGCGGTGGCGGCGCCCGTCGGCCCGGTCGCGCGCATGCACGCGCTCTTCGATCGCGGTTGGGCCGAGGACATGAACGCGGACCCGCTCGCCGCCAGCTACGTCGGCGACACCGCGTACAACGACCGCTGGCCGGACGTCTCGCCGGCCGCGAGCGAGCGCAACCGTGCCTCCGACCTCGCGATCCTGGCGGCCCTGGGCAGGATCCCGCGCGCCGCGCTGCCGGCCTCCGAGCACCTGAACTACGACCTCTTCAAGCGCGAGTACGAGCAGCGCCGGGCCGATTGGCCGTTCCACCTCGAATACTTCCAGATGCGACCGGCCGGCGGCCTGCAAACCCTCAGCGAAGTTGCCGAATACATGCCATTCGAAACGGTCGCCGACTATGAGGCGTGGCTGAAGCGCCTCGAGGCTCTCCCGGCCTACCTCGACCAGAACGTGGCGCAGTTGCGCGAGGGCGCGCGGCAGAAGCGCACACAGTCCCGCGAACTCATGGAGCGCGTGCTGCCGCAGCTCGCGATGCAGACGGTCGCGAAGCCCGAGGACAGTCCCTTTTTCGCGAAATTCGCGCATTTTCCCGATGCGGTCCCGAGCGCGGACCGGGAGCGCCTCGCGGATCGCGCGCGCAAACTGATCGCCGCGGGCGTCATACCCGCCTACCAACGCTTCGACGCGTTTTTCCGCGGCGAATACCTGCCGGCGTGTCGCAGCAATGCCGGCATCTGGGACACACCGGATGGCGATGCCCTGTACGCGAACCGCGTCGCGTACCACACCACGACCGGCCTGACCCCGGCTGAGATCCATGCGATCGGGCTCAAGGAAGTCGCGCGCAACCGCATCGAGATGCAGAAGGTGCTCGACGAGGTCGGCTTCAAGGGCACGCTGCAGGAGTTTTTTGTGAAGCTGCGCACCGATCCGCAGTTCTACTACACGACTTCCGACGAGCTCTTTCGGGCCTACGTGGTCGCGGCGAAGATGATCGAACCGGAACTGCCGAAGCTGTTCGGCACCCTGTACCGGACGCCCTTCGGCGTGCGGCCGATTCCTGCGATCGAGGCGCCCAATACGACGACGGCCAATTACAGCGGACCGTCCGCCGACGGGCGACGCGCGGGCTATTTCAACGTGAACCTCTACCGGCCTGAGGTGCGCCCGAAATACGAGATCGAGGTTCTGACTTCGCACGAGTCGGTTCCCGGTCACCACCTGCAGATCGCCCTCGCGCAGGAGCACGGCGAGTTGCCAAAGTTCCGGCGCTTTGCGGGCTACACCGCTTTCGTTGAAGGATGGGGGCTCTACTCCGAGCGCCTGGGCTACGAGCTCGGCCTCTACAAGGATCCCTACTCCCGCTTCGGCCAGCTGACCTACGACATGTGGCGCGCGGTCCGCCTGGTGGTCGACACCGGCATCCACGCGCAGCACTGGACGCGGCAGCAGGCGATCGACTACTTCAAGGACAACGCCGCGAAGACCGAGACCGACATCGTCAACGAGATCGACCGCTACATCGGCGGCCCGGCCCAGGCGCTCGCCTACAAGGTCGGCCAGCTGCACCTGCTCGAGCTGCGTGCCAAGGCCGAAAGGGCGTTGGGCCCGAATTTCGACGTCCGTTCGTTCCACGACGCCGTGCTCGCCAACGGCGCGATTCCCCTCGAGGTGCTCGATCAGAGGATCGAGGCGTGGCTCGATGCCGAGCGCGCCAAGGTCCGTCATTGAGTCTCAACGGCGGGGCGGCTGAATAGGCGTTCAAATGTGTTGCTAACGCGTCACGGCCGAGCGTCCGGGACCCGGAGTAAGTTTTAAACGACTGATTATTAGGTTGTTTTATCGAGCTCCCGCAGCATCTTGCTTCCGCCAAGATGTTGCGACAAACTGGAATCGAGCGCCACACGGTGCGGCATTGACTGCGCGTTCAACGATAAACGCGACACCGCCAGCCCGCATCAACCGACTCAATCGATAAGCGAAGGGGAGTTGCGATGCGGATCAATAGGCCGAGTGACCGTGCCATTACGTCGAAGCTCTCCTACGCCATCGCAGCCATCCTGGGAGGTACCGCGGTTGCCTCCTCCGCGACGGCCGCCGGCGGCACCGAAGCGGCTGCGTCGGATTCCCTCGGCGAGATCGTCGTCACGGCGCAGCGCCGCTCGGAAAGCATGCAGAACGTCCCGATCTCGATGCAGGCGTTCACCGCGCAGGCGCTGACCGACCTCAACATCTCGACGTTCGACGACTACATCAAGTACCTGCCGAACGTCACGAGCGCGAACAACGGGCCGGGCCAGAACGAAGTTTTCATGCGCGGCCTCAGCGCCGGCGCGCAGCCGAGCCAGGGCAGCGGTTCGACCGCGGCTTATCCGAACGTCGCCATCTACATCGACAACCAGTCCGGGCAGTTGCCCGGCCGCAACCTCGACCTGTACGCGGCCGACCTCAACCGCATCGAGGTGCTGGAAGGTCCGCAGGGCACCCTGTTCGGGTCCGGCGCCGAGTCAGGGGTTATCCGCTACATCACCAACGAGCCCAAGCTCGACGTGAGCGAGGGCAACGTCAAGGCGGGCTACGGCGTGACCGCCCACGGCGATCCCAATTCCGACCTGACCGCGGTCCTCAACCTACCGCTGATCGCAGGCACGGCCGCGATTCGCGGGGTGCTGTACAGCGACCAGCGCGGCGGCTACATCGACAACGTGCCGGCGACCTTCACCCGCAAGAACACCGACATCGGCATCCACTACGCGAACTATCCCTCCGTCGGCGGTCAGTGCCCGAACGGCGCCTCGGACGGCGGCTCCGGTTTCTGCGTGCCGCCGGGCAGTCAGGTGATCAACAACTACAGTATCGCCAAGCGCGCGATCAATCCGACGTCCTACCAGGGCATCCGGATCGAGGGGCTCTACAAGTTCAACGACGACTGGGACCTGCTGCTCACGCAGTCGTACCAGAACCTGAACACGCAAGGCGTGTTCTACCAGCAGCCGAGCGCCTCGGACGGCGCGGCGCTGAACCCGCTCGAAGTCACGCAGTTCAACAACTCCTACGACAAGGACAGCTTCGAGAGCACCTCGTGGACGTTGAACGGCAAGTTCGGCGCGATCAGGGCCGTGTACACGGGCGGCTACCTCGTGCGCAAGGTCGAGCAGGTCGGCGACTACACGAACTACTCGCGCGGCGTGTACGCCGGCTATTACCAGTGCTACGGCCCCGGCAGCGGCGGCGACGCCGGCCTGACCTCGAAGTGTTACACGCCGAGCGCAATCTGGCGTTCGGTCGAGCGCAACGAGCACATGCAGCACGAGCTGCGTTTTAGCACCCCGGACGATTGGCGCTTTCGCGGCATCGTCGGTGCGTTCTACGAGGACAACAAGCTCGCCGATCAGAGCGACTGGCGCTACAAGAGCGTGCCGTCGTGCACTTCGAGCGGAGCGGCGGGCGTGGACCCGGGCAACACCGGCTGTTTCTCCAACATCGGCACCGACCCGGGCGCGACGGTCGTGAATCCGGGCGTCCGCGATTCGAACAGCTCCTTCTACCAGGACGACGTCCGCGAGACGAAGCAACTCGCGTTCTTCATGTCGGTCGACTACGACATCATTCCGAAGGTACTGACGGCGACCGTTGGCACACGCCACTTCAATTTCGACAACTCTTTCAAGGGCAGCGTCGGCGGCAGCTTCTTCTGCTTCGAGCACGGCGCCCCCGCCGCCGGCTGCCAGGCGGACAATTACCTACTCGAGGAGCAGCACCTCAAGGACACCGAGTCCGGGTTCAAGAGCCGTGGCAACCTGACCTGGCACGTCACGCCCGACGTCATGCTGTACTACACCTACTCGCAGGGATTCCGCCCGGGTGGCTTCAACCAGAACGGCGGCACCCTGCACGCGTTCGGCACCGACCAGCGGGCCCAGTACCTGCTGCCGGCGGCTTACAACTCCGACAAGCTGACGAACAACGAAGTCGGCTGGAAGATGGAGTTATTCAATCACCACCTGCAGTGGAACGGCGCGGTATATCGCGAGAACTGGGACAACGTGCAGGTCGCGTTCTTCAATCCGGGCCTGGTCGGCAACGTGTTCTACGACACCAACGGCCAGGACTTCCTGATCAAGGGCATCGAGACCTCGATCGTTGCCCGGCCCGTGCACGGCCTCACGCTGCAGGGCGCGGCGTCGTGGAACCAGAGCCGGCAGACCAACTCGCCCGCACTCATCGACAACAACCCGGCGAGCGCGAACGTGGGCCAGCCGATCACTCAGAACTGCGGTGGCAGCCTCTACACCGGAACCTGCACGGCGGTCACGAACCCGTTCGGGCCGGTCGGTGCACCGAGTGCCAATGCGCCGCCGCTGCAGTTCAGCCTGCGCGCGCGCTACGACTGGAGCGCGGGCGAGTTCAGTGCGTTCGCGCAGGCCGGCGCGATGCACACCGGCCACTCGTACACCCAGGCGGGTTCGAACCCGACGATCGCGCAGGCAGGCGCGATCACGACCGGCCGCCTGCGCTTCGAGAACCCGGCCTACACCTCCTTCGACGCCTCAATCGGAATCGCGAAGGATGCGTGGACTGCCGCGCTTGTCGGCGAGAATCTCAGCAATTCCAGCGCCTCGACGTTCACGAGCACGGATCAGTTCGTCGTCGCCGAGACGCCACTGCGCCCGCGCGTGGTCGGCGTCTCGATCGGATACAAGTTCTGAGCGCCACAACGCGAGGTTGAACGCGGCGCCTACGCCCGGGTGGCGCGCCCGGGCGCGGACCCCCGGAGCGTCCGGCCGCGAGCTCGGAGTCGGCGGCGGCTGAATCGGCGGGGCCGAACGTCCCTGCAAGCCGTGTATTCTTGACGCGGCCTCCCGGCGTACCCGACGCGCCGGCCGACGCTAGCGGAGAAGCCCTTGACTGACCACTCGCTCATTGAAAAGCGCTCGATCGACTACGTACCGATCGCGGAGCGCCACGGCAAGGTCTGGCACCTCTGGCCCGTGTGGTTCAGCGGCGATGCGCACCTCGCGACGATCGCGACCGGCTTCGTCGGCGTCGCGCTCGGCGGCAACCTGGTCTGGATGACGATCGCGGTGCTCGTGGGCTCCGCGTTCGGAACCTTTTTCATGGCGTTCCACTCGACCCAGGGCCCGCAGCTCGGCCTGCCGCAGATGATCCAGTCGCGGCCGCAGTTCGGCTACTTGGGCGCGCTGCTGGTCTGGTGCGTCGCGCTCATCACCTACGTCGGCTACAACGCCTTCAATCAGGTGCTCGCCGCCGATACCCTGGTGACACTCTTCGACTGGACGCCGACGGTGACGATCGTCGCGGTCGGCGTGCTCGGCGCCGCGCTCGCCGCAGTCGGCTATGACGTGATTCATCGCGCCCAGAGGTTGCTCGCCTACACGCTGCTCGGAGTTTTTGCGGTGATGACGGTCGCCGCGATGGGCGCGCACTATCCGCCCGCACAGCTGGACCTGCACGACTTTCGCACCGTCCCCTTCCTGACGCAGCTATTCGCGGCGGCGGCCTACCAGCTCTCCTGGTCAATCTACGTCTCGGACTACTCCCGCTACCTGCCGCGCACGGTGAGCGTGCGCGCGTCATTCTGGTGGACGTATCTCGGCGCATTCATCGGCGGTACGTGGGCCATGCTCATCGGCACCTTCGCCGCCGCCATGTTCCCGAAGTTCGAGCTGGCCGCCGCGCTCAAGGCAGCGGCGGACCAGCTGCTGCCGGGGTCGGGGACGCCCTTCCTGGTCGCCTCGCTCCTCGGCCTCATCACGATCACGACGCTCAATTTCTACGGCGCCTCGCTGACCTTGCTCAGCGTGGCAGACTCCATCCGGCCGCTGAAGCCGACCGTCGCGCAGCGGATGCTCACCCTCATCGTCACGCTCGCGGTCTCGTGTGTGATCGCGCTCAGCGCCTCCAAGCACTTCGCGCACGAGTTCGGCGAGTTCCTGGCGATCCTCCTCTACCTGTTCACGCCGTGGACCGCGATCAACCTCGTCGACTTCTACTACGTGCGCAAAGGCCACTACTCGGTCCGCGAGATCTTCAACCCGCACGGGATGTATGGCCGCTGGAACTGGCGCGGCCTGGTCGCCTACCTAGCGGGCTTCGCCTCGATGATTCCGTTCTTCAGCACCGGGATCTACGAGGGACCCGTCGCAAAGGCGCTCGGCGGCGCGGACATCGCCATGCTGGTCGGCTTACCCGTGTCGACGATCATCTACGTGATCGCGTGCCGGTCGCTCGATGTCGAGAAGGATCGACAGCAGGCGGCGGCGGCGGACCAGGGTCTCGACCCCAGCGTCTGAGGAGCCGGCGGGGCGCCCGCCCGCCCCCCGTTTTCCGCTAGCGCTGCGCGGTCTGCCAGTTCGCGGCCTCGAACAGAGGCACGTCGGCGGCCGGCAGCAGCGCTCGCCCCATGATGTGATCGGCCGCCTTCTCGGCGAGCATGATCGTCGGCGCGTTCAGGTTGCCGTTGGTGATCGACGGCATGATCGAGGAGTCGACGACGCGCAGATTCTCGACGCCGAACACGCGCGCCTGCGAATCGACGACCGCCATCGGATCCGCCGCATCGCCCATCTTGCAGGTGCAGGACGGGTGGTAAGCGCTTTCGACCTTGCGCCGGATGAAATCGTCGATCGCGGCATCGCTCGTCACGTCGGCGCCCGGCTGGATCTCGCGGCCCCGGTACCGGCTGAAAGCGTTCTGCGCAAAAAGCTCGCGCGTCAGGCGAACGCACGCGCGAAATTCAGTCAGGTCGTCCGGGTGGCTCAGGTAGTTGAACAGGATCCTGGGTTTCGCGGCGGGATCTGCCGAGGCGAGCCGCACCCAGCCCCGGCTTTTCGAGCGCATCGGTCCCACGTGCGCCTGGAATCCATGCTCGTGCGCGAGCGAGGAGCCGTCGTAGCTGACGGCCATCGGCAGGAAATGGTACTGGATGTCCGGGTAGCGCATGCCGGCGCGGCTACGGATGAAGCCGCAGGTCTCAAAGTGGTTGGTGGCGCCGAGCCCATTCTTGAACAGGATCCAACGCATGCCGATGAGCAGTTTGGCGAGCGGATTCATCGATGAGTAGAGGGTGATGGGCTCGCGGCATGCCATTTGGAAATAGAACTCGAGGTGGTCCTGCAGGTTCTCACCGACACCCGGGAGGTCGCGCAGCACGGGAATGCCGTGCGCCGCCAGCTCCGCTGCCGGCCCGATCCCCGAGAGCTTCAGCAGTTGCGGCGAATTGATCGCGCCGCCGCACAAGATCACCTCGCGGCGCGCGCGGACGCTCC
>JANXZZ010000255.1 GCA_025355245.1 Pseudomonadota bacterium | reverse complement strand
ACGCCGGCGATCGACTCCTGCGCGCTCGCGACCTCGGTGCGCATCCGCCTCGGTCCCAGCACCGAGAAGTGATTCGCGTGATGCTGGCTGTGGTTCTCGATCGCGTGTCCACGAGCCACGATCTCACGGCCGAGTGCGGCGTGCCGCACGAGACGCTCGCCGACGCAGAAGAACGTCGCGCGGGCACCGCCAGCATCGAGCGCGTCGAGTACGCGCGGCGTCACTTCGGGATCCGGACCGTCGTCGATCGTAAGCGCGACCCGGCCGCTGCATCGATCGGACGGCAGCCGCCGCCAGTTGGGTCCGAGCGAGGTGCTGCGGGGCCACAGCCCGGTCGCCGCCAGCAGCAGATGGTTCGCGACGACGATGCCGGCCGAGAGCGGCCACTGCGACGGATTGGCAGCGACGATGCCGACCGCGGTCGTGTGCAACGCGAACGAGGCCGTGACGAGCGGACGGTCGCGCCAGTGCGCGCTCGAGTCGGGTTTCGGCGGGTCGGCTTGTGCGGGCATCTATCCGTGGGCCCCGTTCGTGGCGCCGGCCGCACGCGCGGGCCAACGATCCAGGAAGTGTCCCCACAGCGTACGCCACGTCGCCCAGTCGTGAGCGCCGTCGATGCAGTCAACAGCTGCCGTCGGCAGGGTCCGGGCCAGCAGCGCCTGGCTGTCCGCAAAGCGATCGCCGCGTCCGTAGCCGAGCCAGACGTCGAGCTGCGCGGGCAAGCCCGAGCGGATGAAGGCCCATAGGCGTCGCTCCTCGTCGTGCGCGGCGACGACGCCCGGATCCCAGCGCTCGACGCCGCCCGCCTGCCGCAGCTCGCCCGTCACCAGTCGCGTGCCGAGGTAGGGCGCGAGCAGGCACAGGCCGTCGACCTCGCCCGGGCGGCACTCCGCGAAGCCGAGCGCGACGTACGCGCCGAGCGATACGCCGCCGAGCCACACCGACTCGCAGCCGGCGTCGCGCGCTTCGCGCAGTGGCCCGGCACTGAGGCGCTGCACGATGGAGCGGTCGGCCACGTGCTCGAATCCGAGCTCCGCGAACACGAGGTCGAGCGCGAGCCCGCGCTCGCTCACTGCCTCGGCGAATCGGGCCGCGGCGAAGTCGCTCGCGGTGTTGAAGGCTCCGGGCAGCATTACGATGCGCGCTGCGGCCCGGCCCCGATGCGCGGACGCCTGCGCGCGACTCACGGCTTGTCCGCGGGGCCGGCCATGAGCGCCGAGAACAGCAGCGCCGCGAAGGCACCCGGTGCGACGGTCGTGCCGAGCGCGGCGAGCACGGGGACGGACGAGAAGCCGAGGATGCCGAAGCCGAGCACCGTCGCGAGATTCGCGATGAAGAGCGACGCGAGCATCGTCGCGCGCTCGCCGGCGTCGCCGGCCGCGTTGCGGCGGTCAAAGAAAAGCGCGTAGTTCGAGCCGACCGCGACTATGAGCAGGAGCCCGATCAGGTGCAGGATCGTGAGGCTGACGCCGGCCGAGACGAGCAGGGCGATCACGACGAGCACCGCCATCACCAGCGGTGCGACGACGCGGAGCATCCGGCGGCAGGAGCGCAACGCCACCACCAGCAGCAGCAGGATCGCCGCGAAGCCGAACGTCGACAAGCGGATCGCCTCCGCAAGGTAACTCGCGTAGAGCGCGTCAGACTCGTGCTTGAGATCGATCACGAGTACGGAGACGCCTGGCGATGGTGCATCGAGCGCGGCGCGGATCCGCGCGCTGTCGATCGACAGCGGATGCGCGCCGCCGCTCGGGGCGGACAGTGGCAGCAACGCGACGAAGCGTCCGCCGCGCTCGACGAGGAGCGCATCGACGGCGGTGCCGAGCGAGGTCCCGGCGAGCGCGGCGCGGTCGAGGAGCGCATCGCCGCGCGCGTCGCTGACGGCCGCGATGAAGGGCTCGAGGCGCGCGGCCTGGATCGGCAGCGGAGCGACCGCCTCGCGGAGCCGGCGCCGGAGTTCCGCGGGATCGGGCAGCGCCGCGCGTCGCTCGCGCTGCGCGGCGAGGCTCGGCAAGTAGCGCGCGGGGCTCTCGAAGCCCGCGAGCTCGCCCGCCTCGACGAGGGTCTCGAGGCGTCGGCCCACGAGCTCGGCGGTCCTGAGCGCGCCCTCGGCGTCGGGTGCGCCGATGACCACGAGGTCGCGGACGTCGGGTGCGCCGACGCCGCTGCGCAGCCGCGCATCGAGTGCCTGGTCGGCCGCGGATACTGGACTCAGCGCCGACAGGTCGCGATTCCACACGGATTCGCGGTGCACGAACACGGCCGCTCCTGCCGCGAGCGGTACCGCCCACAGGAACCACCGGTAGGGGCGGGCGCGTGCGAGCCCGCGCGCGATGCTCTCGCCGACGGCCGCGACGGGCCGCGCGACCCAGCGCTCGGGCAGCAGCACCGGCAGCACGAAGCGCGTGACGAGCGCGGCGCCGACGAGCCCGGCCATTGAATAGAGTCCGAGCTGGGCGAGGCCCGGGAAGCCCGAGGGCAGCAGCGATGCGAAGCCGCAGAGCGAGGTGAGGAGTCCCAGGCGCACGGTCGGCCAAAGGTTGCGCACCCACGCAGCCGTCGCGTTGCCGCCACCACCCCGGGCCTGGATGAGCAGGTAGATCGAGTAGTCGACGGACTCACCGATCAGCGTGACGCCGAAGCCGAGCGTGACGCCGTGCACGACGCCAAATCCGAGCGCGACCGCGGCGGTCCCCGCGAGCGCGCCCGAGGCGACCGGCAGGAGCCCCAAGAGCACGGTCAGCGCGGAACGGTAGACGACGGTCAGGAGGACGGCAATCAGCACCGAGCTCAGCACGGAGAGGCGAACGGCCTCGTGGATGATCGAGGCGCGCGCGGCAACGGCGAACACGCCGGGGCCCGTCAGGCGCAGCTCGAGGGGCTGCGGCGAAGGATGGGCCGAACCGAGCTCCGCGAACGCCGCCCGGATCAGGCCGACCGTCCGCTGCTGGCCGTCGGTATCCGAGCCCGTCGCGCGGGTCTGCGCGACCAGGAGCGCCTCGTTGCCTTCGCGCGAGGCCCAGACGCCGCCTTCGCTGCGCGGGGCGTTCCGCGGTATCAGCTGGTCGATCGCCTCGAGCGTCTCCCCGGTGGGGTCGGGAAGCAGCAGGTCGTTGGCGAGAAAACCCGCCGGGCTCGCCAGCGATTCGATGCTGTCGCCGATTGCAGCGCGCAGGCCCTCGACGGAGAAGCGCTCCGCGGTGACTCGGTCGCTGAGCAGATAGCGGTGCCGGAACACGAACGTTCGGTCGGCAGCCGAGGCGCCGTCCGCGCCGTTGGCGACCGAGACGAAGGCCGTGTTCGAGCGCAATCGCTCCGCGAGGCCCTTGGAGGCCGCGGCGCGCGCGGCCGTATCGCCGCCGTCGATCGCAACCAGGATCAGCCGCGAGGCCATTCCGTCGCGAAGTTCATCGACCAGCAGCTGCTGCGCGGCCGTGGGATGAGCGGGCAGGAACGCCGACAGGTCCGCGGTGAAAGTCGCCCGCGCGACGACAAACGCGCCCACCGCGAGGAGCGCGAGCCACGCGAGCACCGGGACTGCCCGCGCGGCCTTCACGGGCTCGCGGCCGCGGTCAGCGTCATCAGCGAGCGGTCGCCGTTGGCGCGCTCGATCAGGACCGTGCGCACCGTATCGAGAGTGCCTTCGATGCGGATGCGCCTCACTTGTGTCGGCGCCGGCGTCGGCAGTGGCTTCAGTTCGAGCGCCCAGTCATTGGCGTTACTCGAGAACGCAAGCCGGAACACGCGCTCGAGGCCCGCGCGATCGCCGGCCAGCGTCGAGCGGATGCTGTCGATGTACGGCGCGACCTCGGGATACTCGGCGAGCGTCGTCCGGTAGCTGCGCTGGTGGCGTTCGATCGTCAGCTCCCCGCGCTCGAGCACGAGCCGCTCCGGATGCGGCCGCAACGTGCGTTTCTCGAGGTGGTCGGGTGCGTCGTAGAAAAGCTCGCCCGAGGCCTCGAGAGCCCGCTCGAGGATGGCGGTCGTGTAGCGCTCCGTGAAGGTGTCATGTCTGTGCGGTCGCGCCTGCAGTCGGTTCATCAGCTCATCGAGCGAGAGATCGCCCGCCGCTGCGCTCGCGGCGCCGAATGCGACCGCAGCGAGCAGGGCGAACGCCGTCGCACGAAGTCGCACCGCCGTGCGCGCTCGCGGGTTCATGGGCGCGCGGCCGGGACCGCCGGCGACCGCACCGGCTTCTTCCAGAAATCGAAGAAGTTGAACCAGTTGTAGGGGCAGGCGTGGCAATGGCGCTCGAGCGTCGCCGCGTAGACCCGCACGGCCGCGCGCACCGCCGCGGCGCGCTGCTCGCGGTTGACCTCGGTGAAATCCGCGACCGGTTCGAAGACGGTGTGGTAGCGGTTGCCGCCGAGGTAGAGGCCCGCCATGAAGTACACCCGTCGCCTCAGCATCGCGGCCGCGCGCAGGGGTCCCGTCGGGAATGCGGCGGGGCTCCCCAGGAACTCGACTTCTTCGGTCTCCTCGTTGCCGGGAGAACGATCGCCGAGGATGCCGACGAAGGAGCCGGACTCGAGGCGGCGCTGGATGTCGAGCATCGCCGACATGTGGCCGAGCTCAATGATGTCCGCCTTGAGTGCGGGATTTATAGCGCCGAGCGCAGCGGTGATCTTGCGGGCGTTGTCCGCGTACATAGCCATCGCGACGTTGAGCCCCACCTGCTGATGCCCGACCGCGCGCGTGATCTCGAAGCTGCCGAGGTGCGCGCCCAGCAGGAACGCACCCTCGCGGCGCAGGTAGGCATCGCGCACCAGCGCCTCGCCCTCGATCGTGACGTCGAAGAGATCGTAGCGACCGTTCAGGATGAAGACGCGGTCGTGGATGGTCGACGCAAAGCTCAGGATGTGCCGGTAGAGGTCGCGCAGCCCCGGTTCCCGGCGGAGAGCGCGCCTGAGATAGTCGCGCCCGTGCCGGCGCGCGGTGGGGGCGAACAGCAGGAAGTAGACGGCGACCGCGTGCAGCACGACGCGACTCAGCCGTCGGCCGGCGCCGAGCGATAGCCAGGCCATCAGGCGCAGCAGCGATTGCGAGCCGCGCTCGGCGCGATTCGCCCACTCGGCGGAGCCCGGCGCCGGACGCACGGCGCCGACCACGCCGCGCGGCGGCTCCGCAGCCGGCGCCGGGGCAGCGAGGTCGACGACCGCGGTCGCGACGGCGCGGTCGCCGCTCTTGATCTCGAGGCGGATCCGTCCGCCGTCGGCGCGCTCGAAGCCAAGCTCGAGCGGCTCGCCGGGGTGGACAGCACTCAGGAACTTGCACGACTGGATGGTGCTGCCCGCGAGCGGCGTGCCGAGCCGGGTCGCGACGGCGTGCAGCGCCTCATCGAGCAGCATCACGCCCGGCACTACGGGATTCCCGGGGAAATGCCCGGCGAATGCCGGGTGGTCGGCTGGGATTGAAAGGGTGATGAACGTCGTCATGGGTGGCCGTGGGCGCCTCGTTCGGATCAGCGGCCGCGCAGCAGCGTCTGGATCACGTGGCGCGGGATCTTGCCCGTGGCGTTCCTATGGATCTGCGGCACGATCACGAGCGGCCGCGGCAGGAACACGGCGTCGAGGCGATCGCGCAGGCGCTCGGTGATCGTCGCCGCGTCGAGCGTCGGCGCGACCACGAGCGCGGCCAGCCGCGACACGCCGATGTCGGACACGCGTGCATCCTCGGGCACGACGAAGACACCATCGAGGACGCCCGGAATGCCGAGCAGCTGGTGGTCGAGGTAGGCGAGCGAACTGCGCTTGCCGGCGATGTTCACGAGATCGCTCGAGCGGCCACGCAGCAGGAATCGGTCGCCGCCGGTGGCTTCGAGGACATCCCCCATCGCCGTCGGCGCCTCGACGTGACCGCCGTGCACCCAGGTCTGACTGTCGCGGGCCTCGATGCGGACCCCGGGCCAGAGCTGCCATTCCGCGGTCGCGGTCGTGCGGCGGCTCGCCATCTGGCCGGTCTCGGTGGACCCGTAGATCTCGAGCACGGGCGCCGCGAAGCGTGCCTCGACCTCGCGCGCGAGCGAATCGGCCAGCGGCGCCGTGGCGGAGACGATGAGCTCGAGCTCCGGCAGGTCGATGTCGGCGGCGATGAGCGCCTTGAGATGCACGGGCGTCGACACGAGGACGCGGGGCGCGGGCACGTCCGCGAGCGTGGCGGCGATGTCGGCCGGAAAGAACGGGCGCTCCGCACACAGCGCGTTCCCGCTCAGGAGTGGCAGGAGCACCGAGGACTCGAATCCGTACATATGCTGCGGCGGCACTGTCGCGACGATCGCGCGGTGTCGGCCGTCCCCGAAGCCGAAGCGCCCGGCCTCGACGCTGACCGCCTCCGCGAGGCGGCCCCAGGTCTTGGGATGCGGCACGGGCAGGCCGGTGGATCCGGACGTGAACACGTAGGCGACGCGCGCGTCGGCCTCAACCGTGGGTACGCGGAAGGATTCCACGCGCGCAGCGGCCCCGCCGAGCACCGACACCAGCGGCAGGTCGATCGGGCAATCGGCCTCGTCGGTCAGGCACACCGCATCCGGCGCGAACAGCCGGAGCTGGCGAATCACCTCGGGCGTGTGCGTCGAGGGCAGCAGGCTGATTCGGCCGGAGACGATCGCGGCCGCGAGCCCCACCGTGAAGTGGTATCGGTCCTGGCAGGCGTTGAGCACGTGACGCGTCGCCGGCAACGTCGCGGCGACGCGCATGACGTCTGCGACGAAGCGCGCGGCGCGGATCGGCCGGCCGCGCCGGTACGCGACAACCTCGTGCGCGGAGCCGTGCGCGAGCAGCGCGACGCTCACCAGGGCTTCAGGGCGTCGCATGGCGCGAGCGCTCAGGCACGCGGCGTTGCGGCCGGGTGGTGAAGCGCGACCCTCGTGACCGCGCGCAGCGTCGTCAACAGTCCGTCGTGGCGCATGTCCGGCAGAACGCTGCGCCTGACGAGGTATTCCGCGGCGAACATCAGCGCAATCAGGATCGCGGCGCCGAAGTTTGCAAACGCCGACCACAGCGGACGCGGCGCGAGGAAGTAGAGCAGCACGAGCGCCACGGTTATGGCGCCGAGGAACAGCGTCCAGGCGAGGGTGACGCCGCGGGTGTAGGCGGCGACCTCTGGCGTGAGCGGGCCGTGCACGACAGCCGCGAACCGGGAGCAGAGCGGCGTGCGGCCGGCGCTGAGCGTGCGGCCGAAGGTCACGGCGAGGAGCGCGTAGGTACCGGCCTGCTGTGCGAGATACAGCCACGCGAAATGCGCTTCGAGGTCGGGCCAGCGCGCGTACACGAGGACGCCGAGGAGGCCGCAGGTCGCGAGCGCGGCCACGCGGCTGTCGGAACGCCACGCCAGCACCACCGCGGCGATCCACACCGGTCCCGCGGCGAGCAGTGCACCCAGCGCCTCGTGTCCGGGCGATGAATTGGTGAGGTGTGCGAGCACGGCGTAGGCGATTGCGCCGGCGCCGATTGCGACGCCCCGTGCGACCCGGGACGCGCCTGGCACTAGCGCGTCCTCTTCGCCGCGACGAACTCCGCGAGGCACCTGAGCGAACGGAAGATCTTGTGGTTCTCCTCGCTCTCCGCCTTGATCTCGATGCCGTAGCGCTTGGAGACGATGAGCGCGATCTCGAGGATGTCGATGGAGTCGAGGCCAAGGCCTTCCCTATAGAGATGCGCTTCGGGGTCGATGCCCGTCGCCGCTACCTCGAGATTGAGCGCCTGGGTGATGAGGCCTCCGATCTCGCGCTCGAGTCCCTCGTTCGTTGCTGCTTCAGCGGATTGCATCAGTACCTTCGCGTGATCAAAGCGGCGCCGACCGGGCGACGCAACGGAAGCGACCGGAAACCGTACCGGACGGGCAGGGGCGTGCCCCCGCGAACTCCCTCCCCCAACCCCCCCCAATCGACCCCCCGGGGCGAGCGCGGGAACGACTTGCGACGTCCGGACCCCGACGGTGCCGGGTGTTGCCGGCGCTCGTCATTATATCGGCGAGGGTCCTGAACGCAACCGCATGACGGCCGGCGAGTCCTTATAAATCAACAACGTAGCTGGCCTTTAGCCTGGGCCGCGAATCCGGCAGGCCTTTCCCGCCGTGATATCGTTCGTCCGCCCGCTGCCCGGAATCTCGCGAACGGAGAGCCCGATGGATCCTCCGCACCGGCCACTGCCCGCGTACTACACCGGCCTCGACGAGCGCCGCCAATGGGTGCGCGACATCTTCAGTCGCACCGCCGGTGACTACGACCGCGTCGAGCGTGCGATGGCCTTCGGCAGCGGCTCCTGGTACCGGCGGCGCGCGCTCGTGCAGGCGGGGCTTCGCGCGGGCATGACGGTCATCGATGTTGGCGTCGGCACGGGGCTGGTGGCCGCGGCCGCCGCGGGTATCGTCGGCGATGCCACCCTGGTCACCGGCGTCGACCCGAGCCCCGGAATGGTCGCCGCCGCGAAGGTGCCCGCCGGCGTTCGCCTGCTCACGGGCAGCGCCGAGGAGTTGCCGCTGGCGGATGCCTCGGCCGATTTCATCAGCATGGGCTACGCGCTGCGCCACGTCGACGATCTCGCGGCGAGCTTCGCGGAATTCCATCGGGTGCTGCGACCGGGCGGGCGACTGTGCGTGCTCGAGATCACGCAGCCGGGCACCGACTGGGCGCGCGCGGCGCTGCGGACCTACATGCGCCGCGTGGTCCCGTGGCTCGCCGCGCGCATTGGCCGGCATCGCGACACGCCGGAACTCATGCGCTACTACTGGGACACGATCGAGGCCTGCGTGCCGCCCGAGGCAGTGCTCGCCGCGGTCACCGCCGCGGGATTCGCCGGCGCCGACCGGCAGGTCGATCTCGGGATTTTCTCGGCGTACCGCGCGCACCGCCCCGCGCACTAGCCGCGCTCAGCGCCGGGCGCTGCGCCGCGCGAGCAGGAGCGGCAGGCGGACGAGGAAGCCCGCGACCAGGCGCAGGTGCATCCACGCGAGCAGCGCGTTGTCACGCCCGTACTGGAAGTGCGAGACGCCGCCGTCTTCGCTCTTGAAGTAGCGCACCGCCGCTGGCAGGTTGAGTGGCCGCACGCCGCACCAGCACAGGCGCACGACCGCCTCGACATCGAAATCGAAGCGGCGCATCCACGGCAGGCGCGCCATGATCGCGGCGAGCGGTGCCGCCGGGTAGACGCGAAATCCGAACAGTGAATCGTGCACGCCGGCCCACAGGGTTTCCAGGTTTGCGAGGCCGTTCGAGATGCGCCGGCCGCGCACCCGGATCAGCGGCGCGCTGGCATCGAAAATGGGATCGCCCAGCACCATCGCCGCGGGTTCGGCGATCGACGCAGCCATGAATGCGGGGATCCGCTCGGCGGGATGCTGGCCGTCCGCATCCATCGTCAGCACGTGCGTAAAGCCGGCCGCGAGCGCGGCCTTGAGACCCGCGAGCACTGCCGCGCCCTTGCCGCGGTTGCTCGGGAGTGCGAGCACGCGCAGCTCGGGATCGCGGCAGGCGAGCGCGAGCAGGCGCTCGGTGGAGCCGTCGGTGCTGCCGTCGACGACCACCCAGACCGGCGACCAGTGGCGGCGCGCCGCGGCGACCGTGTCGAGCGCCTTCGCGCCCGGGTTGTAGCTCGGGATCAGGACGAGATGCGTACGGGAGGCGTCCATCGCGGGATGCTACGCGGCCGCCGGTGGCGGCGTGGGTGCCGGCAGCCAGCGGCGTTGCAGGGAATCGGCAAGCTCGGCGCGAAAGTACGCCTCGAGCGACTCATCGAACGCGCGCGCGTCATCCGGCGCATCGAAGCGTGCGCCCAGGCGCACGCGGTAGGTGATCGGGAGCGCCACGTGCTTCACGAGCGAACGGCCCTTGCCGAGGTAGGGCGAGTCGGTCTCGATCAGAAGCGTCTGCACGGGCGCTTTCGCGAGTTTGGCGATGAGGCCGACGCTCGCGATGAACGGGTTGACCGGCGCGCGCGTCGTGCGCGTTGCCTCCGGGAAGACCAGCAGCACTCCGCCCTGGCCGAGCGCCGCCACCGACTCGCGCACCATACGCCGCGGCGGGTCGTTGCGAATGTAGCCGGCGAGGCGGGCGCCGGCACCGAGGAGAATGTTGTTCATCAGCGCCGACTTCATGATGCAGACGACGTTCGGATGGCGCGTGACAATCAGGACCGCATCGATGACCGAAGGGTGGTTGGGCGCGAGGATGAGTGCGGGCCCGCCTTGCAGGCTGTCGATGGCCGTCAGGTCGAGGCGGTAGACGCCGACCAGCGAGATCCAGCTCGCGAACAGGCTGAATCCACGCTGGATCCCGCGGCGGCCGATTGCATTGCCGCGTCCGTGCGGCAGCAGCAGGTAGAGCGGCAACGCGACCACGGTCCATGAAAGGCAGATGAGCGCGAACACGAGCAGTGACACGTAGAGGGTCACGCATTCGCGCAGCGCCCGCAGCAGCCCGCTCATGACGGCCTCACTCCCCCTCGGCCGTGTCGACGAAGCGCGTCGATCGTCCGACCATCCACGCGATGCCGAGGCCGCCTGCCCAGTACCCGTGGCGACGCACCAGCGGGCTCGGCAGGAATGCGGCATCGGCTAGGACATCGTAGCGGAGGAAGGCCCCGACCCAGAAATTCGGGAAGCGTCGCGAGAGCGCGGCGATCGCCTCCGTGCCCGAGTAGCCGCCCGGTGCCCGGTATGCAGGGCGGGTCAGCGTCGCGAATTCGGGCGCCACCGAATAGAAGTAGTCGTGGTAGGCACGGTCGGCGAATAGCGGTCCCGCCAGCAGCCCCACGTTCCAGCCGGCGTGGCCACCGGGGTCGCGAAAATCCAGGTTGAGGCGCGGCGCGAAGAACCAGCCGATCGCACGCGGATCGCGCTCGATCGTGATCGCCCGGCGCACGGGAAGCCTGAGGTCCAGTCGCAGCCGCTCGTCCGCCGACTTCCACACGTGCACGTCGACGGAGGGGCCGACTTCGAAGGTGGGTTTCAGGTCCGGCATGCCGGCGCGCGCGGGATCGTCGCTGCTGCGGACCGGCGTGGTCGCGTTGATGCTCACGTTGAGCTCGACGCGCGGCGTCGACAGCACGAGTCCGCGCACGCCGTCGCGGTCGGAGCGTAGGAACTTGCCACGATAGCGAAAGTACACGACCGGCAGCGGGTAGACCTGTGAGCGATCGGCGCCGCGATAGTCATCGAACGCGACGGCGCCGGCACCGAGCCCGAGTTCCCAGAGCGGCGCCTGCGCCGCGTGCGCGCCCGCGCTGCCTGCGGCCACGCACACCGCGAGTGCCGCCGCCCGCACCGCGTTCACGGTCGTCCCGCGCGATCGACGCGGTCCGGTCCGCCGACGGCTTCGATCTCGACGAGGAGTTCGCGGCGGCAAATGTCGGCCTGCAGGTAGGTGATCGGATGCCGGGAGCCGAGGTGCCGGCTGAACTCCTCGCGGATCGCGGCGAAATCGCTCGCGTAGCGCACGTAGACCTTGTACTTGAGCGCCTCGGCGGAATACCTCACGCCCGTGGACGCGGCGTTCGCCGCCTCGATCAGCGCCGCGACGTTGGCGGCCGACTCGCGAGCCTGCGCCGCGGCGTCGCCCGGGTGCACGCTCTCGTGGCCGAGGATGCTGGCGGTGCCGGAGATGAACAGCTGCCGTCCCACGGTCGGCGCCGCGATCGCGGCGCGCGAGAACGTCGGACTGGCCGGGCCGTACTCACTCGGGTAGCGGTAGGCGCTCACCTGTCGGGGATTCTCGAGCGCGCGGGCACGCGCCGTGCTCGCGAGGAAATAGATCACGAGCGGGGAGCCCGGGGCCGAACCCAGCGCGCACGCGGCCGGGACGTCGCCCTCGACCGCTCGTCGGCCGAGGAGGAACGCGGCGCGGCGCGCGCTGTTGAACTGCCGATAGCGCTCGCCGAGCGCGTCCTCCTCGTTGATCGAGGCAAGGTAGTTCCACACCCGCAGCAGGTGCGGGCAACCGAGCGTGCGTAGCGCCGCGAAGATCTCCGCGTAAGCGCGCGCGGTCACGCGCTGCAGCTTCTCGGCCTGGTTGCCGTGCGTCGCCTCGAAGTCGGCCTCCGGGATCATCACGTGCCCGAACAACACCTCACTACCGCGGCGGTAGTGCACTTCGCCGGTGCGGCCGGAGATAAGTGCTGCATCGAGTTGCCACACCTCGCAGGCGAGGTCCTCGCTACCGAGCACTTCGAGGCCGACCGGTACGAGCGGGATGTCGTCGGTCGTGCGCGGCGCGGGCGTCGCGCCGAAGGGTACGACACCGAGCACCCCGCGCCACCACGAAGCGGGCTGCGACTTGAGCTCCGCGCGCGACAGGTAGTCGACGCGCAGCGCCGCAGCATCGGGCTCCCGCGCCCGGCTACTCACTGCCGGGCACCGGCTTGATGTCGGTCGCGTGCTGCCGGAACGCGGCGACACTGCGGCGCAGGTTCAGCACCGAGGCGATGTAGTAGAGCACCTTGAACGAGCGCAGCGATCCCCAGATCGGCGTGCGCCCGAAAATGTCGCCCGACAGTACCGAAAGGATCGCGTTCTTCATGCGCCAGGCATTGCGCGGATGCATGAAGAGGTCGCGCATCGTCGGGTTCGTCATGCGGTAGATGAACCACGAGAACACCTTGGGTCCCCAGCGCATCGTTCGGTCGAAATGGCGCAGCGCCGCCGGCGCCCGCGCGGGATCCCTGAGGCAGGTGTCGATGACCTCGGCGCCTTCCGCGGCGCCGTTCATCGCGAGCCACACACCCGAGGAGAACACCGGGTCGATGAACGCGAACGCATCGCCCACGAGAACGTAGTGCGGGCCGTGGCTCAGCGCCGAGGTGTAGGAATAGTTGCCGGTCGCCTCGACCGCGGACACGAGCGTCGCATCGCGCAGGCGTGCCGCCAACGGCTCGCACTCCCCGATCGCCGCCAGGAAGTAGTCGGCGACCGGCACCGTGCGCGCCTTCATGAAGGCCGGCCAGACGACTGCGCCGACGCTGCTGGTGCCGTCGGCGAGCGGGATGAACCACAGCCAGCCGTGCTCGAACCAGTAGATCGAGATGTCGCCGGCGCGGCGGTCCTCGTAGCGCCGCGCGCCGGTGAAGTGGCCGTACATGGCCGCGCTGCCATGCCGGTCATTGCGCTGCTTGGTTCCGAGCCGCGCGGCGAGGAAGGTGTCGCGGCCGGAAGCGTCGACGAGGAACCGCGCGCGCCAGGTCTCGAGGCGACCACCGTCGTGCGTGCCCGTGACATGGACGGGATGCGTGCCGTCGGTGAAGGCGACCTCGCGCACGCGACAACCCTCGGTGACGATGGCGCCCGCCCGCGCGGCGCGCCGGATCAGAATCTCGTCGAACTCCGAGCGCCGTACTTGGTACGAGAAGGGCTGCGCCGAGTCCCAGCTGTCCTTGAACTCGAAGGTCTCGCCGCGACCGAGCCACGGCGCCACGAACTCGGCGCCGAACTTCTGCATGCCGATCGCGCGCACTTCGTCCGCGACACCGAGGCGTTCGAGGAGCGGCAGGTTCGCGGGCAGCAGCGACTCGCCGATGTGAAAGCGCGGGTGCCGTTCCTTCTCGAGGAGCTGAACGCGATGGCCTTTCCCCGCAAGCAGCGTCGCGGCGGTCGATCCCGCGGGACCGCCGCCGATGACGAGGACGTCGACCTCCACATCGATGCCAGGAGCGCGGTTGGGCTCGGACGCCATGTGCTTGCTGCTCAGCTCGCGCCCGGCGTCCCGCACGGGCGCTCGTCGTTGCCGCGGCGCGAGAAAACGGGCGAAGTCGCGACGTGCGGCATTCCGACATCCTGTGTCACCGGGCGGGGTCCTGCGCCAGTGGGCGCGGCTCTGGAGTTCGATTCCGGTCGCCGCCGCGCCGTGCCGGTGGCAGAGCCACGCCGGGGCGCCATCCTCGTGCGTCGCGATCGATGCTATTCCTCGCGGCAGCGGCGCAAGGATAGCAGTCCCGGGGCTCACCATGGCTGCAGAGGAGAACGGCGTGCAGAGAGTTCGCCGGACCCGACCCGCGCCGGCTCGCGCGCCTCCCGCGTGCCGTAGGCGCCCGGTTGTCGGGCGCCCTCGTGCCGCGCGACACCGCGCCGGCGAGCGTGTACAAATACGGACGCGCGCCGGCCCGCGGATAGCCAGCGAAACGGCGGGCCGCTGCGGCGCGCCGGGGAAAATAGGGCGAAGCGCTGGATTTCCACGTAATTCCGGAGGCCGAGATGTCGTCCAATGCGCCGAAGACCCTGCGCCCGTTCCCGGCCAAGCAGATCCTGTTCGCGTTCATCGCTGCGCTCGCGCTCTTCGTCGTCTACAACAACGAGCGCTTCATCGTCGACCACGGCGATCCGCAGTGGACCTATTACTTGCCGGTTCGCTGGCTGCTGCTGCCGCACGGGCTCGCGGGGCTGCTGGTGCTCTGCCTCGGCGCGACGCAGTTCTCGACGCGCCTGCGGCGGCGCCATGCGCGGGTGCACCGGATCCTCGGGCGCTGTTACGTGATCGGGGTTGCGATCGCGGCGCCGCTCGGCATCTACATCACGGCGCTGCACAATGCACTGCCGACCCGCATCGCGGTCACGACGCAGGCGCTGCTCTGGATGCTGACGACGGGCATGGCGTTCTACTGCATCCGCCGCCGCAATTTCGAGCAGCACCGTCACTGGATGATTCGCAGCTACGCGGTGACCCTGATATTCCTGACGGACCGGGTGCTGGTGGCGATCCCGTGGTTCTCCGATCTCGACGGCGACACGAGTCCGTCGATCCTCTTCATGTGCAACATCATCGCGTGGGTCGTGCCCACGTTCATCGTCGCCTGGCCGAGCGTTTTCGGTACGGCGCGGCCGGCGAGCCTCGAGGGCCTGCCGCCGTCCTAGGCGGACCCGCGATCGAACTTCCGGCGGAACCGGGAGTCGGAGCGCAGGGGCCCGCGGCGCGGCCGGGCGGGACGCGCATGGATGGGCCCTCGGTCGCCGGGCGTCCCTCACTTAAGTCAATGATTCTAGGGCGACTATTCGCGTGGGACGCCGATTCAGCCGGGCACGCGGTCGTGAGCGGCCAGGGGAGCCGGTAGCGCGCTTTGCGGGCCTCGCCGTGCCAAACGGCTACTATTTGCGGGCGTTGCCGAACCGCCCGGAAACCGCGTGCGCGGCTCATCGCCCGAGCCCTCGCGCAATCGGTTCCGAGGGGGCGATCCCCGCCCCCCGACCGGCTTCAGAAGGACCGTTGGTATTGCGTGGTTGGACGTCGGCGAGGCCGTGTCGAGCGAATATCCCCGGGCGCGGTCGGAGCGCGCGCCTGCGCGCGCTCGGCGCGCTCCTCGGCGCCTCGCTACTGATCGCGAGCGCAGCGACGCGGGCCGCGGATCCGCAGTCGTATTCGGTATCGATCTCCGCAACCGAGAGCGATCCGGTCAATGAGGCGCTGCGGACGAGCTCGCAGCTCGAGACGCTGCGCGAAACCGCTCCCGTGGGCCCGTTCGCGCTGATCGGCCGGGCGCGCGAGGACATTGATCGCTTCAAGACCGTGCTCGAGAGCTACGGCTACTACCAGAGCCGGGTAGCGATCACGATCAACGGCAAGCCGCTCGACGATCCGGAACTCGGTGACTCGATCAACGCGCTGCCCGCCGGCCAGGACGCGACGGTTCGTGTCGAGCTCGTGCCCGGCAAGATCTACCACGTCGGCAAGATCACGATCGACGGCGAGATCTCGGTCGAGGAGCGCCGCGCGCTCGGGCTCGAGTCCGGCGAGCCCGCCTACGCGGTCGCGGTTCTCGACGCGCAGGCGCGGCTCCTCAACCGGCTCGAGGAGGACGGCTACGCGTTCGCGGTCGTGGACACGCCGGTCGCCTACGAGGTCCCCGAGGACTTCGCGCTCGACATCGTCTACCGCGTCGTGCGCGGATCGGTGGCGCGCATCGGTGCGATCGCGCTGACCGGGCTCAAGCACGTCGAGGAGAGCTTCGTCCGCCGGCGGCTGCTCGTCGTGACCGGGCAGCCCTACAGTCCGGGCAAGATCGAGGAGGCACGACGCGATCTGCTCGCGCTCGGCGTATTCAGCAGCGTGACCGTGAAGCTCGCCGAGCGTCCGGACGATGACGGGCGCGTGTCGCTGACCCTGGTGCTGCGGGAGCGCCTGCGGCACACGCTCGGCTTCAACGCCGCGTATTCGAGCGATCTCGGCGGCAGCGCGGGCGTGCGCTGGACGGACCGCGACCTCTTCGGCAGCGCCGAGCAGCTCACCGTCGCGGCAACCGCGATCGACATCGGCGGTCATGCGACCTCGGGCCTCGGCTACAACCTGAGCGCGCAGTTCACCAAGCCCGACTTCGGTGCGCGCGACGAGAACCTGCAGGTGAACGTGGCCTCGCTCAGGCAGTCGCTGCGGGCCTACGACCAGACCGCGATCACCTCGAGCGTACTCCTGAGCCGCCGTTTCTCGGCGTTCTGGACCAGCAGCGTTGGCCTCTCGGCCGAGCGCGAGCAGATCACTCAGGAAACCATCATCCGCGACTACACGCTCGTGGGGCTACCGATCGCCGCGCGTTACAACAGCACCGGCATCACCAACCCGCTGCAGGATCCGCTGCACGGCATACGCGCCTCGCTGAGTGTCACGCCGACCCGCTCGTTCACCGCGATCCCCGCCACGTTCGTCGTCGCGCAGGCGGACGCCGCGGCGTTCTACGACCTGAACGCGCTCGGCCTCACCCCCGTCGGTCGCAGTGTCGTCGCGGTGCGCGCGCTTGCGGGCCAGGCGCACGGCGCCGCGCCCTTCGACCTGCCACCCGACCAGCGCTTCTACGCGGGTGGCAGCGGCACGGTCCGCGGCTTCACCTACCAGTCGGTCGGACCGCAGTTCCCGGACACGCAGCCGACCGGCGGTAGCGCGGTGGACGCCGCGGGCGTCGAGTTCCGGCAGCGCATCGCGAAGAACTTCGGCGCGGTCGTGTTCGCGGACGCGGGCGCGGTCAGCGCCGACGGACACCTGCTGCAGGGCCGACCGTCGGTTGGCCTCGGCGGCGGCATACGCTACTACACGCCGATCGGTCCGATCCGCTTCGACGTCGCCGTTCCGGTCACCAAGTTGCAGGGTGGCGCATCCTTCGAGATCTACCTCGGTCTCGGGCAGGTCTTCTAGTGCGCCGCCCCTCCAGACGGTTTCTGGCGATCCTCGCGCTCGTGGCGGCGGTGCCGCTCGTACTTGTACTCGCGCTGTGGGAATTCGCGAACACGGACTCCGGGCAGCGACTCATCGAGCAGCTGGCTACGCGCCTGAGCGACAATCGCGTCGTGATCACCGGGCTCTCCGGGCGCCTTCCGGGAGAGCTGCATCTCGATCGCCTCGAGCTTCGCGATGGGCGGGGCGTGTGGCTGGTCGCGACCGACATTACGCTGCGCTCGTCCGCGAGCCGGCTCCTGCTCCGGCACGTCGACGTCGATCTCTTGCGCGCCGGTCACGTGCTCGTATCGCGCGCGCCGGTCGCGAACCCCGCTGCCGGTAGCGGCGATGCGGGCCCGGCGTTCTTGCAGCGCTTCGACGTCGCCACGCTCGAGCTGCCGCGCCTGGAACTGGATCGCGAACTCGCGGGCGCGGATGCGCTCCTCGACCTGCGCGGACACGTGCACGCGATCGGTACGCGCGAGGTTGATACATCGCTGTTCGCCCGGCGGCTCGACGGGCCTGGCACGTACCAGGTCGTCGGCGAGATCGACGCGCGGCGGGTGAATGCGGCGCTCGATGTCGAGGAGCCGGCCGCGGGACCGCTGCAGAACCTGGCCGGACTCCCGGGCCTTGGCGCCCTGTCGGCGCACGCGAGCGTCGTCGGTCCGCGCAATGCCGAGACGACCCGCGTCGTGCTCGCCGCGGGTGCGCTGCGGGCGAACGCGACGGGCACGGTGAACTGGACCGCCGGCATTGCCGACGTCGACGTCACCGGCAGCGCACCCGCGATGAGCCTGAGTCCGGCGATCTCGTGGGACGGCGTCGAGCTCAACGGTCACTTCCACGGTCGCTTCGCGGCGCCCGTGATGTCCGCGCGGCTGCGGGTGTTGGGAGCGCACGTCGGCGCAACGAGCTTGCGGAGCCTGGCGGTCGATGTCGACGGCGATCTTGGCGCGGCGAAAGCGACGGCGACGCTCGAGGGCCTGAGGATCCCGGGCGCGGAGCCCGCGCTCTTCGCAGCGGCACCCGTCGAGCTCGACATCACTGCGAAATACACCGACGCGGCGTGGCGCGCGGATTTCACGGCCGCGCACGTGCTGGCCGAGGTGCGCGGCTGGGCGCGCGCGGGTGCGCGACCACAGCTCGCGTTCACGGCGAAGCTACCGGCGGTCGGCGTCTTCGCGCGCCTCGTCGGGATTGGCGTCGAGGGGGCCGCGACCGTCTCCGTCGCGGTCGCGGAGCAGGACGGGGAAAGACGCGGCACACTCACCGTTGGCCTGGTGGGCGTCGGCGGCAGCGACGCGTGGGCACGGCTGCTGTCGCCGGGGGCAATGCTGAGCGCATCCGGCGCGACGCGCGGCACGACGTTCACCCTCGAGCGCGCGCGCCTCGACGCGGATGGCCTCAAGTTATCGGTGAGCGGCAGCGATCGCGCGGGCGCAGTCGACTTCAACTGGGAGGCCGAGCTCCCCTCGCTCGCAGCCTTGTCGCCGTCGCTGGCCGGTACCGCCCGGGCGCACGGACGCATCCACGGCCGGCGCGAAAACTTTGGCGGCGAGGCGGTCGTGAAGGTCGACGGAACGGCGCACACCGCAGCACGCGGCGTCGTCGATCTCGTCGTCGAGGCCCAGGGCCTGCCCGACCACCCGTCGGCGACGGTCGATGCGCACGGCAGCCTCGACAGCTCACCGGTGCGGATCGGCGCATCGCTCAAGCGCGCAGCCGACGGCGAGATTCGCGCGCTGATCGAGCGCGCGACGTGGCGCAGCGCCAGTGCACGCGGCGATGTGAGCTTACCGTCCGGCGAACGGCCGATCCGTGGCCGCGTGTCGTTCGAGTTACCGCACCTCGATGAGTTCGAGCGCCTGCTCGGCGAGCCCGTGCGCGGGAGCCTCGCGGGCAGCGTCGACTTCGTCACCGCCGAGGGCCGGCACCGCGCGGAGGTGCGCTTCGAGGCCAGAGACGCGGGAACGCCGGAGCATCGCATTGGCCACCTGGCGGTCAGCGGGCACGTCGATGCACCGACCACCCATCCCGTCGTCGCGCTGCATGCGCAGGGCGACGGCCTCGTGGTCGCGACGGCCACGGGCGCGTTCCGGGTCGATGCCGCCGGGCCCGAGCACGCCGTGGTGTTCAACCTCGCGAGCACCTGGACCAACGCCGACGGTGCGCTCGCGGCGGTGAGTTCGGTCGCAAGCCTCGATCTCGCGGCGCGACGCCTGCGGGTCAGCGCCCTCGAGGCGACCGTGCGCGGCCAGCAAGCGCGATTGCTCACGCCCGCGACGCTCGCGTTCCGGGACGGGTTGTCCGTCGACACAGTCGAGCTCGGCAGCGGCAGCGCGGTGCTCGCGGTCGCGGGGCGGCTCGCGCCCGCGCTCGACCTCACGGCCTCGCTGACGAACGCAACGCCCGCGCCGCTCGCATTGCTCTACCCGGACTGGCCGGTCGACGGTGCGGTCACGGCGGATGCGCACCTGACCGGAACCTTTGCCAATCCCGAAGGCACGGCGCGCGTGCACGGCACCGGTCTGCGCGTACGCAGTGACGCCGGTCGCGCGGTCCCGGCGACCGAGGTTGTCGGCAGCGTCACATTCCACGACGGCAGTGCGGTTGCGGACCTGCACGTGCGCGCAGGCGCTGTGGCCGACCTGCACGTGGCGGGTTCGGTGCCGGCGCGGCGCGACCAGTCCTTTGCGCTGCACGCCGAGGGCTCCCTGGCGCTTGCGACCGCGAACCCGTTCCTCGAGCCGCGGGGCCGCCGGGTGCGCGGGCAGGCGACGATCAATGCAGACGTAACCGGCCTTGCGACCGATCCCAAGGTCGCGGGAACCGTGACCGTCGAGCACGGCGACTTCCAGGACTTTGCGCACGGCGCGCACCTCTCGGACGTATCGCTGACGCTGCGGGCGGCGGACAAGTCGCTCAAGCTCGACAAGCTCGTCGCCCACGCCGGGCCCGGTACCGTCACGGTCGAGGGCACGATCGGGGTGCTCGAGCCCTCGATCCCGGTCGACCTCAGCCTGACCGCGGCCAATGCGCAGCCGCTGACGAGCGATCTGCTGACCGCGCGCGTCGACGGCTCGCTCACCGTCAAGGGCGGCGCGAATACGCAGCTCGAGTCGAGCGGGCGCTTCCACATCATCCGCGCCGAAATCAACATCCCGAACGCACTGCCGCACGATGTCGCGGTGCTCGACGTGCGGCGCCCGCACTCAAAACCGCCACCGCCGGCGTCGTGGCGGCTTGCACCGATCAAGCTCGATCTCGCGGTGGATGCGGCGCGCGGGGTGTTCGTGCGCGGACGCGGACTCGACGCCGAGCTCGGTGGCGAGCTCCTGGTGGGCGGGACCTACGATGCGCCCGAGTTCTCCGGGGGCTTCGACATGCGCCGCGGCTCGCTGGCGCTGGCCGGTGCCTCGCTCACGTTCACGAGCGGCCGGGTGAGCCTGAACGGCGCGGGCCCGAGGAACGCGCTCGACCCGACACTCGACTTCGTCGCCGAAAACAGCTCGGCGACGGGTACCGCGACGCTCACCGTCGGTGGCTATGCCTCGGCGCCCACGGTCGAGCTCACGAGCACGCCGGAGCAGCCGCAGGACGCGATCCTGGCGAACCTGCTGTTCAGTACCGACCCGAAGCAGCTCGGACCGTTGCAGATGCTCAGCATCGGAGTCGCGCTCGCCTCGATCAGCGGCATCGGCTACGGCTCCGCGGATCCGCTCGCCGCCGTGCAGCGCCGGCTCGGTCTCGATCGACTCGCGGTTGCCGGCAGCAGCGGCACGGACGGCAATGCGGCGACCGTCGAGGCGGGTCGCTACGTTTCGTCTCGGGTCTACCTCGGCGCCGTGCAGAGCACGACCGGGATCACCAAGCTGCAGGCACAGGTCGACCTCAGCAAGCACCTGAAGCTGCAGACGGTCGTCGGCAACGGCAGCGCCACCGCGCAGGGCACGACACCGCAGAACGATCCCGGCAATACCGTCGGCATCGTCTACCAGATCGACTACTGAGGGACGCGGGCCGACCGCCGGTTGCGCCGGCTCCGGACTTCCGGGACCATGCAGTGCGCTCGCAGCCGACGTCGGTGCGAGTCTCGCGAACCATGGGGCGCGGTCCGACGCTGGCGTCGCGCCAGGATCCACGCCAACCTTGGGGGAGAACAACATGATGATCGGGGATCCCATCTCAAGCGCGCGGCGCAACCTGCTCCGCTACCTGTCGGCGCTGCCCGTGCTGGCGGCGGCTCCCGCGCTCGCCCGGGCGCTTACGCTGCCCGCGACTGCGCATCCTGCGGCGGCAGCAGCGGCGGTGACGGTGGACCGGATACTCAACGTGATGGAGTTCGAGGCGCTCGCGCGTGCGGCACTGCCGCCCGCGCATTGGGGCTACATGGCGACCGGGGTCGATGACGACCGGACGGTCGCGATCAACCACGAGGCTTTCTCGCGCATCGAGATCCGCTCGCGACGCTTTGTCGACGTGAGCCATCTCGATACCTCGGTCGACCTCTTCGGCACGAAGTGGCCGACGCCGGTGTACCTGTCGGCCGTGTCCGGGCAGCGTGCGTTTCATCCGGAGGCCGAGCTTGCGACCGCGCGCGGTGCCGCGAGCCGCAAGGCGCTGATGATGCTGTCGATGGCGGGCTCGACCGGCGTCGAGGCGGTCGCCGAGGCGCGCGGTGCGCCCGTGTGGATGCAGCTGTACGCGACGGACGACTGGGCGGTGACGACGGCGCTCGTCAAGCGCGCGGAGCATGCCGGCTGTCCGGTCATCGCCTTCACCGTCGACAACATCCCGGGCCGCAACAACGAGACGCAGCAGCGCGCGATGCGTGCCGACACGCGGGAGTGCACCAACTGCCACGTCGGCAACAACCACGACTTCTGGAACAAGGCCCCGATGTTCACGGACCTCGACGTATCGCGCGTCACCGGCCACACGCCGAAGAACCTGACCTGGGAGTACCTCGACCGGATGCGCCAGCTCGTGTCCGTGAAGCTCGTCGTGAAGGGCATCGTCACGGGCGAGGATGCCGAGCGCTGCGTCGCGCACGGTGTCGATGGCATCGTCGTATCGAACCACGGCGGGCGGGACGAGGAGACGCTGCGCTCGACGATCGAGTGCCTGCCGGAGGTCGTGGCCGCGGCCGGCGGCCGCATTCCCGTCCTCGTCGACGGCGGCATCCGGCGCGGCACGGACGTGTTCAAGGCACTCGCGCTCGGCGCCTCCGCCGTCGGCCTCGGTCGACCGCAGGTGTGGGGGCTCGCGGCATTCGGGCAGCCGGGGGTCGAGGCGGTGCTCGACATCTTCACGCGCGAGCTGCACGTGATCATGGGGCAAGCCGGAACGCCCTCGATCGCGGCGATCTCGCGCGACCGTGTCCTCAGCAAGCTCTAGAGCCGCCGGCCTCTGCGCGTGCCTGCTGCTCGCGGCGGCGGCGCGCGGCGATGCGGGAGCGGTGCCGGCGACGGCGGGCCCGCACTTCGACCTCGCGCGACCCGAAATCGCCGCGTTCATCCGCGGCCTCGTCGATCGCGACCGGCTGCCGAACGACGAGGTGATCGCCATCCTCGGTGCCGCGAAGCCGCGGCCCCAACTCGTGGCGGCGATGACCCGTCCCGCCGAGAAGACGCTCGAGTGGTGGGAGTACCGCGCGCGCTACGTGACGCCGGTGCGGGTCACGGCGGGCGTTCAGTTCTGGAAGGCGCACGAGGCGGCGCTGAAGGACGCGGCGGCGCGTTTTGGCGTCGCGCCCGAGTACCTGGTCGCGATCCTCGGTATCGAGACCAACTACGGGCAGGTGACGGGCTCGTACCCGGAGATCGACACGCTGATGACGCTCGCCTTCGACTACCCGGCGCGCGATACGTATTTTCGCACCGAGCTGCGGCAGTTCCTGCTGCTGAGCCGGGACCTGAGCGTCGATCCGTTGAGCCTCAAGGGCTCCTACGGCGGCGCGCTCGGCGCGCCGCAGCTGATGCCCTCGAGCTATCGGCTGTTCGCCGCGCGCGCGGAGGCGCGCCACAAGGCGAATCTCTGGAACGACTGGTCGCTCGTGTTCGCCAGCATCGCCGAGTTCCTCGTCAAGCGCGGCTGGGAGACGGATGGCGTTCCGCTCATCGATGTCGCGACGGTCGGCGGCAAGGATGTCGGCTCCGCCGGCGGCATCACACTCAACGAAACGGCCGAGTCGCTCCGGCGCCGTGGCGTCAAGATCGACCGCCGCGTGCCGGGTGCCACGCCGGCGGTGCTGATCCGTTCGGTGCGCAAGGATGGCATCGGCTATCGCGTGGGCTTCAGGAACTTTCGCGTGATCAGTCGCTACAACCCGCGCATCAACTACGCGATGGCCGTGTGCGACCTGGCGAGCGAGGTGCGCGATGCGCACGCGGCCGCCGCGGATGACGCATCTGCCCGTCCCGCCGGGACGTCGCCGCCCCCGACGTAGCCTGCGGGCGGCTGCGCCTCAGCGGATCCACGGGCGCAGCACGCGCCGCGCCGGGTCCGTGACGGTGGCGATGACGGCGGGGTCGATGAGCCGCCGCCTCCTGAGGTGCCGCAGCGCCACCTGCACGGTCGACTTCGAAAGCCCGGTGCGCGTTGCGATCGACTGCAGGCTCACCGACACCGAATCGCGCCGGCGACGCGCCGCCTCGCGCAGCAGGAACAGGTAGACGATGAAGGTTGCCGGACGCCGGTCGTGCCCGACGAGGTCGGGCATCAGGACGTCGACGACGTAGGCATCGATGCCAATGCGTTCCATAGTATCAATAACTATAGCATCCATTGGTATAGAGAAGCGGTCGCCGGTCGCATACTGCGCCACCGCCCGTGGAGGTCCCTGTGATTACGCAACTCAAATTCGTCAGCATCCCGACGCGCGACCAGGCCAAGGCCGTCAAGTTCTATACCGAGGCGCTCGGTTTCGAGATCGCGACCGACCAGCCCTTCGACGACAAGCAGCGCTGGATCGAGCTGCGGATCGCAAACTCGGCAACGCGGGTGGTGTTGTTCACGCCGCCCGGCCACGAAGATCGCATCGGCTCGTTCTTCAACGGCTCCTTCACCTGCGACGACGTCGCGGGAACCTACCGGCAGCTCAAGCAGCGCGGCGTCGTCTTCGAGCGCGAGCCCGAAACGCAGCCCTGGGGAACGATGGCGATATTCAAGGACCCCGACGGCAACCGCTTCGTGCTGTCCTCAGGCTAGGCGGGTCGCCTGGCCGGCGCGCGCGCGGGCGCGCGTCGCCGGGCGGCCTTTGGCTTCGGCGTCGCCCAGCCGCCGAGCTCCTGGAAGGCCTCGGCTTCGCTCAGCTTGCGCGCCGCGGCCGTCACCGGGGCCGGCACCCAGTCGGGGAAGGGCACGTCGTGGGAGCGGTGCATCCCGGCCTCGGTGTGCACCTGGTGAACCTGGCTCACCGAGCGGGCCGGGAAGTGGGCGGCAATCCGCACGAGCGCCGGCCACAGGCGCCGGTGCACGAAGCTCACCTTGCCGCCGACCAGGCGGCACACCAGCACGTCGGATGACGCGGACAGGTGTTCGAGCGTGCGGAAAATCTCGCGGCCCCTGGGATGACCCCACCAGCTGCCGCGGATCGGGGCGCCGGCGATCCGCTCCGCGATGCTGGGGACGGGGCCGCGTGCGGCGGCCAGCACCACGCCGTGCCGCTTGACGAATGCGCTCGCGGCCTCAGGCGTCATCACCGGGCCGCGCTGTCCGGAGTTGCGGGGCTGTTTGCGGCGGCCATCTTCCGAAGAATGCTAAGGTTGGCTTCAAGTCGGTCAGGGTCCTTCGACGGGGCCGCCGGACGGGAATCCGATCCTGCGGCGCAGCACCGGGAGCAGTGCCATGTTAGCCAACTACGTGCGCCTCATCCTATTCGCCGTCGGTCTGCTGGTCGGGGTGCAGGTTCCGGGCTTCGTTGACCAGTACGCGAAACGCGTCAGCGCCCACCAGATTGAGGCGACCGTGAACTTCCGCGGTTTCCAGGAGACCGCGGACAAATATTTCAACGGCGACGTCGAGGCACTGATTACCCACCACGCCGGCAGCGACGATCTTGCGTTCAAGGACGAGGGCAGGACGATCCGCACGATCTACGACCGGGTCAAAATGCTGACCGCGGAGCTTGCCGCGCTCAGGGGCCCGCTGATCGCGCAGATATTCCACGTCGCGACCGGCGCCAATCGCGACATACTCGCCGAGACGCGCACCGAATACGCCTACACGGTGCCGCTGTCGCCCGCGGCTATTGCCAGCGGCGTGGTGATCGGTACCGTGCTGGCACTCTCGCTCGAGGGGCTGGTGCAGGGCATCTTCTATCTTTTGAGGCCGCGCCGCCGCCATCCGGCGCACGCGGCGCACGGCCGCTAGCCGCCCTGGCGCGGACCTAAGCATGCGTTCACCGGACCTCGGGGGCTTGCAGATGACCGGAACGTCGCCGCGCGCCGCCGCCGCGCCACTCGTGCTGGGCGCACTGGCGCTGCTGGCCGTCGGCGGATGCGCCTACTCCGAGAGCGAGGCGCGCCGCTACATCGAGGACGGCGAGAAGCAATGGGCGGAATCGGTGCCAACCAACGATGCCTCGGTGCTGAAGCGCATCCTCGCGGATGACTTCGTGTGGGTGTACCCCGATGGCACCAAGCTCCTGTGGAACAAGGCGGAAACGATCGCGGACGCGGAAGCGGGACCGGGAGACTTCGTCGCGAACCACGTCGACGACCTGAACGTGCGTTTCTTCGGACCCACCGCGTACGCGACCGGCAGCGAATCGTGGGTGCAGAAGGATTCGGCGGGACACGTCAAGAAGGGACGCTTCGTGTGGTCCGACGTCTGGATCCTGCGCGGCGGTCGCTGGCAGGTGGTCCAGGCGCAGGACCAGGCCGTCGGACCGCTGCCGGAAGCGGCGCCTACGCGTCCCTAGCGGCACCGGCCAGCGTCACAGGTCGCCGCTCGCGCCGCCGCCGCCGAATTGTCCACCGCCGCCCGTGAACTTGGGATCCGCCGCGGGCGCTCCCGCCGCCGCGTGCGGCGTGAGCGCGGCCGCGCCGACCACCGGCAGCAGCTTGAACGCGTCCGCTGCGTCCGCGAGCTTCGCGGAGGTGACGCCGCGCCGCGGCATGCGCAGGTACCTCTCGAGGCCGATCGTGAGTGCGAGTGCGACCGCGCCCCAGACGATCAGGCGCCACTCGAGCGCGAGGCCCGTCAGTTCCCGCAGTTGATACGCGATGCAGCCGATGGCGACGAGGCAGGCGAGCAGCGGCGCGTGCGCGTGGCGCCGCAAGCCCGCATACAGCGCCGCGAGCCCGAACACGAGCGGGACCGCGATCGTGGCGAAGCCAAGCAGGCCCGCGGTCCTGAGCGAGCCGAACGTGATGGGGGCCGCGAAGCGGGGCACGATCCACAGGTAGCCCGCCAGCGGCATCACGACCACGCCCCAGTCGAGCATGCGATCGTGGGACGGCCGTCTGAAGCCGCGCGCGCCGAGCGCGAGTGCGCCTGCCGCCTTGGCAAAGCAGAACGCGGCGGCGAGCGCCGCTCCGGTCGCCGGTGCAAGCCCGAGCGTATCGCCAAGCGCGCTCAGCGCGAAGGAGGCGACGAGCGCGGCGACGGTCGTGAAGAGCGGATTCAACAGCCGGATCCCGGCAATCGTGAAGACGCCGACGGCCAGGATCGAGGTTCTGAGGAAATTCGGATCGCTGCCGCCATCGAGTGACTGGAACACGATCATCAGGAGCCCGGCGAGCTCGAGCGCCTCCTCGAGACCGGCGGCGAACAGCCGGCGCCGGGCGATCAGCCACTCGGCGATGCCGACCAGGATCACGCCCTCGACCAGGAAGCTGCCCGCGAGGTGCAGGAGGCTGAAGATCGCCGCGGTCAGTGCTGCCGCGACGGTCCCGAGGACGAACAGCGCGACCCGCGTCACGGTTCCGACGTGCACCCAGCCGCCGAGCCGCGCGGCCAGGAAGGGCAGTGCGCGACCGATGCCGAGACGGGTCGCGGCGCTGCTCCAGCGTTCCTCCTCGACCGTGGGGCGGAAGCGACTCATCGCGGCGCTGCCTGCAAGCGACGGTGCGAGCGCCACAGCAGCACCACCGCGGCCACGACGATCAGGAGGTCGAGCATCGTGGCGAGGAGCAGGTCGTGAACCAGGATCGAGCCGACGACGCAGCAGCCGAAGGCCGTGTAGCCGATGCCGTACACGAACAGGATTTCACGGGAGGCAACCAGGCCCCGGCGGGTCGCGAGCGCACCCAGCGCGACCAGCACCACGAATCCGGCGAGGCGCGTGCCGTCGGCGAAGCAGAGCGCGATCGCGCCCCAGAAGGCGAGGTTGACGGCGAAATGCTCGTAGACCTCCGCGAAGTCGGCGCGTGCCGCGACGCGCCGGTGCGCTTCGCGCACGAGCCAGACCACGGTCGCACACAGCAGCGAGTGGATGCCCGAGCGGCGCACGGTTGCCTCGCCGTCGAAGACGCTGCCGAGGTTCGCCGTGACGCCGAACCAGCCCGCGAGCGAGGTGAGCGCGACGGAAAGGAGCAGGCGCGAGGCGAACACGTAGGCGCCGAGCGCGTGGAACAGGGCGAGCAGCAGCAGCTGCCAGCTCCAGTTGGCCCCGAACCAGTGGAACTGCGACTCGATGTAGCCGAGATCCGCGCTCAGCACCAGCGCGCCGAGCAGCAGCACGTAGTCGCCGGCGGCAGAACGCGTTTCGCACCGCGAGCGCGTCCTGATTGCACTCGCGTAGCAGCCGGCCGCGACGACGGCGAGCGCGATGCTGAGTGCGACCGGGCCGATGCGGTCGAGGGTGTGCTTGAGGACGATGCCGATGCCGCCGGTGATCGCGGCGACCGAGGCATAGAGCGCGAGGCGCAGCTCGGCCGACACCGAGAAGAGCGCCCGTTCCTCGAGGGCGACCGCGCGCTCGGCGCCGGCCGCGTCGATGACGCCGGCGGCCTTGAGCTCGCCGTACTCGGATTCGAGCGAATGCATGCCGGGGATTGTACGCGCGCGCGCGCCGCGGGCTCAGTAGGGCGTGCCGTCCTTGTGGCAGAAGCCGCCCTTGCCCTCGTAGCGGCCGGCGGTGAACACGAGGTCGAGGTCGGGGTATTCCCCGGAATCCGCCGGATGGCGGGAACCGACCACCAGAAATTCGGCATCGCGCTCGGTGCGGTTCTGCAGGCAGTGGCCGTCGCGAACGCCGCCCTTGAAGCCCGCGCAGTCGCCGGGCCTGAGCGTCTCCTCGCCCGCGTCGGTCAGGAGCACGAGTTCGCCCGCGAGCACGTAGACGAACTCGTCCTCGTGGGAATGCCAGTGGCGCTGGCTCGACCAGGTTCCCGGCGGCAGCTTGACGAGATTCACGCCGAACTGCGTGAGGCCCACCGCATCGCCCAGCCGGCGCCACGATCGGTTGATGCAGGGCTTGTTGAAAGGGGCGGGGTAGCGGGAGCCCGAGCTCTGCGGGGCGTCGCCGACGGTGATCCTGGGCATGTCGATCGTCCTGTCCGTGGGAAGGAAATGGCGCGCGGGCGCGTGGGATTATAGAGTGAGTCGCGCCGTGCGGCGCGCGGCGGCCGCTGCCGGCTGGCTCGCCCGCGTCGTCGTAGGAGCACGCTGCTAGTCTTAAGGTTCAAGCGCGAGCGCCGGGAGCGGTTGCGGACGCGACAATCCATTCCAGGAGCCCGCATGATTTTGGACCGAGTGCCCACCGCAGCCGCGCCGTGGTTCGCAGCCAGGACCCGGCGGGTCCTCGTCGGTGCCGCGCTGCTCGTCATGTTCTCGGCGGGGAGCGCCGCGGACAGTGTCGCGCCGCCCACACCCGCCTCGCTCGACCGCGCGCTCGCGACCTGGAACCAGGCGGACCGGGAGTTCGGCTTCGCCCATTGGGCCGAGGTTTTTCATACGCGTGTCGTGAAGCGCGGCGCGCACGTGCATGAACTTCCACCCGGCGCGCCGCTTCCGGGCTTCGGTGCGGGCGGTGCCGGCGCCGACGCGCTCGACCGCTACGCCGTCGACTACAAACTCGCGGGGCTCGTGGTGCTCCACGACGGCAAGATCCGCCTCGAGCGCTACGGGCTCGGCCATCGCGCGGACGGCCAATGGACCTCGTTCTCGGTCGCGAAGTCGCTGACCAGCACGCTGGTCGGTGCTGCGCTCAAGGACGGCTTCATCAATAGCATCGACGACCCCGTCACCCGCTACATCCCCGAGCTCGGCGGCCGTGGCTACGACGGCGTGACAGTGCGCCAGCTGCTGACGATGACCTCGGGCGTCAAGTGGAACGAGGACTACACGGACGTCCACTCCGACGTCGCGCTGTTCTACTCGACGCCGCCCGATCCCGGCGTCGACGCAACGGTCAGCTACATGCGCCGCCTGCCGCGCGAGGCGCCGCCGGGCGAGAAGTGGCTCTACAAGACGGGGGAGACGAACCTGCTCGGCGTACTCGTGTCGCGCGCGACCGGGAAGCCGCTCGCAAGCTACGCCTCCGAGAAGATCTGGGCGGCCTACGGCATGGAACAGGACTCCACCTGGCGCCTCGACGTGACGGGGCACGAGCAGGGCGGCTGCTGCTTCCAGGCCAGCACGCGCGACTTCGCGCGCATCGGGCAGTTCGTCCTCGACGACGCGCGGATCGATGGCAAGCCGATCGTCGCCGACGGCTGGTTCGAAGCCGCGACGCAGAGGCAGGCCGACATCGGCGTGCCGGGCCGCGGCTACGGCTACCAGTGGTGGACGCGCGACGACGGCACTTTCGATGCGATCGGCATCCACGGCCAGATGATCCACATCGATCGCGCGCGCCGTCTCGTCGTTACGATCAACAGCGCCTGGCCCGTCGCGACCGGCAAGCAGCAGTCGGCGGCGCGCACGGAACTCGTCAATTCAATTGCGGCGGCGATCGACTCGGAAGGGAAGCGCTGAAAAAGACGCGGCGCCGGCTGCGCGATCGGATCAGCGCGGGCGCAGCGCGCGCCCCGCGGCCCCGTCGAGGCAGCCGTGCAGGAATACGTCGACGACCTGCGCGGCCCACGTCGCGAGCTCGGCAGGTGTCATGGGCGTGCCGAGCCCGAGCGCCCGACGCTGCGGCAGCGCGATGACCATCTCGAGGAAGAGCTCCGCCGCGAAGGTGCGCGCGGCGGGCGGGAGCGGTGTATCGGGACGCTCGCGCGCGAGCAGCCCGCCGATCAACGTGGTCGCCTCCTCGGTGCTGCCCTCGCCGTTGACCGCGCGTGCGAGTTCGGGGAAGCGGGTGGATTCGGCGGTGATGAGCCGGTGGAGCGCGATGGCCTCGGGCGACAGCGCCGCCTGCAGGATGAATCCCGCGAGGCGCGTCAGGATGTCGTGCAGCGTCGGGCCCTCGAGGAGCGGCACGCTCGCCGGCGGCCGGATGCGCTCGATGATGCGATGGACGACGGCAGCGAACAGCTCGGCCTTGCCGTCGAAGCGATGATAGAAAGTGCGCTTGGAGATGCCGGCGCGCGCGGCAACCGCTTCGATGCTGGTCGAACCGTAGCCCTCGCTCAGGAACAGGTCGGTCGCGACCTCGAGAATGCGTTCGCCGAGCTTGAGTGCGTCCGAGCGGGTCGGCCGTCCGCCGCGTCCCGCTTTCGGGACGACGGTACGGCGCGGACGCTCACCGCCTATCGCCGGGTCTTCCTGATCGGGAGGGGACGTTGCCACCGTAGCCGCCATGATAGCCGGCGCGCCCCGAGTAGTACGCGTGCGAATCGTAGCGGCCCGGCGCGCGGCCGTAGCCGTACGACGGTGCGTAGTAGCTGCGCGGCGCGCCGTAGTAGGCAGGCGCGCCGTAGTACGCGGGCGGCGGTGCGTAGTAGTTGGGCTGCGGGTAATAGCCGGGAGGCGGCCCGCCGTACCCCGGCTGCGGCTCAACCGGCGCGTCCAACGACAGCGCGGCCGAGGCGATCACGAGCGGCAGCGTCACGAGCGCTGCCACCGCGCCGACCACGCCGACCACGCCGCGACCGATTCCCCACGGATGGATGAAGCCGTGGCCACCGGCCGCGGCGGGAGCGATCGGTGCCGCGGCGAGTGCCACGACCGCAATCGCGAAAATCGCCGTCTTGCGCGTGAGCATCGCTCGCTCCTTCTATATGGGTCGCCCGAAGCCGAACCTCCTGAACGTACGCGACATAAGATTAAAACGCAACAGTACCGTTGCGTTAAGTATTGTGCGAGGGGACGAGACTGATTGAAATCAATGGCTTCGAAGCGCATTGGCGGCGTTGGAAAGTTGCCGGGTTCGCCGTCCTCGGGCGGCGGAGACTGACTAGGCGGTGGCGTCGCGTCGCGCGCGGCATGCGCACAGCCCGACGAGGCCCGCGATCACGATCGCGACCGAGATGAACTCCGCCTGTGAACCCGTGACGCCGCCGAGCTGAAAGACCGGGTTCACGCGAATCTGCTCGACGGCGAAGCGCGCGAGTCCCGAGAGCACGAGATAGAGCGAGAACAGCCAGCCCGACTGGAACGGATGCCGGCGCAGCGCCCACAGGATCGCGAAGGTCACGAGCGCCATCGCGAACTCGTAGAGCGGTGTGGGATACACGCCGGGCGCGGCGAGCACGACCCCCGCGACGTTGTTGTCGTAGGTCTGCGCCCAGGCCCAGGTGGGCAGCCAGCCGGGTTTCGCCGCGAGCGAGGCGGCGATTCCCCAGTCGCCGTCGCCCGATAGCTGGCAGCCGAGGCGGCCGATGACGTAGCCGATCGCGAGCGCGGGCGCGACCGCATCGAGCCCGGGCCGCAACGCCACGTGCTTGCGCTGGGCGTAGAGGATGCCCGCGACCAGGCCGAGCACCAGGCCACCGTAGTAGGTGAAGCCGGTGCGGGAAAAGATCGCGCTCCAGGGGTCGGCCAGGAACTCGCGCGGATACTCGAGGAAACTGAACAGCCGCGCGCCGACGAAGCCCGCGAGCAGCACCGTGAGCGAGAGATTGCTGGCGACGTCCTGCGGCGGCACCTCGACGTCCGCGACGCGTCCCCCGCTCGTACGCTCGCGGATGCGCGCACAGCCGATGCGCCCCGCCGCGTGCAGGCGCTTGAGCTCGGCCTGGAAGATGAGCGTGACCGCGATGAAGGCCGCCGCCACCAGCAGGCCGAACATCGGCACCGGCAGCGGCAGCTCGAGTCCGGTGAGTGCGCGGATGAGGTCGCTGAGGTAGGGGTAGGCCATGGCGGTGATCAGGATACCAGCCGTGCTCAGCGGCGAGCAGCGGTGCGATCCCGGTGGGACGCGCGCACGCCGAGCGCGGCCAGGAACGCGCGCTCGCCCGGCGCGGAGAACTCGATCACGCGCGAGGCCTTCAGGCGCCGCGCCCAGCCGACGGCGCAGATACGCGCGAGCAGTGCAGCGCCGAGGGCACCGCCAAGATGCTGGCGCCGTTCGCTCCAGTCGAGGCACGGCCGGCAGAACGCGCGCCGTCGGGACCCGGCGGCCTCGACATCGACACCCGCGGCGTCGAACCACCGGGCTCCGGCCGGCGTCAGCCGCAGTCCCTCCGGGGCGAGATCGAACACGTCCTTCTGCAGCAGCGCCTCGTAGGCGATGACGCCGAGCTCGCCGGCGAGGTGGTCGTAGCAGACGCGCGCCCTGCGCAGCGCGGGCTCGCGCGGGCTCGACACGAGTCGCACCGCGCCCGTGCGGAACGCCACGCCCATCAGCGATTCGAGCAGCGCCGCCACGTCCTCGTCGGCGAGGCGGAAGTAGCGGTGACGTCCCTGGGCTTCGACGACGAGGAGGCGCGCATCGAGGAGCCGCGCGAGGTGCGCGCTCATCGTCTGCTTGGTGACGCCGGCGATGCCGGCGAGCTCCGTCGCCGTGAGCGCACGATCGGCGAGCAGCGCGGTCAGTACCGCGGCGCGCGCGGGGTCGCCGAGGAGCGCCGCGACGCGGGCGATGTTCGGGCTGTCATTCATGGTTCGACGGTAGACGAACCATCGTCGCCCGGCAAGCGGGTACATTCGCCTGCACGAGCCCGAGGAGCGAGCCATGGCGATCGTCGTCTTCATCCGCTACCAGATCGATCCCTTCCAGCGCGATGCCTTCAAGGCCTACGCGGAGCGCTGGGGCGCGATCATTCCGCGCTGCGGCGGGCGCTTGCTCGGCTATTTCCTGCCGTCGGAGGGCACCAACGACATCGCGTGGGGGCTGATCGCCTTTGAATCGCTCGCGGTCTACGAGAGCTACAGGGCACGACTGCGCGCGGATGTCGATGGCCGCGCCAACTTTTCCGTCGCACAGGACCAACGCTTCGTCGTGCGCGAGGAGCGGACGTTCCTCGAGCCCGTCGAGGGAACGTGGCACGTCGGCAATCTCGCGATGCAGCAACGCTAGGCCCGGGATTTCCAGCATTTTTCGCGAGGCAATGTTGTAGCATTGCGCGCCTCAGAGACTGTTGGAAGGAACCTCGTCATGGCCTCGCTCAGGAAATTGATGCTCGCGCTCGCGCTCTTCACCATCGCCGCGGCGACGCACGCGGCCGAGCAACCGTGGGTCACGCGCAGCAACGATAACGCCACGCTGCTGCTGAACGTGCTCGCAAAGTACAGCCCCGAAACCGCCAGCCAGCTCGGCGTCGACGGCTACGACGAGGCGATCACGGATCTCACGCGCGATCTCTACGAGCCGCAGAACGCCGATTTCAACGCAGCGGTGGTCGAGTACCGGCAGCGCCTCGCGAAGGAATCGGACCCGAAGGTGAAGCAGGACCTCGAGATCCTGATCTCGGCCGCCCAGGACAACGTGACCGGCAACGTCCTCGCCCGCAAGTATTTCATTCCCTACACCGACGTCACCGGGCTCGTGTTCGGCGTCGTCCAGCAGACGCTCGATCCGCGCATTCCCACCGCGCGCCAGCAGCAGGTCGCGGTGCGGCTTGCGAAGTACAGCGGGACCGCGAAGGGCTTCACGCCCGTTGCCGAGCTCGCCAAGGCGCGCACGCTCGAGCGCATCAAGGCGGAGCCGAAGCTGATTGGTCCCTATCGCGGTGAAGTCGAGCGGGTCATCGAGGACGCGCCGACGCTGATCGCCGGGATCAAGGACCTGCTCGTGAAGAGCAAGGTGAAGAACTGGCAGAAGAGCTACGCGGCGCTCGAGCACCAGCTCAACGACTACACCACCTGGCTCAAGACCGAGATCATGCCGCGCACGCGTACGGATCACCTGCTGCCTGCCGAAGTGTATGCCGACAACCTGCACCAGTTTGGCGTCGACATCTCGCCGGACGAGCTCATCGCCAAGGCGCTGACCTCCTTCGCCGAGATCCGCAACCAGATGAACATCACGGCCGGCCTGATCGCGAAGGAACGCGGCCTGCCGGACCCCGACTACCACACGGTGATCAGGAAGCTCAAGGAGCAGCAGATCCCGGCGGATAACGTGATGCCGCTCTACAAGGAACGCCTTGGGCTCATCGAGGCCGCGATCCGCGCGAATCACATCGTCACGCTCCCCGAGCGCGCCGCCTCCATCCGTCTCGCGACCCCGGCCGAGAACGCGCAGCAACCGGCGCCGCACATGAGCGCGCCGCGCCTCGTCGGCAACACGGGCGAATACGGCGAGTTCGTGCTGACCACGGGCATGGCGCCCGACAGCACCGGCAAGACACTGGTGTTCGACGACTTCTCGCACCAGGCCGCCACCTGGACGCTGACCTCGCACGAGGCACGGCCGGGACACGAGCTGCAGTTCGCGAAGATGATCGAGGCGGGCGTCTCGACCGCGCGCGCAGTGTTCGCGTTCAACAGCGTGAACGTCGAGGGCTGGGCGCTGTACGCCGAGGCCGAGATGCAGCAGTTCGAGCCGCTCGACGGCCAGCTGTTCGCGCTGCAGGCGCGTGCGCAGCGCGCGGCGCGCGCGTTCCTGGACCCGATGGTGAACCTCGGACGCATCCAGCCCGAGGACGTAAAGAGCTTCCTGATGCAGGAAGTCGGGCTCTCCGAAGGCATGGCGACGCAGGAGATGCAGCGCTACGTGTTCCGCGCGCCGGGGCAGGCGACCTCCTATTTCTACGGCTACCAGCGACTGATGGAGACGCGCCAGGCGGCGCAGCTGGCGCTGCGCGGCGATTTCAAC
>JANXZZ010000335.1 GCA_025355245.1 Pseudomonadota bacterium | reverse complement strand
CCGCGCCGCCGCCCGTGGGCGAGGAGCTCGCGCGCGTGTTGCCGGTGGTCCGCGCCATCGCGGAAGAGCTCGACGTGATCGTCTCCGTCGACACGAGCCGCAGCGCCGTCATCGAGGCCGCGGTCGAGGCGGGCGCCACGTTCATCAATGACGTGCGCGGCTTTGGCGATTCCGCGGCCCTCAAGGCGGCTGCCCGCCTCGGCGTCGGGATGTGCGTCATGCACATGCAAGGGATGCCCCAGACGATGCAGAATGCACCGTCCTACGCCGACGTCGTCGCGGAGGTCCGCGCCTGGCTGGTTGCGCGGTTCGCGGCCTGCCGCGCGGCCGGGGTCGCCGCGGATGCGATCGCGATCGACCCGGGGTTCGGATTCGGCAAGACGACCGCGCACAATGTCGCGATCCTGAACGCGCTCGAGGAGTTCACGACGCTCGGCGCACCGCTCGCGGTGGGTCTGTCGCGCAAGTCGCTGAGCGGCGCGCTCACCGGGCGGGCGGTCGGCGCCCGGCTCGCCGGCAGCGTCGCGCTGGCCGCGATCGCGGCGAGTCGCGGCGCGTTGATCGTCAGGGCCCACGACGTCGCCGAGACGCTGGATGCGGTATTAATCGGGGCCACGCTCAGGCGCGCGGATCCGGGAGTCAGGGCATGAGCAGAAAGTTCTTCGGCACCGACGGCGTGCGCGGCAAGGTGGGCACCGAGCCGATGACGGTCGAGTTTGCATTGCGGCTCGCGAGCGCCGCCGCGCGCGTGCTCGCGCCCGAGGGCGGTTCGGTGCTGATCGGCAAGGACACGCGCCTGTCGGGCTACATGTTCGAGGCCGCGCTCGAGGCGGGGTTCGTCGCGGCGGGCGTCGATGTGTACCTGACGGGACCGTTGCCGACGCCCGGCGTCGCTTTCATGACGCAGCGCTTCGGCTGCGACTTCGGCGTCGTGATCAGCGCCTCCCACAACGCCTACGACGACAACGGCATCAAGTTCTTCGATCGCTCCGGCGGCAAGCTCTCGGACGCCCTCGAGGCCGAGATCGAGCGCCGGCTGGTCGAGCCGCCGAGCACGGTCGAGTCAAAGAGCCTCGGACGCGCGGTGCGCGTCGATCGCTCGCGCAGCCACTACCAGGATTTTTGCGCGGGCACGCTGCCGACCGGCATGCGGCTCGAGGGCTTGAAGTTGGTCATCGACTGCGCCAACGGCGCGGCCTACAAGGTCGCACCGCGGGTACTCGCCGACCTCGGCGCCGAGATCGTGCCGATCGGCTGCTCGCCGAACGGCCGCAACATCAACGACGGCTGCGGCTCGACGCAGCCCGGGCTTCTGCAGCTCACGGTTCCCGGGGTGCGCGCGGATGCCGGCATCGCCCTCGACGGCGACGGCGACCGGCTGGTGATGGTCGATCACCTCGGGCGCCTCATCGACGGCGACCAGCTGCTCTACGTGATCGCTCGCGGGCGCCACGAGGACGGCGGCTTCCCGGGCCCGGTCGTCGGGACCGTCATGAGCAACTTAGGGTTAGAGCACGCGCTCGGCGAGCTCGGCATCCCGTTCCGGCGCGCGGCGGTCGGCGATCGCTACGTGCTCGAGATGCTGCGCGAGACGGGTGGCGTGCTCGGCGGTGAGGCCTCCGGGCACCTCCTGTGCCTCGACAAGGCGACCACCGGCGATGGCCTCGTGAGCGCGCTGCAGGTGATCGCCGTAATGCGACGCACGGGCGCCAAGCTCGCCGAGCTCACCTCGCACATGAGTCGTTATCCGCAGGTGCTCCTCAACGTCAAGATCGCGCGCCGGGTCGACCTCGCGACGCTGCCCGCGATCCGCGCCGCGGTGGCGGCTGCGGAAGCGAGGCTCAAGGACAGCGGCCGGGTCGTCTTGAGGCCCTCCGGGACCGAGCCACTGATCCGGGTCATGGTCGAGGGGCGCGAGGAGGCGATCGTCCGTGCGGAGGCCGAGGGGCTTGCGGCAGTGGTGCGGGCCGCCGCTGCCGGGTAATACGCAATTCATTGATTTTATGGGCTCTGGCGGGTATCCTCGCGCGCCTTTTCGAGGACTCCCGCAATGCGCCGACCGCTCGTCGCCGGCAACTGGAAAATGCACGGTTCCCGTGCCGACAACGCGCGCCTGATCGAGGCGCTCGTCGAGGCCAGCGACACCGCGAGCTGCGACGTCCTCATCTGCCCGCCCTGCGTCTACCTGTGGGAAAGCGGCCGGCAACTCAAGGATTCGAACATCGCGCTTGGCAGCCAGGACGTCTGCGCCGAGGCACAGGGCGCATTCACGGGCGAGGTGTCGGCGGCGATGCTCAAGGACGTCGGCTGCGGCTACGCGCTCGTCGGCCACTCGGAGCGCCGCGCGCTCTACCACGAGGACGATGCGCTGGTGGCGCGCAAGTTCGTGGCGGCGCAGGCCGGCGGGCTCGTGCCGATCCTTTGCGTCGGCGAGACGCTCGAGGAGCGCGAGCGCGCCATCACCGAGGAGGTCGTGGGCCGCCAGCTCGATGCGGTGCTCGCGCTCGCCGGGGTCGCTGCCTTCGCGCGCGCGGTCGTCGCCTATGAGCCGGTCTGGGCGATCGGCACCGGCAAGACCGCAACACCCGACCAGGCGCAGGACGTGCACCGCTTCATTCGCGACCGGATCGTGGCACGGGATGCTATAATTGGCGGCGCGGTGCGGCTCCTGTATGGCGGCAGCGTAAAGGCGGCCAATGCCGCCGAGCTGTTCGGCAAGCCCGACGTGGACGGCGGGCTGGTGGGCGGCGCCTCGCTCAAGGCGGATGAATTCGTGAGGATCTGCGCAGCGGCCGCCTGAACGGCCCCGCGGATAGTAGAACCATGCTCCAGAACGCCCTTCTGACACTTCACGCTGTGCTCGCGCTGTCGATCATCGCTCTCGTGCTCCTGCAGCGGGGCAAGGGCGCCGATGCGGGCGCGGGCTTTGGCTCCGGCGCTTCCGGCACCGTGTTCGGCGCGCGCGGCTCGTCGACCTTTTTCTCGAAGTCGACCGCGATCCTCGCGGCCTGCTTCTTCGTGACGAGCCTGGCGCTCGCCTACATGGCGAGCCACCGGACCGGCGCTGCGGCGCCGACGAGCCTGCTCGACCAGGTCCCGGCGAGCGCGCCTGCGCCGGTAACGACGAGCGTGCCGGTGCCGGCGCCGATCGGCGCGCCCGCAGCGACGACCGGCAGCGATTTGCCGGCCGCTCCCGCGAGCGCGCCGACGAACCCGCCGCCGAAGTAGCACGGTAGGACGCGAATTCAGAGTTTCATTGCCGGCGTGGCGGAATTGGTAGACGCACTAGCTTGAGGTGCTAGCACCGTAAGGTGTGCCGGTTCGAATCCGGCCGTCGGCACCACTCTGATCAGTCCCATCGATGCATCACCCGAGGGTGACGCGGTGCACCGTGGCCGTCTAGAATATGACGGTTGAAACGGGCCCCGGCACTCGGACCCCAGGCTTTCGGTGATGCTTCCACACTACCTGCCGATCCTCATCTTCCTGATTGTCGCGGCCGGTCTCGGCGGTCTCCTCATCGTCCTCGGATTCATCCTGGGTCCGCGGCGTCCGAATGCGGAGAAGCTCGCGCCCTACGAGTGCGGCTTCGAGGCCTTCGAGGACTCGCGCATGAAATTCGACGTGCGCTACTACCTGGTCGCGATCCTGTTCATCCTCTTCGACCTCGAGATCGCGTTCCTGTTTCCGTGGGCGGTGTCGCTCGACGTAATCGGGCGCTTCGGCATCGCCTCGATGCTGGTGTTCGTGAGCCTGCTCGTCGTCGGCTTCATCTACGAATGGAAGAAGGGAGCGCTCGAATGGGACTAGTCGCCGAGGTCGACGCCGGGATCAAGCAGAAGGGCTTCGTGACGGCGCAGCTCGACGACCTCATGAACTGGGCGCGGACGGGCTCGCTGTGGCCGATGACCTTCGGCCTTGCCTGCTGCGCGGTCGAGATGATGCACGCCGGTGCCGCACGCTACGACCTCGACCGCTTCGGCGTCGTGTTCCGGGCGAGCCCGCGGCAGTCCGACGTGATGATCGTGGCGGGTACGCTCGTCAACAAGATGGCGCCGGCGCTGCGCAAGGTCTACGACCAGATGGCAGAGCCGCGCTGGGTCATCTCCATGGGCTCCTGCGCCAACGGCGGCGGCTACTACCACTATTCCTACTCGGTGGTGCGCGGCTGCGATCGCATCGTGCCGGTCGACGTGTACGTGCCGGGTTGCCCGCCTTCCGCCGAGGCGCTCATGTACGGCATCCTGCAGCTGCAGCAGAAGATCCGCCGCACGAGCACGATCGCCCGATGAGCGCGGCGCCGCCAGAACGCCCGAGCCGGCGCGCAGGAAGCTGAGGCGCATGTCCGCTGCCATCGAAGCCCTGGCGAGCCGGCTCGCCGAAGTGCTCGGCGAGCGCGCCAGGCGCCTGCCGGCCGTCAAGGGCGAGCTCACGATCGAGGTCGCGCCCGCCGAGCTCATCGCGGTCTCTACGACGCTGCGCGACCACCCCGAGTTTCATTTCGAAGTGCTCGCGGATCTTTCCGGCATCGACTACCTGAGCTACGGCCAGGAGGAGTGGGAGACGCAGCGTGCCACCGGCACCGGCTTCAGCCGCGGGGTGACGGCACCCGAGCGCGCGACGCCGGCGCCTGCTGCCGACGAGGGCACGCTCGCCGCGCGGCGCTTCGCGGTCGTGTATCACCTGCTGTCGATCGAGCACAACCGGCGCGTGCGCGTGCGCGTGCACTGCGAACCCGGCGAGCCGCCGCTGATCGACTCGGTCACGGACGTCTGGCCGGGCGCGAACTGGTACGAGCGCGAGGCCTTCGACCTGTTCGGGATCCTGTTTCGTGGCCATCCGGACCTGCGGCGGATCCTTACGGACTACGGGTTCGTCGGGCATCCGTTTCGCAAGGACTTCCCGTTGTCGGGCCACGTCGAGGTGCGTTACGACCCGGAAAAGAAGCGCGTGGTCTACCAGCCCGTCAGCATCGAGCCGCGCACGCTCGTGCCGCGCGTGATCCGCGCCGATCACCGCTACGACCCTTTGCTCACGGGTGCACCACCGGCTCCGGCCGCGGTTGCGGCCGCGGCGCCTGTGCCCGCGGCGGGGAAGCCCGGTGCCTGAGATCCGCAATTTCACGCTCAACTTCGGGCCGCAGCATCCGGCCGCGCACGGCGTGCTGCGCCTCGTGCTCGAGCTCGACGGCGAGGTCGTGCAGAAGGCCGATCCGCACGTCGGCCTGCTGCACCGGGGCACCGAGAAGCTCGCCGAGTCGAAGCCCTTCAACCAGAGCATCGGTTACATGGACCGGCTCGACTACGTCTCGATGATGTGCAACGAGCACGCCTACGTGATGGCGATCGAGAAGCTGCTCGGCGTCGAGGTGCCGATCCGGGCACAGTACATCCGCGTGATGTTCGACGAGATCACCCGCATCCTCAACCACCTGATGTGGCTCGGCGCGCACGGCCTCGACATCGGCGCGATGACGGTCTTCCTGTACTGCATGCGCGTGCCCGAGACCGCCTCGTAGCAGTCCATGAGGTCCTCGCGCTCGCGGAAGCAGTACAGGAAGACCGTCATCGCGCCGATATCGAGGCCGTGCGCGCCGAGCCAC